>JAIKWW010000008.1 GCA_024684465.1 Clostridia bacterium | reverse complement strand
GGAGTTGTGGACTCGTGGGAAGAGATATCCAGCTTGATGAGTCCTTCATGTGCCAGGCAGTTTCCGTTCTGGAAACCTGCTGCGTGGATATTTGTGATTCCTGCAGGATGCCCTGTCTCTAAGAATCTCTTTTCGATTGCCAGACCGAGGTCTTCAGGCCAGCCTTCGCATCCGAAAGATACTCCGCATACTGTGCATCCGTCAAACAGTAAATTAGCTGCTTCTTCTGCTGTAATAAATTTAACTGCCATTTTAGTTTCTCCTTATCCCGATAACTGCGAAAAAAGCAATCCCGGGAAACACTCATTTCTCTTAACAACTCTGCCCAAACCGGCAAAGCCCGAATCGCGGCCAAACCGGACGCGATTTAATTTTCACATATATAATATGTAAAACATGTTCTTATGGTAATACAAATGATAATATGTTGTCAATACTATATGTTCACAAAAGTATTTGTTACGCCAATTCATTATTTGTCAAGTGCAAATTCATAAAAAAATTACGGTGAGATTTCTCTCACCGTTAATTTTTATCAGAGAACACTCTGGACTATGTTCCTTACCGCGTTGCCGTCTGCTCTGCCCTTGACCTTCGGCATAACAGCGCCCATGAGCTTACCCATGCCGCTCTTATCCTCAACGCCAAGTTCCTCTTTTGTCTGAAGAACGATCTCGCGGATCTCATCTTCAGTGAGCTGCGCCGGAAGGTACTGCTCCAGAATCTCGATTTCCTTGTTATATGCTTCGATCAGATCGGTCCTGCCTGCTTTTTCAAAATCTGAGAGGGCATCTTTTCTCAGCTTGACCTGTTTAGTCAAAATATCGATGATGCCTTGCTCATCGAGTTCCACCCTGGTATCGACCTCAATCTGCTTGATGGCCGCCCGGGCAAGATTTATCGTGTTTTTTCTGATTTCATCGTGGGCCTTCATAGCCTCTTTAAAATCATTAGTCAGTCTGTCTTTTAAAGACAAATACAACACCTCTTTTAGATCTTAGTATTTCTTCGCCTTTTTTCTAGCTGCTTCAGACTTCTTCTTTCTCTTTACGCTTGGCTTTTCGTAATGTTCTCTTTTTCTGAGTTCAGACATCACGCCGTCTCTTGCGCAAGAACGCTTGAATCTCTTCAGCGCGCTTTCGAGGCTTTCATTTTCTCTAACAATAACCTGTGCCATTTTCCATTATCCCTCCCTCCGTATTTTGAAATGATTGAATAGTGCGTTAGGATCGATTTATGCATATAAACACTAGATAATTATACTGCCTTAACAGATTAAAATCAAGACATATTTTCACCTGTACCGGGCATCCGGCTCTCCGGCTTTAGCCCGGTGGCCAGGTCATCTTTCTCTTTCCGAGTATGTGGAAATGCAGATGCTTTACGGACTGCTGTCCGTCTTCGCCGGTATTGATCACCACGCGATATCCGTTTTCGAGTCCCAGCTCTGCTGCTATGTCCTTCACTTTCAGTACCATATGTGAAAAAAGTTCACTGTCCTCAGGTTTCGCCTCGTCAAGCGAATCGATGTGCTTCTTAGGAATCATGAGCACGTGCTCAGGAGCCTGTGGTGACGCATCTCTGAAAACGAGAATCTTATCATCTTCGTAAACTGTTGTTGAAGGAATCTCCTTATCTGCGATCTTGCAGAAAATGCAGTCTGACATGCCTGTCTCACCTCCTTGTGTCTACGAATTAAAGTTTATCACATCATGGACTTTCGTTTCAATACAATCAAAAGGCATTTACTCACCACAGAATAGTTCCGTTAACCCGGTCACCCGCAAAAGGATCCACACTGTCTATCCTCACATCAAGGATTCTGCCTGTCACATCTTCCGGTCTTTCCGTCCTGCAGACCGCGCGGATGTAATTGTCCGTATAGCCCTCTGCGGTTCCAGGTATGTCCCCCTCCCGTTCAAAGAGCACACTGCGTACATGGCCGACATTATCTTCCATGAATTTTTTTTCACATTCGGCAGCAACTTCCATAAGACGTTCAACTCTGCTGTTTTTCACCGGTCCCGGTATCTGCCCCTGCATCTTTGCCGCAGCAGTTCCGCTGCGCTGAGAATACCTGAATGCATGAACTCTGGAAAAACCTATTTCTCTGACGGTATTGACAGTTTCCTCAAATTCTTCTTCGGTTTCACCGGGAAATCCGACAATTATATCGGTAGAAATGCCATACAGCGGATCCTCCGAACGGAGAATCGAAGCGAGTTTCTTATAGGTTTCCACATCGTAACGCCGGTTCATCCTGCGAAGTACGGAATCGCATCCGCTCTGGATGGAAAAGTGCATATGGTGACAGAGCTTTTCCTGCGCAATTACAGCCCTTACTGTTTCCTCATCCACCACATTGGGTTCAAGGGATCCGGTCCTGATCCTGAAATCCCCCTCTATAGCTGCGACCCGTTCTATCAGCTTGTCGATGCCGCTTCGTCCTCCGAATTTCGGCAGATCGATACCGTAGAGCGCAGCGTTTATACCGGTCAGCACCACTTCCCTGAAGCCTGATCTGATCAGAGCCTCAGCCTCACGGATCACATCCTGTTCATTCCGGCTGCGGGCCCTGCCCCTGGCAAAAGGAATTACACAGTAGGAGCAAAAGCGCTCACACCCCTCCTGAATCTTTATGAAAGCTCTGGAGCGGTTTTCCATACCTGTGATCATTCCACCCTCTTCGTAATTTTTTATTTCATCGTAGTCCAGAACATGCCTGCTGGCGCCGGAGTTCAAGCCTTCAGACTCGAAGAATTGGTTTACATAATCAACAATATGGTTCTTTTCATTTGTCCCTGCAACCACAGCCACTCCCGGCAGCTCAGCTGCTTCGTCAGGATTCAGCTGGGCATAACATCCGGTGACCACAATAACCGCATCCGGATTATTCTTTTTAAATCTGCGGATCAATTGTCTCGACTTTCTGTCTGACATATTGGTAACCGAACAGGTGTTGACCACGTACACGTCCGCCGGATCATCGTCATTCCTGAGTTCGTATCCCGCAGCCCCGAACTGCTCCCTGATCTGTTGTGTCTCATACTGATTTACCCTGCAGCCCAAAGTGCAGAACGCCACTGATCTGTTCATCTCCACCTCACCTGTCCCTTTTTCTGTTTTCAGGCAAGTTCAGCCGCAATGGCACACCAGCCTTCCTCCTCGAGTACATCACGGATTTCAAAACCGTTTGCTCTGAGTGCATTTTCTACAAGATTCTTCTTCTCGGAGAGAATCCCGGAGGTAATAAATATATTTCTGCCTTCAAGATGCTCCGCAATATCAGGGGTGAGATCCACGATCATCTCAGCCATGAGATTTGCCGCTATGATGTCGGCCTTGAACCCGAGACCTTTCGTCACATCGCCGTATGATATCTCTATCTTTGAAGACATTCCGTTCTTTTCCACATTTTCTCTGGAAGCTTCAACCGCATTCATATCGATATCAACGCCCTTTACGGAATCGCATCCGCACAATGCGGCAGCGATCGACAGGATTCCCGAACCGCAGCCCAGATCCAGAACTGTCTCGTCTGAAGAACTGATATACTTTTCAAGCAGTTTTACGCACATTCTTGTGGTGGCATGTGTTCCCGTGCCAAATGCCATCCCGGGATCGATCTCTATGACGCTTTCTTCAGGGCCAGGTTCGTAGGTTTCCCATGATGGCCGGACGATGATGTGTTCGGAAATCTTTGCAGGCTTAAAATATTCCTTCCACTTGTCCCGCCACTCTTCATCACTGGCGAGCCTGCTTTCAGTCACCAGTCTTCCGTACTTGTGCTCCGTATCTTCGCTGCGCATCTGTGCCACTGCGTCCCCGATTTCTCTGATTGAGGCTTTACCTGTTTCATCTGCTTCAAAATAGAGGGTTATGCAGGATTCATCGTACTGCTTTTCCAGCACTTCTTTTGACACGTAGTCCCAGTCATATGAATTTTTTTTCTCCAGGAATTCCTCGACTACGGAGCTGTCCTCGGTCACAAATGTCTCATAGCCAAGATCCATGAGAAGATTTGATACCGATTCGATTCCCTCGCTGTCGGTAAAAATTTTCAATTCAAAATAATTCATCATTACACCTCAAAAAGGCTGTCAGCAGTGAAGCCTACCAACAGCCCGAACATTTGTTATTTCTTCTTTTTCTTTTTTCTGTCAGAAGGTGCCGTCACCGTATCGCTGACGCCAAAAATTTCCTTTACGCTGTCCATAAAAGATTTCTTCTTCTTGTACATATCTTCTGTGGAACTGTTTTCAAATTCCGACAGGATTTCCTTCTGCTTTGCAGTGAGATTCGTAGGGACTTCGATATTAACCTTTATGTACAGATCTCCGACTCTGGAAGAGTTCGGTGAAGGCACACCCTTCCCCTTGATCCTGAATACAGTTCCGCTCTGTGTACCCTCAGGAACTTTATATGTCACATTCTGTCCTGGTTCCATAGTCGGAACCTGCATTTCGGTTCCAAGCGCAGCCTGTATAAATGTGATCGGCATCTCAAGTTCAAGATCCTGTCCGTATCTTGTAAACAACTTATGCGGTGTAACATCCAGCACCAGATAGAAGTCTCCATCCGGACCTCCGTTCTCACCCGGACCGCCCTGACCTCTGAGATTGATAACCGAATCGTTGTCCACGCCTGCAGGAATGTTCACGTCCAGCGTGACATCCTTCCGGACCTTTCCCAGTCCGCTGCAGCTATGACAAGGTTTGTCGATTATCTCTCCGGATCCGTTACATTTCGTACATGTCGTCACATTTGCCATCATACCGAACGGCGTCTGTGTCTGATGTCTGATCTGACCGGTTCCGTTACAATCCGGGCATGTGTGTTTTGAACTGCCCGGTTCCATACCTGATCCGCCACAGTCTGTACACTTTACGTATTTGTTGAGTCTTATCTTCTTTTTTACGCCATGATACGCTTCATCAAAAGTTATAGTCAGGCGCTTCTGAATATCCTGACCCTTCCGCGGTGCATTTCTCTGTCTCTGACGCTGGCCGCCGAAACCGCCGAAGCCGCCGCCGAACATATTACCGAAAATATCTCCGAAAATGTCATCAAATCCGGCACCGTTAAAGCCGCCTCCCATACCGTTAGGATCAACTCCGGCGAATCCAAACTGGTCATATTTGGACTTCTTTTCCGGATCTGAGAGAACGCCGTATGCTTCATTTATCTCTTTAAACTTTTCTTCAGCTTCCTTGTCACCCGGATTTCTGTCCGGATGATACTTCATTGCAAGCTTTCTGAAAGCACTCTTGATTTCTGAATCCGAAGCGCCCTTCTGTAGTCCAAGGACTTCATAATAGTCTCTTTTATCCGCCATCTTAACCTCCGGACGATTCTATAAACATTATTACATCAGACACCCCGCCCTGCAGAGTGTCTGATGAACATTGTACAATATCAGATCTATTCAATCAATACGAATTATTATTTGTCTTCGTCTACCGTGAAGTCAGCGTCTACAACATTGTCTCTGGATGGGCCTTCAGAAGCTGCACCGCCTGCTGCCTGTCCTGCGGATGCCTGGCCGCCTGTCGGATCGAATCCTGCTGCGCCGGCACCTGCTCCTGCAGCCTGAGCGTTCTGATAGAGAACCTGAGAAAGCTGCTGGAATTCAGACATGAGTGCCTCTGTCTTTGACTTGATGTCGTCAGTATTGTCACCCTTGAGAGCTTCACTGAGGGCTTCCTTCGCAGATTTAACCTTTGCCAGAAGTGATGGATCAGCCTTATCGCCGATTTCTTCCAGAGTCTTTTCAGTCTCATAAACGAGAGACTCACCTCTGTTTCTGACCTCGATACTCTCCTGTCTCTTCTTGTCCTCTTCAGCGTAAAGCTCAGCTTCCTTAACTTTCTGGTTGATTTCTTCTTCGGAAAGGGTTGTGGAAGATGTGATCGTAATCTTCTGTTCCTTACCTGTACCCAGATCCTTGGCACTTACGTTTACAATGCCGTTGGCATCGATGTCGAAAGTAACCTCGATCTGAGGAACACCTCTTCTTGCAGGCGGAATACCTGAAAGCTGGAAACGTCCGAGAGTGGTATTA
>JAIKWW010000163.1 GCA_024684465.1 Clostridia bacterium | reverse complement strand
CCAGATGATCTATTCCGTAACTGAACCCGTTTCAGCTGACTGTTTTGATGCAAAATAATCCTCAAACAACTTGTTTGCTGCGTTCAGGGTATTTCTGCTTATCTCGGGAAGTTCCCTTCCCCAGGTCTTTGTTGCCTGCTTAAATCCTTTTTCCATCGCAGCCTGCATTTCTTTCATTTTGTCTACATCATCACCGGCAAGAGCAGATGCAAAATCAAATAGCCTCTGTGAAGTCTTTTTTACTCCCCAGTAGCCGTCCTCGCTGATATCCTCCTGTGCCTGTGCTTTAGTAGCCGCATCAACAGTGAACTTTCCGCTTGCAAGCGTCCTCCAGAAATCATCACCGGAAGCCTTACCGAATGTCCCCAACTGACCGGAGAGGGTCTTCTGCACGAGATTCATCATCTGGTTCTTTCGATCCTCCGCATCAGCTTTTAGCTGATTCACTATAGCAGTCCTGTCAGATGCACTCATCTTATTGATCGAATATGTGGAATTATCGACAGGCTCTTCAGACTTTTTATAAACAACGCCGCTATACCCTGTACTGCTGCGTATTTTTTCATTATTCTCTTTCCTCTCATCCAATTCTGGCTTAATTGATCCCGACAGTTTTCTGTGCTCCTCTAAATTGTCCTTTTCAGCCTGACGAATATCTGCACTTGTGATTGCTGCTTTGTTAGCTGAATAGTCAGTACCTACGTTCATTGACATGGTTTTCATCCTCCTTTGTGTTATGTGATATGTATCCGTATTTACCCTTACCTGCCCGCCGTTCATTTCTGAACAGAAGATCAGATTTTTATTCAGAAAAATACGCTATTGTTCTTCCTGTACTGTTCTGTATCCTTTACAGCAAGCTCATTCTCTACCTGTTTAAGCTCTTTTTCGTACTCACGTCTCTTTTCCGTATTGTATTCAGAATTAATCTTCTGTTTAAGGCTGTCTCGCTTTGATCTCAGGTTCTTTATTTCCTGATCCACCTTGTCTGTATTTGCCGTTGTTGTATCGTTTTTCTTACCTGTAGCCTCATCCACCTTGTCTTTTATCGAGGAAGAGATCCCTCCGGTATATTCACCCTTTTTGTTATAGGCCGCCCCCATCTTTTCCGCTGATCTCGCAGCCCCCTGGCTCATCTGTGATGCCTTGTAGGATATCTTATCTGCGAAGGAATTATAGCCCTTGAATATAAACTGAGCCGTTCCTGTGTTGTTCTTCAGTTTCTCTTCATTGAGAGTCATCTTATTATCTGTGCCTATCTCAACGCCTGCCTTGGCAAGGACATTAGCATTTTTTGATGTCATTTTAGCCATCCATGATCCGACCATCAGGACATCCTTGGTATCTGATGATCCGGCTCTTTCTAATGTATTGTTATACGCATCAACAAAGGATTTTACTGCTTTTGTTATGGCATCCCAGTCATAATCAAATGTTTTTCTCTCCTCACCGGTTTCTTCGTCCTTTTTTACGATCTCCTTCTTCTCCCAGAGTTTATCGGACTGCAACGCATCTGAGGCCTCCTTCAATGAGTCAGCGGTTGATTTTACTGACAGCAGTTTGGCATGCGAATCCCCGCCTGCCGCTTCTGATTCCTCCTTCTCCTGGGCGTAATACGCTTTCATGAGCTTTTTGTAGCTGCCATTCTTTATGGAAGCATAATCCGACAAGGTGTACGAAGAGTTTCCTGCATTTGAAATGCCTCCAAAAATTGATGAAATATCCGTTCCCATACCATTTCCTCCTTTATGATTATTTGTTAATGGCCATTAATCTTATAGGCGTAAAATCTTACTTTTTAAGCAAAACCTATGCATTTACATCTACTTTAGTCCCAATTGGATCTTTGGTACCGGTGCTTGGCGTCATACTGTCAGCTATTTGAAATAGCCAGATCAACCTCTATATCCTCAATTATTAGCTGCTATATATTTATCCCCTCATATCAAAGATTCCGCCTGAAATATCCGCTGTTTCCACTGACAATTTCATGGCAAACTGGCCTGTCAGATCATCCAGGTCTTTTCCGCGGAATTCAAAT
>JAIKWW010000122.1 GCA_024684465.1 Clostridia bacterium | reverse complement strand
CCCAAAGTGCCTGCAATTAATAAACCCAGCATGCTGTTATTCCTTTATTACTAAAACCCTACTTCAGTTCGATGTCAAAGACGGCATCCAAACCGGTGTTTTCCAGAACCTCCATGAAGATTTCGCCCACGTTGATCAGGTTCATGTGCGCCTTCTCAGCTTTCAGCTTCTTAAACGTCGCGAGCAGCACACGGATGCCGGCGGATGAAACGTAATCGCAGTCCGCAAAATCCAGGGTCAGCTGCTTCACACCCTCGAGTTCTTTGTCAAGAAGATCACTCAGTGACGGTGCTGTGATCGTGTTGAGCTCTCCGGACAAGGCAACTGTCAGCACCTCATCTTCCTTTTTTGAATTCAGTTCCAATTTCTTCCTCCTACTTCACCATCAGCGTTATCATCGTGATATCGTCAAACTGAGGCTCGCCCTCAGCGAAGTGATTAACGTCGTCAACGATCCGGGAAAGGAACTCCTCCCCGCTCTCTTCCGAAGTCGAATCCACGATTTCCATCAGACGCTCTTCCCCGTAAAGCTGTCCCCCGACGCTGTGAGCCTCCGTCACGCCGTCCGTAAACAGGAGCAGCCGGTCTCCCGGATAGAGCCGGAGCTCGTCCTGTCTGTACTCCGTATCATCCATCCCCGCGAGGAAAAGTCCGTGTTTCTTCTTAAGTATAGCACATTGCTCCCCGCTGCGCTTGATGATCG
The DNA here is from genome assembly GCA_024684465.1 of Clostridia bacterium. GTDB lineage: Bacteria > Bacillota > Clostridia > Peptostreptococcales > Anaerovoracaceae > JAIKWW01. The sequence goes on along the minus strand of JAIKWW010000122.1, from coordinate 2,318 downwards.
GATAGTTGTGACCTGCGTTTGTGTACTGCAGGATCTTCGTTTCGGTGTCGACTATGCCGATCCATGCGGTGGCGAACATGCCTTCGTCATTGTTCTCACAAAGGCGGCGGTTGACCGTGGTGAAGATCTCAGACGTGCTGTCGCAGATAAGGGCGTAATCCTTGATCATGGTCTTGGCTGTCATCATGAACAGGGCTGCAGGAGTCCCCTTTCCGGAAACGTCGGCGATCAGGAAGCAGAGCCGGTGGTCATCGATGACAAAGTAATCGTAGAAATCTCCACCCACCTCGCGAGCCGTGTTCATGGACGCACAGAGACTCATTTCCAGCTGATCGGAAAAATCAGGCGTGGATGGGGGCAGTGCGTCTGACTGGATTTTCGCGGCGATGCGCAGGTCTGTCTCCACAGCCTCAACCTTGGCCTGGGTATCCAGCAGCAGATGGGTGTTGACGTTCGTGGACAAATAGACCAGAGCCACAGAGCATGCCAGAGACAGTGGCAGGAAGTCGCTGTCGGATCCCATGATCAGCATCTCCAGGACGAAAAACATCGGAGCCAGAACACCAAAAACCAGCATACTCTGCGCAATCCGTTTCTTCACGTGGTTCACGCTTTTGTCCCGGATGGTGTAGTAACATGCCGGTGCCAGCGAAGAGAGCAGATAAACTAGAAGTATGCCGTAGAAAAACGTGGAGAACATTTTCATTTCCTGAACGATGCCATTCCCGTCCACCCAGAAGATCAGTCTTGTCCAAGGCGTGGTGATGCACAGCAGCCATATAACGAGATTCGGTACGAGATAGAACAGTATCTGCATCCATCTCTTTTCCAGCTTCAGTCCCAGCTGTTCGAGGAAAAAACGGTTGAAAGTCGTTCCGAACAACAAGAAAGAGATTACGTAACCGCATGCTCCGATGTATGATATCACTTCCAGAGACTTGTTCCCATCACAATACTCCCATACGATTTCAAATGCGCACATTGACGTTGTCGCCATCAGCATGAGAGACAGAAAATCCCTGAACTTCCTCTTGTACAGTACAATATTGTTGTGCAGCAGGATCATCAGCAGGATCATCGCAGTGAAGAGCAAGAGTCGGTATAGATTGTCAGTTGTTGAAATTAAAGGCATGATCAGCTATCCTCCCGCTGTTCCGATTCCGTGCGGATGACGTACGAACTCCGGTTAAAACTCATGGTAGTCAGATAACGGCGGTTGTCCCCCAGTTTTTCCATATAGGCAGAAACTGTCAGCGAAACGATCGAGGTCACAGCTACATCATCCTCCGAAATGTTGAACAGGATTCCCTCGTCTCTCGTGATCACCTGGACACCTTCAGGCCGGAGAAGGATGGAACATTCCGCAAGGATTGCCTTATCACCGTTCTTTTCCCTGATCAGCATAAAGAGTTCCTCGATCAGCAGCTTCGCGCGCCCTACAGTCCTCCGGTCATATCCCTTTTCCGTAAGCAGATTCCCCACATCCTTCTGAAGCCCAATGATCTGTTCCGGTTCAGTTTCCAGATTGAACAGATAGGATTCCGCATCCCCCGGCAGTTCTGACAGGAGTAACGGCCAGTTTTCCTTACCGCGGCGCAGGATCATGACTGTCCTGAGGAGCAGGTATGCCAGAGCCGGCGCAACAGCCAGACCCGCGAACATGCCTTCAATGCCGAAGGCCATGCCCAGGATGACAGCCATCAATGAAGAAGCGATGACATCGCGCAGGGCGCTTGCGATTATTCCCAGCGTGATCTTTTCGATTATCAGATAATACGACGTGATCAGATAGAGAAGGCTCACGAAAACGGATCCCAGCGCATAGATGCGGATTCCCGAAACCGCGTAGCCCACCAGTTCCGGAACCTCGATGCCCAGCAGCACCGGGACAGCCGGCGCGCAGAGCATCATCGCCGCCATTACGACGAACCCCTCAGCAACAGCTGATTTAAGCGCGATGCTGTACATATAGCGCACTCCGCTGTGATTTTCCTCCCCCACATAGACACTCATTATCGGCGTTATGGCCTCTCCTATCCCGTCGAAGACCATCTGGAGCTCGCGGCAGACCGCTACCACCGACACCAGTATCAGGTACTCCGCGCCGAACCACGTGCTGATAAAGTTGTTCATGATGAGGGTCAAAAGCGCCAGGAACAGATATGTGCTCGAGTCGATAAGGCCAAAGCGGGTCACATCCTTAAAGATCCCGCCGGAGAAATACATGTTCCACCGCAGTGAATTGCTATTTTTCAGGAAATGCAGCAATAATACCATCAGCGAGATAACATTAAACAGAAAAGAGGCCAGACCGATCC
>JAIKWW010000110.1 GCA_024684465.1 Clostridia bacterium | reverse complement strand
TTTATCGCCTTTATCCGCTTTATGAGCACACCCATTGAAATGAATTGCATAGTCAGTCACCTCTCAATGCAGAAAACGCTATACTCTATATAATACCCAAATATCAATTTTTTCACAATATTTCTGATGAAATATTAATATGCCCTGCATGTACGAATCAAAAAACAGAAATCGGGTCCCGCCGGGAGACCCGATTTAAATCTACATATAGAACGAAGGCTTCTGGCTAAACCTCTTGTCCAGATACATTCTGCGATCGGCTTCCCGCATCAGTTCACCGATGGTCATGCGGCCGCTGCCCTTTCTGACGCAGCCAACCGCCGCGCTCACCTCCTGCTCCTCAAGTTTTCTGCGGAGCCGGTTGCTGAGTTCATCGATCTGGTCGTTGTCCCTCAGATCCGCAAAGGCCACAAACTCATCTCCGCCTATGCGGAACACGCTCCTTCTGTCGAACAGTTCCGTCAGGATTTCAGCCGTCTTGCCCAGCAGTCTGTCCCCAGCCTTTCTGCCTAAACTCTTGTTTATATTATTCAGATCGTTCAGATCCACGTAGAACAGGGTAAAATCCCGATCCTGGCTGTCATCGTCCATGATCTCGGAAAATGCTTCCATATTCCTGACTCCGGTGAGATCGTCAACTCTTCCCATATCTTTTATGCGTTCGAAATTATCCAGATTCCGCAGCGCTGTGGAAACATATTCTCCCAGCAGGCGCATATCCGCAGTTGTTATGTCGACAGTCTGACTGTCAAAGTTTTCGATGGCAACAAAGCCTCTGCTCTTTTCGTCGTTGAACAGCTGAGCCACCGCAATGCTTCGGATTCCCACATCCTCCATACGGGTGCGGGCTTCTTCCTGAAGACCTCTGGCGCTGTCCCGGTCCTCCACTATTACCGTTCCGTCCTTTTCCAGGAGCTGGTAAAGAGGTTTCAGCCCGGACTTCGAAAATCTGTTAGGAAGCAGTTCCGGAGTGGTTCCGTCAGACATCTCGTTAAATATTCTCCTGACATAACCTGTGCCGTCTTCTTCGAATATATACACCTTATCCGCCAGAGTTCTGTCCAGCAGCTGCTGCAGGAGCAGGCGGAGACCCGCTTTCGGATTCTCAGCATTAAAAGATGCTCCCACCGAATCATTTATGGCCTGTGTTCCCAGGATCCTGCGTTTGATAATGCTTCCGGAATCCACCACTTCTTCCAGCGGAATGGATATGAGCAGTCTGCAGTTCTTTCCGTTCCACGGGATCAGCGTATTCCTCTTCAGGAAATCCCTGCCGATCACCGGATTGTAACCCGTTCTGGTGAAGAAGCAGTTCCTTCTGAGACGATCACACATGCAGAAATCACACGGAGTGTCACTGCCGTGGAGAACCTGGTAACATTTCATGGAACTGATGTCAGCATCCGGCTCCAGGCCCAGTTCCCTGCGAGCCCTTTTGTTGAGATACAACAGAGAATAATCATCCGGATCGTTGATCAGAACAAGCTCGTTGCTGGATTCAAAGGACGATGTTGTAAATATCGCATTGTTCCTGTCGTACACCATTTCTCCCAGGCTGCTCACGCCCGGATCCACGATCTGGCCGAAGGATCTTTCCAGCATTTCCTGCACGCCGGAGCACTCGGATGCATACGAGGTTCCGTAATCCACACGGATCACCACATCATCATCCCCGATGTGGTCAACCGTTCTCATGGCCCTCATCATGGCATATATATCCTTTTCGTGTTTCCTTTTGTCTTCTTCGAAGTCCACGATCATGAACAGACTTCCGTGCAGCCTTGCGGCAGTGGCATCAGGCGCAACAGCATTTCCGAGTTTCTCTGCAAGACTCCTTACCAGATCCATGCAGAGCTCATGGCCGTATTTTTCTCTGAGAGAATCATATTCCGGAAGATCCAGCAGAGTGATGGAATATTCCCCGACTCTTTTATTCCGGAATTCTTCCTCGGCATTTGAAATGGCGATATTAATTCCCCAGATGTTGTACAGGCCTGTAACCGGATCGATCATCTGGTTCCGCCTGCTCTCATCTGCGGCCTCGGTCAACGTGTCGCTGTCCTGCATATAGCCTATGAGTCCCTCGATAACACCATTTTCGTAAACTGGAAGCAATGTGTTCAAAACACTCTTCTCTTCACCATTGATCACTATCCTGCCGGGAGCATTGAGCACACGCTCGCCTCTGCCCATAACGGCTTCGTAGCACCTGCTGTCTTCTCCGCTTTCCGGAGCCCAGCCCAGTTCCTCATCAGTCTTGCCGAAAAGTTCATGGATCTCAACGCCGCAGCTGTCACGGAAGGATTTGCTTGCCCCCATATAACGGTGATTCTTGTCCTTCCAGAAGAACTTTATGTCACTCTGTTCCATGAGAGAATTCCAATGCATGGCAAGAGGCATGGACACCGGAGCCGCCACCTTTGATTCTTTCAGATAGTATTCAGTTGCTCTGTTTCTGTCATCAGAATATTCCAGTGCAGACAGCTTCACGCAGATCAGCATCTGATCAGGATTCTCCGGGATACCCAGAATGTTGAATTCATGCCATCTGTAGCTTCCATCATCCCATCTCAGTCTGAAGCTCTCCGCATACGGGCTCATGCTGTTTCTTCTCCGCATAAACCTCTTGTGCTGTTTTCTCGTAAACTTGCGGAACGGCTCCCTGTCCATGTAATAAATGTAATTATCCGAGTAGCATTTCACAAGTCTCGCCAGGCCGCTCAGTCTGTAGCCCTGCTTGAATTCATATCTGCTGCTGATTATGGTCTCACAGAAATCTTCCTTCAGGTCTACAAAATATATCTCATCGTAGACCATTATCACATTGCGGAGCATCCGGTCGTATGAGGAAGCATCCTTGAACTGTGTACCGATGGTTATATTGTCGGCACTCACCTTGTACATGTGGACATTCCCAAGTTTTCCGATATGTTCGGAAACCACCCTGAGATAGTTTCCTCCCACCACCAGTGTCGCGATCTCCGGCTTGCCTGTACGCGCAGCCTTTTCCGTAAGACCGTGGAGCTTCTGTGACTGCCCCACCAGCGCAGTGTTGAGCTCTGATTCCGCTCTCCCGAGATCATCGACCCCAACGGATTTCAGCACGGATCTGAAACTTTCATTTGCATAGACGAATTCCATCCTGCGCTCGTCATACTTGACCAGAGACAGTGGATTGTCCGTTATCACATTGACAGTTCCCACCTTATCGTAGAACTTGCCCGCCAGCAGGTCCTCCGGCTCTATGCCGATGTTGCAGCAGTGCATCATGAGTTCATCATAAGGCATCGGCTTTCCGTAATAAAAGCCCTGGAGCTTTTCGCATCCTATATCGCAGAGGAATTTTATCTGTTCCCGGGTTTCCACACCCTCCGCAAGCGTGCGTATGCCCATCTTCTTCGCCATATCCACGATGGATGTGATGATCTGACGGGATCTCTCGTTCAGATTGTTCAGGAACAGCATATCTATCTTTATCTCGTCAAAATAGAAATCCTTAAGCACGTTCAGGGAAGAATAACCGCTGCCGAAGTCATCCATCCAGACCTCGTAATTGTGCTGCTGGAATTTATTCATTTCAGCGTGGATCTTCTCCTCGTCATCCATTACAGCGGACTCCGTGATCTCGATCCTCAGCAGCTCAGTCGGTATCTTATAGTACTGTGTGATGCGTTCAACCACCTCGTATGGATCGTTTCTGTCAAAATCCATTCGGGAGATATTGAAGGAAACCGGCACCACAGGTATGTTGCTGTCGATCTGTTCACGAAGATTCCTCGCCACCTCACGGATGACATATGTATCCAGCTTATATATTATATTGTTTTCTTCAAGTGCAGGAATGAATGTAGCCGGCGCAAGCATGCCCCGCTCAGGATCCTTCCAGCGGGTAAGAGCTTCAAGACCGCAGAGCTCCCCTGTGAGAGTCCTTACCACAGGCTGATAATAAATGTGGATCCAGCCCTCTTCGATGGCTCTGTCAAGATTGTCCACCAGATACTTCCGGAGTTCCGCTATCTTGTTCAGTTCATCAGTGTAGACGCAGTAAGGCATCATCAGATTGTCTCTGATGCTGTCCCCTGCCAGCTTGGCCTTATCGCAGGCTTCACTGATCGGTTCATCCGAATTCGAATAATAGATACCGGCTCTAATCTGGAGCCTGAAATCCGGATCCAGATCTGCCACGCTGCTGCAGACTTCCATGACTCTTTTAACCACGCTGCCGGTGTCATAATCTATAACCACAAAGTGATCATCAGATTTCCTTACAATGTGCTCGCCTCCGTATACTTCCCGGAGGATCCTGCCGATCTCAGCCAGCATCCGGTCGCCCGCATCCCGGCCCTTTAAAATGTTGTAGAGCTTGAATTTTGAGATATCAAAAAATACAAAACACTCCTGAACTGATCTGTTCAGCAGATTGCCGGATCTGATCGCTTCCACCATATCTGTGAAGCGCGGCATGGTCATCAGTCCTGTGAGACTGTCCATGTGCTCTTCCGTAATATCTGCCTCCGGCATTACACAGCTGGATACCGCATTGTTGATGCGTATCCTGATCAGTTCCGGAGCTTCAAAAGGTTTTCTCAGGTAGTCCGCCGCTCCCGTCTGCAGAGCTTCCGCTCCGTCGCCGTCAAAGGAGCCCAGTGCCACCACCGGGATATTGCAGAACCTGTTATCTGTCTTCAATTTTCTGAGAAGGCGAATGCCTTCTGATTCACCCAGATCAAGACTAACTATGATCAGTGAAAGAAAGCCGGCATATCTCTCGATATTCTTCATCGCCACCTCACTGTCTGCCGCAGTCACAACGCTGTAAGCAGACTGAAGCAGGCGACGGAAGAATACCCTGTCTTCCCTGTCGCCGTCGATGATCAGTATATTGCCCTTATTACCCGTAAAATGTGTGGACCCGAACCCACTCATTTTATTTGCTGTCATCTCTTTCTCCGTTGCCAATTGCCATTCTCACTTTGCCCTTAACATCATCGCGTGGTTTTCTGCTCATTCTTCAAAAGTATACTATTCTAATAATGTTTGTGACATCAATCTTACATCAAGTATGCTTTCAATTAACCACAACGTAACATAATGTTGATTAATTATCTCATATTACTGTAACTTTTGATAGAATTTGCGATGACTTGTAACATAATTGTTATCTTTTCTACAAAAAACCGTCCGGTCTATTTTAAACCGGACGGTAATTTCTATTGTTGCTGAAATGCAGTAACCATCATGATTCAGTTCTCTCGTTCAGATGAAACCGGATCTTCCGAGAATGATGAACTTTCTTCGTTATTCCCCCGGAGCAGTTCTTCGATGTGCTCCAGCAGCTTTTCATGTCCGCTTTTCTTCAGAGCGGTCACAGGAATTATGACATCAGCCTTATCCATGCCCAGCTTTGCACGGATATTCTTCAGACTCTTCTGGACTTCATTCCTTGAGATCTTATCCGACTTTGTCGCCACCACAGTGCCGCTCAACCCGTAATACTTCAGGAATTCGTACATCTGTACATCCTGTTTTGACGGGTCGTGACGTATGTCCACCAGCTGCACAACTCTGATCAGATGTTCTCTGTCCTTCAGATAGGTTTCCATCATCGGGCCCCAGCTGTTGCTCTGGCTTTTGGACACCTTTGCATATCCGTACCCGGGAAGGTCCACGATCCTGAACTCTCCGTCATTGATCATATAGAAATTGATCGTCTGTGTCTTTCCCGGAGATCCGCTGACTCTGGCCAGCTTCTTCCGGTTGCACAGGAGGTTCAGCAATGAGGATTTGCCCACATTGGAACGTCCCGCAAAGGCTATTTCCGGGATTCCCGGTGCGGGATACTGCTCCTTCTTTACCGCTACTGCTTCAAGATCCGCTTTGACAATTCTCATTTTGAAGTTTCCTTTTTCGACCCGGAAGCGGATTTGCCCGCTGTTTTCTTTGCAGTCTTTCCGGTGGAAGCCTTCTTTGCCGGAGACGCGCCCTTCTTCTTTGCAGGATTTGCATCAAGGACGGTATCGAACACCTCATCGATGGTCTCAACTCCCTGGAAAGTCATCGCGTTCCTTACGTTTGAAGGTATTTCCTCAAGATCCTCCAGATTCTTCTTAGGCAGCAGAACATGCTTGATTCCCGCTCTGTGGGCTGCGATCATCTTTTCCTTGATACCGCCGACAGGGAGTACATTTCCCCTGAGCGTGATCTCACCGGTCATGGCAAAGTCTC
>JAIKWW010000030.1 GCA_024684465.1 Clostridia bacterium | reverse complement strand
GGATCTAACCCGGCAGGATGATGAGCTCAGCATATCCGCGAATGCTGCGGACAGTCTGTTCACTGAATCGGATACTTTTGGCAATAATGATGATACCTCCGGTGATGAAGCCTTTACAGAGGCTGATCTGGAGGAGGCTGTTTTCGGACTCGGTACGGCGGAGGAGCCGGCGGCGCAGGAGAATTTCGGGAGCATTCCTTCAGGAACTGAAGACGCATCCGCAGGTTCCGGAGAGGCGGCTGCGGGCGGAGAAGCCGGAGACGGCGGTGATACCGGCCGTCATATATTTAGGAAGAAGAAAATGAGTGATACCAATACAAAGAAAAAGAAAAAATCCCGGGCAAAGACCATACTCAAGATACTGGTCTTACTGGCGGTGATAGGGATACTCGCAGGCGGCGCCTTTACCGCATATGTGGTTATGACGTCTCCGACTATTGACACCAACAGTATCTACACGCTGATCTCCCAGCCGTCAACCATGTATGATGCCAACGGAGAGGTCCTGGAGTCCACATCCACAGCGGAGTACCGGGACAACATAAACATTGACGAGATGCCGGAGAATCTGAAGAATGCGGTCATCGCCATCGAGGACAAGACATTCTATTCGCATCACGGTTTCAATTTCATCCGTATTTTCGGAGCTATAAAAGAGAGTATAACGAGCGGCGGACAGGTGAGCGGAACCAGTACCATAACCCAGCAGCTCGCCAGAAACCTCTATCTCACATCTGAGCGTTCCATGACGAGAAAGATCAGAGAGGCCTACTACACGGTGGTACTGGAGAGGAATCTGACGAAGGATCAGATCCTGGAGGCCTATCTGAATACTATTTCTCTGGGTTATAACGCCTACGGCGTGCAGGCGGCTGCGCAGATGTACTTCTCGGTTGATGCAAAGGACCTCACTCTGGGTGAATGCGCTGTATTCGCATCTATTCCGAAGAGTCCGTCGCACAACGCGCCTCTGAAACGCTACTACATCAATGAGGTTCCCGAAGGGGCAGACGTGGTACATCAGGATGATACCTATGCGGTTGTATATAACGACGGCTTCCAGGACCGACAGCATGCAGTTCTGAAGAACATGCTGGAGCAGGAGATGATCACACAGGATGAGTACGATGCGGCAATGGCTGAGGATATCAGGGCGGAACTGAATCCGAAGTTCGATACAACATCTTCCATTTCGTCCTACTTCACCGACTACTGTCTCGATGAAGTGACAAATGACCTGATGAAGGAATTCAAGATCGACGAGGCTGCCGCCAATGACATGATATACAAGGACGGTCTCAAGATCTATACGACTCTGGACATGAACATGCAGAAAAAGGCTGAGGCCATCTTCAATCAGTCTTCGAATTTCCCGGGGATCACGAAGATAAAGAAGGACGGCAATAAGAATATAGTGACCAAGGGCGGCAAGATCATGCTGTACAGCAAGGACACCTATTTCAATTCAGACGGATCCTTCTCCTTCGGGCCGTCGGAATACACAGCCAACGCTGACGGCGGCATCACCATCCTCAAGGGTCAAAGGGTAAATATCTATGAGACCAAGTCCTCTGACGGGACTAAGATCCCGCAGATGGAATTCAAGAATATGTACGCCTACGTGGACGGACTTCTCAACTCCATCGAGGGAGGATACATGGTGGGTATCGATCCACAGTTCCTGTCCCGTGACGGCGACGGCAATCTGGTGATCTCCGGTGAGTTCGTCAAGGCGCATCCGGAATATTTCACCTTTGACGGCAGGGGCGCCACGGTATCCGCGGACAATATAAGGCTCCGTCAGAACACGGTTCAGCCTCAGGGTTCAATGGTAGTGACCGATTACTCAAACGGTCAGATAAAAGTAATGGTGGGAGGCAGAGGCACCAGCGGCAAGATGCTCTACAACAGGGCAAACAGCACGAGACAGCCGGGATCCTCCATCAAGCCTATCGGCGTTTACGGCCCGGCGATCCAGTCAGGTGTGGATCAGGGCACAGTGTGGACTGCGGGCTCCACGGTTGACGACTCTGAGAATATCGTCAACGGCAAGGTATGGCCGAAGAACTGGTACACCGGCTACAGGGGCCTCGTTTCCCTGAGAACCTGTGTGGAACAGTCCATCAACGTAACAGCAGTGAGAGTCTGGAACAGCATCGGTGCCAGCTACTCCGTACAGATGCTGAAGGATAACGGCATAACCTCCATCGTGGAAAGCGGTGATGTGAACGATCTGAACCCTGCAGCACTGGCTCTGGGAGGCATGACAAAGGGCATCACTCCGATCCAGATGGCCTCCGCATACGGCACCTTCCCTAATGGAGGAACATATGTGGAACCGGTGTCATATACAAAGGTCGAGGATGCCGATGGCAACACGATCCTCACAAAGACACCTTATTCCAAGCAGGTATATAATGAGGGCGTTGCCTTCATAATGACAGATATCCTCAGGACGACAGTATCCAGAGGTATCGCCGGCGGCGCAGCCTTTTCCGGGCAGCCGGTGGGCGGCAAGACCGGTACCACAACGGATAACTACGACGCATGGTTCGTAGGTTTCACTCCTCAGTTTGCGGCTTCTGTGTGGATCGGAAATGACGTGAATCTGGAACTCACAAGGGGAAGCGGCGCGGCTGCTGCTCTCTGGAGCAAGGTCATGAGAGAGGTCACTTCGGGTATGCCGTACGGCTCCTTCAAGTCAAAACCTTCAAACGTGTACGTAGGTCCTGACGGAGAGTATTACGTCAACGGAACCAAGCGGCACGGAGGCGCGGCCGAATATGCCAGCGGTCAGGTGATCCAGGAAGAGGAAGAGGTAACCGAAGAGGAAGTTACAGAACCGGAAAACGGTGAAGAAACAACTGAAAACGGAAATGCCGGGGAACCGGTCGATAACGCCGGCGGAAACAACACCGGTGAAACAGGCGGAACCGGCAATGAGGAAGGCGGACTTCCGGCTTCCAATCCGGGCGGCGATGCCGGCGGGGAGCAGACGACACCTGTTCCGGTGAATCCGTCACCGCCACACGGCGTTGTGAATGATAACTGATGACAGCAGAGCACAGTCCCGGTCAGACCAGGGCTGTGCTCTGTTTGCTGAACGGTGTTTTTCAGGGTGAAACCCGACTATAACGGAGGCACTTCCAATGGATAACTGGAAAGTATTATATAAAGAAAAGCTGAAGAGCGGCAGGGCTGCCGTGGGTTATATCAACAGCGGAGACAGGGTTTTCATCGCGGGCATGGCCGGAAGACCCGAGTATCTGGTCAGCGAAATGATCGCAAATGCCAATTCCTACAGGAATGTGAAGGTCATGCACGGCATAAGCCACGGCGGAGAGGACTACGCCCGGGAGGAATACAGGGAAAACTTTGTATTTGAGTCCCTGTTCGGTACCGAAACAACGCGGAAATATCTCAATGATGGCAACGCCCAGTTCTATCCTCACTATTATTACGATCAGGGTGTGATGATCCGAGAAGGCGTGATCCCGGTGGATGTTTTCATGGTACAGGTGACGCCGCCGGACGAATACGGATACTGCAGCGTGGGAACCATCGCTGACGTGATCCACGAAGCTGTGGGAGCTGCCAGGGTGGTAATCTGTCAGGTAAACCGGAATGTTCCGTGGTGCTCCAGTCCGGACACCCTCATACATGTGAGCAAGATGAACTGCATAGTGGAAAAGGATGAACCGCTTCCGGTGTTCGCTCATTCCCCGCTTACGGAGATAGACAAGGTGATCGGAGGCAACTGTGCTTCACTGGTGAACGACGGTGATACCATAGAGCTGGGCATCGGCTCGATTCCCGATGCAGTATGTCAGGCACTCAAGGGAAAGAAGAATCTGGGAGTTCACTCCGAGATGATCTCCGACGGCATGATGGAACTCTGGGAGGAGGGTGTCATAACCAATTCCGAGAAGTCCTGCGACAGGGGCATGATGACAGCTTCTTTCGTCATGGGTTCAAGGCATCTCTATGATATGGTCGACAAGAATCCGGCAGTGCTGCTGCGGAGGGTTTCCGTGAACAACCATCCCTTTGAGATCGCCAAAGAAGCGAACATGATCGGCATCAACACCTGCATCGAAGTGGATCTCATGGGGCAGGTGGTGTCGGGAAGCTCCGGTACGCGCATAATCAGCGGAACCGGTGGACAGATGGATTTCATGCGGGGCATTGACATATCCCGGGACGGAAAGGGCAGGACAGTCATTGCTTTTTCTTCCACACATACGAAAAACGGGGTGACCACATCCCGGATCAAGCCGGTCATATCAAAGGGTTCGGCGGTGACCATCACCAGACAGGACGTGGACTACTTCGTCACAGAGTACGGCATCGCAAGACTCAAGGGAAAGACCCTGAGGGAGCGTGCCAGAGAACTGATAAACATAGCTCACCCTGATTTCAGGGAGGAGCTGGAGAATGCATTTAACGAGAGATTTAAGTAGCCGGGATGACAAACCGGCTGAGCGGAGGAGGCTTTGATGGCCTATAGCAAAAAGCCACAGGAAGAACATGATTTCAAACGGATCGCCGCGGATGTAAAAAAACGCGACATCGCTTCGATCAATATAGTATACGGAACTGAAGACTACCTGGTACGCTGGGCAGGGGACAGCATTCGCAGGACCTTCGTGGATGAGGCCGCGGAGATGTTCGATTTTACGGAACTTGACGGAACCCGCTGTTCCTCGGGGGACATCATTTCCGCCTGTGAGACCATGCCCATGATGTCGGAACGCAGAGTAGTCATAGTGACGGATTTTCCGGCGGGCAGCGGATCCGGGAAGAATTCTGCGGGGGAGGAGGAAGCTGAGGACACAGAGACGGAAAATGACACACTTCCGGGCAGCACTGTGGATCTTGATGAACTGACATCCTACTTTGAGACTTTTCCGGAGAGTACTGTGCTGGTTCTGATCTGCAGGGGAAATCCGGACAAACGCAGAAAGTTCTTCAAGACCGCCATGAAAAAGGGCAGAGAATACAATATGAAAAGGCTGGATGTGGCCACTTTCAACGGATTTGTCAGGAAACGCCTGGGAGAACTGGGCTGCAGCTGTGACAGCAACATGGTAAATGCCATTTCCTATGCTACAGGATACTTCGATACGGAGTCGGAATACAGGATCGACAATCTGGTGGGAGATCTCTCCAAGCTGGCTGCCTACTGTGAAGGCACGGTTACAAGGCAGGCCATAGAAGAGACCATAACCGGAAATAACAGCGTCTATGTCTTCAATTTTGTGGATGCAGTGCTTGCGGGACGCAGGAACGAAGCTCTTAAGATGTTCGAGCAGATGCTGGAAAACGAGAGCAATCTCTTCGGACTGCTGGGACTCATATGCTCCCAGTTTGAGACTGTGCTGCTGGTCAGTGAGATGCGTGGCGCCGGCATGGACCGGAGGGAGATAGCCTCGAGGCTCAAGATTCACGAATTCAGAGTGAAGAAGGCCTGGGAAGCGTGCCGCAGTTATTCTGATGCGAAGCTTCGCAGGATTCTGATGAAGGCCTACGAGATAAACAGAAATGTAAAGACGGGGAAATTCCCCATCGAAACTTCCATGGAACTTTTCATTGCAGGCATCTGACAGGTGGCTGCGGGAGGAACAGAAATATGGACGACTGGAAAAAATACTATGAAGAAAGACTCTGCACAGCAGATGAGGCGGTGCAGCTCATAAGGGACGATGATCACGTTGTGTTCGGCCACTGCATTGCGGAGCCTTCCATGCTCATCGATGCCATGGTGCGAAATGCTGCTTCCTATAAAAATGTCAGGATCCACCATCAGTATTCCTTTGGAAAGGCAGAGTACACGAAGCCGGAATACCGTGAGAACTTCACCTTCGACGGATGGTTCCTGACGGGAAATACAAGAGATGCCGTGGCTGCCGGATATGCGGACTTCACGCCGAATCATTACTATCAGGCGGATGAATTCTTTGAAAAGGGATACTTCAAGTGCGATGTGCTCATGACCATGGTATCTCCTCCGGATGAGAAGGGCTACGTGAGCCTGGGTACCTCCGTGGACTATACCAGATCCGCTCTGCTCCACGCGGACAGGGTTCTGGTTCAGGTAAATGAGAATATGCCTGTGACCTACGGAGATTCATTTATTCATGTGTCCCAGATCGACAGATTTGTGGAGGGCAATGTGCCTCTCTTCGAGACAACTATGCCGGAGCCGGGAGAAAAGGAGCTTCAGATAGGTCGCTACTGCGCTTCACTGATCCCGGACGGATCAACGATATCTCTGGGAGTCGGGATCATACCTGATGCAGTCTGTTATTCACTGAAGGACAAGCGTGATCTCGGCGTCTTTTCCGACATGTTTTCCGACGGACTGGTGGATCTGTACGAGCACGGAGCCATCAACAACCGGTATACAACTACGGATCCCGGGGTGATAACCGTCTCCTTCGTCATAGGAACGAAGCATCTCTACGACTTCGTGGACAGGAATCCTGCGGTCCGCTTCAAATCCGCATCCTACGTGAATCATCCCTTCAACATAGCACGGCAGCGCCAGATGTGCATCGTAAACTCCAGCGTTGCAGTGGATCTGACGGGCCAGATCGTATCCGCCAGCCTGGGGACCTACCAGTTCAGCGGCGTGGGCGGACAGCCAAGCCTCAACAGAGGTGCCACCATGTCTGTGGACCGCAGGGGTCGAGGCATTATAGCAATGACTTCATCCGTCCCGGATTACAGTACCGGAAAGATGGTTTCGAAGATCACGCCATTCATAGCAGAAGGCGCCGAGGTCAGCATGACCCAGGAGGATGCCAACTACGTGGTCACTGAGTACGGCATCGCCACCCTCAGGGGCAAGTCTCTGGAGGACAGAGCCAGGGCTCTGATCAATATTTCGGATCCACAGTTCCGGGATGAACTGGTGGAGGAATTTGAACGCAGATTCCGCACGAAGTACAGGATCTCAAGGTAGCAGAGTCCGGATCCTTCATTCAGGTTTAATTTAAGTTCAGAATTAATAAAAGAACGCCGCTGCAGCTGAGATGTGTCCGGGAATCCGGTACATGCCAGCCGCTGCGGCGTTTTGATCTTATATTATATCGACTTGAGCCCGTTTCCGGTCATTCCGTCCCGGTCAGATCGACAGGCTTTCCGGCTTATAAAGCCACATCCTCGTCTTCTTTAACCTCAGCCTTCGGATGACGGATGCCCTGGATCTTGTCAGCTTCATCTCCGTAGTAAGGAAGCTCGTCTCCGGAGAAGTACTCTCTGGTGAGTCTGATCACCTCAGGAGAGAGGGCGAGAACGCCGATCAGGTTCGGAATCGCCATGAGGGCGTTAGTTGAATCCGCAATCTGCCAAACGAGGCTCAGGGAAACATTTGCGCCGATCATGATGAATACCAGATAGATGATCTGGTAGATCCTTATGCTCTTTGTGCCGAAGAGGTACTCGAAGCAGCGTGAGCCGTAGAGTGCCCATCCCAGCAGAGTTGAGAAGGCGAACAGCGCGATGCACAGCGAGATTATGATGGACGCTGCCTTGGAGCCGAAGGTTGTTCCGAAGGCAAGGATCGTCAGGTTGGTTCCTGCTGTGGATCCGAAAAAGTCCTCTGCGCAGCCTGATGAGAGGATCGCCAGCGCTGTCAGAGTGCAGATCACGATGGTGTCTGCGAATACTTCAAAGATGCCGTAGAAGCCCTGCTTTACCGGGTGGTAAACATTAGCTGCGGCGTGGGCGATAGGAGCGGTACCCAGACCGGCTTCGTTGGAGAAAATTCCTCTGCCGAATCCTGCCTTGATAACCTGCTGGATCGTAACGCCTGCAAGTCCGCCTCCCACTGCAGGCGCATCAAAAGCACCGTGGAAGATGGAAAAGAAAGTAGGGATGATCTGGGAAGCGTGGGTTATGACAACCGTCAGACAGCAGACAACGTAAACCAATGCCATGAAAGGAACCAGCTTCTCGGTGAGTCTGCCGATCCTCTGCATTCCTCCGAAGAGAACAAATGCTGCGAGAACCGTGCCCACGAGCCCTACGATAAAGTAAACTATTTTCAGAGTCGAATCCGAAACATTCGGATCGAATGCTGTGAAAATGGAACCGATGGAAGTGGAGATCGTATTGATCTGTGTCATGTTTCCTGTTCCCAGAGCGGCGATGGCAGCGAAGGCTGCGAAAAGTCCGCCCAGCCAGGACCATCTCTTGCCCAGACCTCTCTGAATGTAGTACATAGGTCCGCCGATGAAATCTCCCTGGTCGTTCTTCTTTCTGTATCTCACAGCCAGGACGATCTCCGAGAACTTGGTGCACATTCCGAAAATGGCAGCGACCCACATCCAGAAGATGGCGCCGGGTCCGCCGATGGCGATGGCTCCTGCAACACCTGCGATATTACCGGTGCCCACTGTTCCTGCGAGAGCTGTGGTCATGGCCTGGAACGGGGTAAGAGTTCCTTCTTTGGCCTCGCCCTTTTTAAAAGCTTTGCCCACCGTCTCTTTCATGGTATAACCGAACTTGCGGAACTGGATGAATCCCAGTCTTCCTGTCAGATATGCTCCTGTGCCCAGCAGCAGTATCAGCGTGGGGACACCCCAGACAAAGGCATTGATATTGTCGCTCCACTGAACGACTGTCTCCATAAAACCCTGCATGAATGAATTCTCCTTAGTTGATTTTTTCTTTAATAATAGCGAATTGTCCGCAGATTTTTTAAAAATCGGCACACAACGGGCTAATTATATCAGAAATGCGATGACATGTAATGTATTTTGCGAAACATGTTTAAATGAGTAAATAAAATAATATGCGGTATTTCATGGAACACACAAAAGAAATTCCGAAAATTGAGATAAAAATCGGAAGATAATAAGATGTATACAGGTATACGTTTGATTCTGTCTTTATTTCTGCCCTTCGTCATTGACAGATCCGCTCAAATCGGATTAAATATGATGCAAGTGTTTTAATATGAAACGAGAGGTTATAAATGGATTCGATTTTAAGTTATATTATGGAAAGGATAATCATCCTCCCGGGCATAATCCTGGGCATTTCCGCACACGAGTTTTCCCACGGTTTTGTTTCCTGGAAGCTGGGGGATCCCACTCCGAAGAACCAGGGAAGGGTGACTCTGAGTCCGCTGGCTCACATTGAACCCATCGGATTCATCCTGCTGCTGCTCATCGGTTTCGGCTGGGGAAGACCGGTGCGCATCGATCCGAGATATTACAAGCACCGCAGGAGAGACGAGTTTCTGGTTTCCATCGCAGGCGTGGTTATGAACTGCATTCTAGCATTCCTTCTGATGGGACTGTGCAAGGGTCTTTTTGTTGCCGCACCGGAATTTATGAACACCGATATAGGCGTGATCCTCTGGAGGATAGTAATGGGAGCAGCCCAGATCAACCTGGTGTTGATGATCTTCAACCTGATCCCGCTGCCTCCTCTGGACGGCTTCGGACTGATAACACAGCTGTTCGATCTGGAGAGGAAACCGTGGTACTACAGATTCTACAACCTGGGTCCAATGTTCCTGATCATAATAATCTGCTTTGACATCACTGAATATATTATCAGTCCGGGTGTGGCATTCTTTTACGGACTGTTTGCCGGGATCTGGTTCTGATATCGGTCCGGCTTTACAGACACAACATGAGCAGTTTCGGAGACAAACTCCGGGACTGTTTTTTTATTTTAAGAATTTTTATCAGCACTCTCACAAAAAGAGTGCTAAAATATCTTCGAGAACCGTTTACCTGAAAATGCCACGGGTATAACTTTAATTGATCGGATGATCATGTGGTTTGAGTATCCGGGAGCGCCGGCTTACGGAATTGGCCGGCTGGCATCATTGATATATGAATATTGAGGGAAAGGGAGATGATGGTTTATGGCAATTGAAATGGAAAGATTCACGGAAAAAGCGCGGGCTGCAGTGGCAGACTGCCAGGATATAGCAATCGAATCGGGACATCAGCAGATCGACGGTGAGCATCTGCACATGGCGCTGCTCAGGATGCGGGAAGGTCTGATCCCGAAGCTGCTGGAGTATATGCAGATCCAGGTGAAGCAGGTGGAACAGGATGTTCAGGCTGAGCTGGACAAGCTGCCCCGGGTGCAAGGAAATTCGCAGCTCTATGCCACGGTGAGGTTCAACAGGCTGCTAATGGATGCGGAGAAGAGTGCTCAGAAGTTTAAAGATGAGTACATCGGCGTGGAGCATCTGTATCTGGCCCTTCTGGCTGAGAGGGGTACTCCTTCGGCGCAGATCTTCAGGAAGTACAACATTACCAGGGACGGGTTCATGCAGGCTCTGATGAAGGTCAGGGGAAACCAGCGGGTGACTTCCCAGAATCCTGAGGACGGCTACGACGCACTGGAAAAGTACGGAAGAGACCTGGTGGAATATGCGAAGGCGGGCAAGCTGGATCCGGTGATCGGAAGGGATTCTGAGATCAGGCACGCCATCGAGATCCTGTCGAGAAGGACAAAGAACAATCCGGTGCTGATCGGTGAACCGGGCGTGGGCAAGACCGCCATAGTGGAGGGACTGGCCCAGAGAATCTGGCAGGGAGATGTGCCGGACGGACTCAAGGACAAGACTGTGTTTGAACTGGACATGGGAGCTCTGATCGCAGGGGCGAAGTTCAGGGGCGAGTTCGAGGAACGTCTGAAGGCGGTGCTGAACGAGGTGGAGAAGTCCGAGGGCAGGATTATTCTGTTTATCGATGAGCTGCATACCATCGTGGGAGCCGGAAAGACGGAGGGTTCCATGGATGCGGGCAACATCCTGAAGCCTAAGCTGGCGAGGGGTGAGCTGCACTGCATCGGCGCCACCACTCTGGACGAGTACAGGCAGTACATCGAGAAAGACAAGGCGCTGGAACGCCGTTTCCAGAAGGTCATGGTGGATCAGCCGGCGGTGGAGGACACCATTTCCATACTCAGAGGTATAAAAGAAAAGTTCGAGATCCATCATGGCGTGAGGATCACAGACAACGCGCTCATAGCCTGCGCCACTCTGTCGGACAGGTACATCACTGACAGGTTTCTGCCGGATAAGGCTATAGATCTGATGGACGAGGCTGCGGCCATGATACGTACGGAGATAGATTCCATGCCTGAGGAGCTGGATGAGATATCCAGAAAGATCCTTCAGCTGAAGATCGAGGAACAGGCGCTGAAGAAGGAGACTGATGCCGCTTCCGTGACAAGACTGCAGAATCTGCAGAAGGAACTGGCTGATCTGGAAACCGAAAGCGCAGCCATGACTGCCCAGTGGCAGAAGGAAAAGGACGACATCGGCAGGTCCAAGAAGATCAAGCAGGAGATCGAGGACGTGAAGCATCAGTACGAGGAGGCACGGAGGAATTATGACTACGGCCTCATGGCCCAGCTGCAGAACGGCAGGCTGCCTGAACTGGAGAGACAGCTCAGGGAGGCTGAGGAGCAGGAAAAGAATTCGGACAAGATGCTGAAGGAGGTCGTGGACGAAGCGGAGATCGCAGAGGTTGTAGCCAAGTGGACCGGAATTCCTGTGGCGAAGCTGGTGGAATCCGAGAGGGCAAAGCTGCTGAAACTGCCTGAGGAACTCCACAGAAGAGTCATCGGCCAGGACGAGGCAGTTGAAGCCGTTTCGGAGGCTGTGATCCGCGCGAGAGCCGGTCTCAAGGACATAAACAGGCCGATCGGATCCTTCATCTTTATGGGACCTACAGGCGTGGGCAAGACGGAGCTGGCAAAGGCGCTGTCGGAGTCCCTCTTCGACAGTGAGAGGAACATGGTGCGCATAGATATGTCGGAGTACATGGAAAAGTACTCGGTGTCCAGACTCATCGGAGCTCCCCCGGGATATGTGGGTTACGACGAGGGCGGTCAGCTGACGGAGGCCGTGAGACGTCATCCGTACAGTGTCATCCTCTTCGACGAGATCGAAAAGGCTCACCCGGATGTGTTCAACATACTGCTGCAGCTTCTGGATGACGGCAGGCTCACGGACAATCAGGGCCATACAGTGGATTTCAAGAATACCATAGTGATCATGACTTCTAACCTGGGTTCCGCATACCTGACTGAAAATATTCACCAGGACGGCACCATTGATGAGGAGGTCAAGAGACAGGTGGAGGATGAGCTCAAGCGGCACTTCCGTCCTGAGTTCATAAACAGGATCGACGACATCGTGGTATTCTCAGCTCTTACGGAGCAGCAGCTGGGCAGGATCATCGACCTGAGTCTGGGCCAGCTGGAGAAGCGGCTCTCAGAGAGGAATATGAAGCTTCGCATCACGGATGCCGCAAAGCATCTCATCTGCAGCGAGGCCTACGATCCTCACTACGGCGCGCGCCCTGTGAAGCGGTATCTCCAGAAGCACGTGGAAACAGCCATCGCAGCGGAGATCATCCGTGGAACTGTGGGTGACGGAGACGTGGTCGTCATAGATGCGGATGGTAACAATATGAAGATTTCCGCTGAAAAAGAATAAACAAAAACGCTGTTGCAAGCCTCATATGGTTACATTTAATAAAGCCATCCCCCTGGGAAATATAACGTAAAAAACAGGCGACTCCTCGTCAGTACTTGAAAATACTGACCTGCGGGTCGCCTTGCAATTTCTGCGATTTTTTGCCAAATAAAAATTAAGAAAAAATATTGACCCATTGGTCGGAATGGCGTTGACATCCTTCTTCTGAAAGAGTATATTATGAAATACAATTATGACCCGCGGGTCATATTTTATGTTTTGAGATGATTATGAAACAGTTTGCATCAGATTGATCTGCATAGAAGAATCAGAGGGAAAGATGAGCAAGGATAATAAAAAGAAGAGATTTGGCGCCCTGGTCGGAGAACGCAGGGCAGCAAAAAAAGTATCCTCCAAAGCGTCGGAGCTGGATCCGGATGTATATGGAACCATGGAAGAGGAACTTTCGGGAGGTGTGGGAACCACAGGAGACCCGCAGCTGGATGAAGCTCT
>JAIKWW010000168.1 GCA_024684465.1 Clostridia bacterium | reverse complement strand
GACGTGAATTCGTAACCTACGCGAAGAAGGCGGTGGGGCAGTACGAGATCCTTGAGGACAGATATCTGTCAAAGGACAGCGACAAGGAGCGGTTCTCCGTGTCGACGCAGCACTACAGCTTTCCGGTGAAGGCCTTTACGGAGGTGATCAGGAACAATTATCCGGACAGGTTCGTGTTTTCCATACATGAGACCAAGACCAGAGAAGTGCTGGAGGATGTCAGGTCGCTGAAGAGCGAGGTGGGGATAATATCGTTCTCCGGATCCAACGAGATGATGGTGAAGAGGCTTTTCAAGGACTATCAGCTGGATTTCATGCCTCTCATGAGGAGGGAGACATACGCTTACGTGTGGAAGAATCACGAGTTTGCGGACCGGGAGGAGATCTCCCTGGAGGAGCTCAGGGACTATCCCTGCGTGACCTTCGATCAGAGTGATGACAGCAATTTCTATCTGACAGAAGAGGCCATGGCGGATTACGATTTCAAGAGGATGATCAAATCCGACGACAGGGCCACGTCCATGGAGATCATAGCGGATCTGCACGGATATTCCATAGGCAGCGGCCTGCTCTCCGGGGATGATGCGATCCTGAAGGGGCTTGTGGCGATCAAGCTCAAGGAGGAGGATCCGCTGATCATCGGCTATATCACGAGAAAGGGAAGCAGGATGTCGGTCTACGGCAAGGCCTACGTGCGCGAACTTCTGAAATACAAAGAATTATAACAGGATTTCCGGCCGGACAGGATACGGAGATGATTATCGGGAGCTGCTCTTTTCAGGGCGGCTCTTTTGTTGTGATAAGTTCCGGTTATCACCGGCGAAAGACACAGCCGAATTTTCAAGGGCTGTGACTGGTGGTAACATTAATTCAACTTCAAAAGGAAAGGGGAAAATGAAATGGGACTTAGAACTGATTCACTATTGATTCACGGGGGAACAGACGGAGATGCGGTAACCGGCGCGGTGAACGTTCCTGTCTATCAGACATCCACATTCAAACAGGACGGCCTGGGACAGGACCGGGGCTGGGAATATTCCAGAACGGGTAATCCCACGAGGGCGGCGCTGGAAAAGCTCATCGCCGATCTGGAACACGGGGAGTACGGACTGGCTTTTGCCTCAGGGCTGGCGGCCATCAACACGGTGCTATCTCTCTTCAAGTCGGGGGACAAGCTGGTGGTGTCGGACAACATATACGGCGGAACATTCCGGATATTGGACAACGTGTTCAACAACTTCGGGATCACTTACAAGATCGTGGATACTTCAGATCCGGCAAAGATCGAAGAGGCCATAGACGAGGACGTGAAGGCAGTGTATGTGGAGAGTCCTGCCAATCCTCTTCTCACAGTCACTGACATAGCTGCTGCGGCGGAGATCGCCCACAGGCACGGAAAACTGCTGATCGTGGACAACACGTTTCTCACGCCGTACCTTCAGAGGCCGCTCACGCTGGGGGCGGACATCGTGATCCACAGCGGAACGAAGTATCTGGGAGGCCATAGCGACACGGTGTCGGGGCTGATAGCTTTGAAGGACAGAGAACTTGCAGACAGGCTGTACTACCTGCAGAATGCCACAGGCGGAGTGCTGGGACCCTGGGACAGCTTCCTGATGATCAGGGGCATCAAGACTCTGGGAGTCAGGATGGACCGCCACGTGAAGAATGCGGAGCGGATAGCGAGATGGCTCAGGGACAGCGGGTACGCCACCAGGGTGTACTATCCGGGACTGGAAGAGGATCCGGGTTATGAAATCCAGAAGAAACAGGCAGACGGGCCCGGGGCGATGATCTCCTTCATTCTGGATGAGAAATACGACTACCGGAGCTTCTTCAGCAATCTGAAGCTCATAACTCTGGCGGAAAGTCTGGGAGGCGTGGAATCGCTGGTATGCCATCCGGCGACCATGACCCACGCGGCGATCCCGGCCGACATCCGGAAGGAAGTGGGCATAGCGGACGAGCTGATCCGGCTCTCCGTGGGAATCGAGGATGTGGAGGATCTCATCGAAGACCTGCAGCAGGCTGCTGAAAACTCGGCTAAGGAGGTGGTGTGATCATGGATGTGCACATGAGCGTTCATGAACTGATAGGAAACACACCGGTGCTCAAGCTCAACAATCTGGGCGTTGCCAATGAAAACGGCCTGTATGCCAAGCTGGAGCTGATGAATCCGGCGGGCAGTGTGAAGGACCGCATCGGGTTATATATGATCCGGGACGCGGAGGAGAGGGGTCTCCTGAAGCCGGGAGGCACGATAGTCGAAGCGACAGCCGGAAATACCGGGATCGGTATAGCCATAGCCGCGCTGAACCGGGGCTACAGGGTGATCTTCACGGTGCCGGAGAAGTTCTCCGTTGAAAAGCAGAAGATAATGAAAGCGCTGGGCGCTGAGATCATTCATACGGAACGTGAGGCAGGAATGATGGGAGCCAGGAGAAAAGCCGACGAGCTTCTCCGGGAGATCCCGGACTCGGTGGCGCTGGGTCAGTTCACAAATCCTGCCAATCCGCTGGCTCACTACGAAACAACGGGTCCTGAGATCTACCGCCAGATGGATGGAAAGATCGATTACCTGGTGGCTGGCGCCGGGAGCGGCGGCACATTCACGGGGATCCTGAAGTATCTGAAGGAACAGGATCCGGACATAAAGGGCGTTCTTGCAGATCCGGTGGGCTCCGTCATCGGCGGCGGCGAGCACGGGGATTACGACATAGAAGGCATAGGGAACGACTTCATAGCCGAAACCATGGACATGTCCCTGGTGGACGAGGTTATCAAGGTGACCGATGATGAAGCGTTCGAAGCCGCCAGAAAATTTGCGGCAAATGAGGGCATTATCGCCGGGTCATCCTCCGGCGCGGCGCTTGCAGCATCGCTGAGACTGGCTGAGACTGTGGAGCGTAAGAATATAGTCACGGTCATCCCGGACAGGGGCGACCGGTATCTGAGTAAAGGGCTGTTTTAAGTAAGTGCAGTCCGGGGAGAGGGAAAACATGTCAGAGGTTTTCAAGCTGGATCACGTATCAAAAGTATATAGAAATGAAGGAAAGGAATATCCGGCCCTCAGGGACATCAACCTTGAGATAAATGAAGGTGAGATCTTCGGGATCATCGGCATGAGCGGCGCGGGAAAATCCACCCTCGTCAGGACGCTGAACCGGCTTGAAGATGTCACTGACGGAACGGTTTCCTTTCTGGGTCAGGATCTCTCGGTTCTGTCGCCGGCGGAGATCCGGAGAGTCAGACAGCAGATAGCAATGATCTTTCAGGGCTTCAATCTGCTGCATCAGAGGACTGTGCTCAGCAATGTGATGCAGCCTCTTAAAATTGCCGGTGTGCCGGCAGCGGAAAGAAAGCGGGTGGCGCTGGAAATGCTGAAGGTCGTGGGACTGGAGGACAAGAAGGATTCCTTCCCTTCCAGGCTCTCAGGGGGCCAGCAGCAGCGTGTAGCCATAGCCAGAGCCCTGGCGGGAAATCCCAGAGTGCTGCTCTGCGATGAGGCCACCAGTGCACTGGATCCAAAGATAACCGGGGAGATCCTGGATCTTCTGAAGAGCATCAATCTCACGAGAAAACTCACCATAGTCATCATCACCCACGAGATGAGCGTGGTGGAGAAGATCTGCGACAGGGTCGCCATCATTGACCGGGGCGAGCTGGCAGAAGTGGGGGAAGTGAAGGAGATCTTCCGGAATCCAAAGTCGGAAGCGGCGAGGAAGCTGGTGTTTCCCAGCAATCCCTTCGATCCTTCCGGCAGCGACAGCCGACTGGTACGTCTGGTCTTCGACGGGCTCGCCGCAGGCAGGCCCTTCATCGCGGAGCTGGTGGAAAAGACCGGAAGAAAGGTCAACATCCTCAGCGCCAACACCAAGAGTGTGGGCGGCATAGGCTACGGACAGATGGTGGTTGAACTTCCACCGGGCAGGGAGGAACAGGAACTTGTGATCAGGTTTTTCACGGACAACGGACTCAGCGTACAGGAGGTGGAGAAGGCATGAGCGATTATCTTATAGAAGCGATAGAGACAGGCATCTTTGAGACACTGGTGATGACATTCTTCTCGTCGGTCCTGGCCTATCTTGTGGGTCTGCCTATGGGGGTGCTGTTATTCGCAACCTCAAAGGGAGGAATCCTGCCAAACAGACCGGTGAATCTGGTCCTGGGATTCCTGGTGAACGTATGTCGTTCCCTTCCGTTTCTCATACTGCTGGTCCTGCTGATCCCGTTCACCAGACTTGTGACCGGAGCATCCATCGGCACGACCGCATCCATCGTGCCACTTACGGTGGGCGCCATCCCGATCGTTGCGAGGATGGTGGAATCGTCACTGAATGAGGTTCAGCCGGGGAT
>JAIKWW010000167.1 GCA_024684465.1 Clostridia bacterium | reverse complement strand
CATTCTTCTCATCCTGGTGATCATTGCCGGAGGAGTATTTGCGATGCTCCACATGCTGGGAACACCTTTGGATTCTTCAGCTACGGAAAAGGTGTCAGTGACGATAGAACAGGGTTTCAGTACGGATGATGTCGCCCGCACTCTCAGCGACAGCGGAGTGATAGACAGCGCATTTAAATTCAAGATCTTCTCAAGGATAGAAGGCAATGACGGAAAATACAAAGCAGGTGTTTATGAAGTTTCTGCATCCATGTCTCCGAGAGAGATAATGAAGAAGCTCATCGAAGGAAACGAGGACACGATCACTTTTACCATTCCTGAGGGCTACACTCTGGCAAGTATTGCTGATACGGTGGCTGGGACCGGAGTCTGCACAGCTGATGAATTCCTTAAGGAAGCAGCAGAGGGAACCTTCGATTACGATTTTCTGAACGGAGGAGTGCAGGGTGAAAAACGCCTGGAAGGATTCCTTTTCCCTTCAACATATAATATTTACAAGACATCGACTCCTCATGAAATAATCGAAAAAATGCTGTCCACTTTCAAGGATGTCTATGACAGAGCTTACGCATCATCAAATCCTGCTATAACATCAGCTTACGGAACATCCCAGATAGTGACGGTGGCATCCCTCATCGAAAAAGAGGCAAAGCTGGACAATGAAAGACCTGTCATAGCAAGTGTCATTTACAACAGACTTAACAGCAGCATGAGACTGCAGATAGATGCCACTGTTCAGTACGCTCTGGGAGCTACGAAAGAACGGCTTTACGAATCAGATCTGAAGGTGGATTCACCATACAACACCTACAAGATTGACGGACTTCCGGTGGGAGCGATCTGCTCTCCGGGCGAGAAGGCGATAGAAGCAGCACTGAGTCCGGCCTCCACGGATTATCTGTTCTACGTTGCAAGCCCTGCAAAGGATGGTTCTCACAATTTTGCATCAAATTACGAACAGTTTGAGGCCTACAAGGCGGAATACATAGATTCACTTGACTGACAGACGCCGGTTTTCTCCGGATCTTGAAGCGTTTGAGAAGGAGTACGCAGGGAGGATTAAATGGGTATTAATGATTCGAATATCACAAATCCAAAGGTTCTTAAATTTCTAAATGGTTTTTACAGACCTGTGACAGAAGAATTGGGCGAACTTCGTCTGAAAGCAGAGGAGGCTCGCGTGCCGGTCATTCTCCGGGATACAGAGAATGTCCTGAGGTCACTGCTGCTCATCGCCAGACCACTGAGGATTCTGGAAATCGGTACGGCTGTCGGCTATTCCGCATCTTTTTTTGCAGAAGTATGCGGACCTGATTCAAAAGTAGTATCATTGGAACTGAAGGAAGAAACAGCAGCGACTGCCCGTGAAAACATACGCAGGCTGGGCTATGAATCGCAGATAACCGTGATCACCGGTGATGCGGCTCAGACAGCTGCAGAACAGCAGGGGCCTTTTGATCTGGTTTTTATAGACGCTGCGAAGAGTCATTACCTTGAGTATTGGAATGCGGTGATCTGCAAGGTAGTCAGCGGCGGACTCATCATATGTGATAATATACTGATGAGCGGAAGAACCGTTTCAGATGAATACGATCCGGGAAGAAAGTACAGGACAAACATCCGGAAAATGAACGAATTCCTTTCATTTATATCTGAAACTGAAGATGCAGATACTTCATTTATATCTGCAGGCGACGGTATGTCCGTCAGCATCATTCGAAATAATAAAAACGGAAATAAGTCAATGGAGACAGTATAATATGAAGAAGATAGAATTACTTGCACCGGCAGGTGATCTTGAAAAATTGAAGATAGCGGTGGCTTATGGAGCCGATGCGGTTTATTTCGGCGGGCAGGGATTCAGTCTGAGAGCTGCCGCCGGGAGCATGTCCGTGGAGGATATGCGCGAGGGCGTGGCATATGCGCATGAACATGGATGTCGTACATATCTTGCATTGAACATCTTCGCGCACAATGAGGATATAGAAAAGATCCCTGAGTTTCTGGATGAGATAGCAGACATACCGGTAGATGCATTTCTCGTATCAGATCCGGGAGTATTTGATATACTGATGGAAAAGCGTCCGGATGCAGAGGTTCACCTCAGCACACAGGCAAATAATACCAACTTCAGATCTGCTATGTTCTGGCACAGAATGGGTGTGACGAGAGTGGTCGCTGCAAGAGAACTTTCTCTTGAAGAGCTGAAACAGTTCAGGGAAAAGCTTCCTGAAGATATGGAAATCGAGGTCTTCGTTCACGGAGCCATGTGCATATCCTATTCCGGAAGATGCCTCCTCAGCAACTTTATGGCCGGCAGAGATGCAAACAGAGGCCAGTGTGCGCATCCCTGCAGATGGAATTACCATCTCATGGAGGAGAAGCGGCCGGGTCAGTACTATGATGCGGAGGAGGATGAGAGAGGCACATATGTGTTCAATTCTAAAGATCTCTGCATGATCGAACACATTCCGGAGATCATCGAAGCCGGAGTGGCATCAGCCAAGATCGAAGGAAGAATGAAGTCTGTTTTCTATCTGGCTAATGTGGTTCGTGCTTACAGAACTGCAATAGATACTTACTATGATGATCCTGATAATTTCCGTTACAGGAAGGAATGGATGGAAACGCTGGAAAAGGTGAGCAACAGGCATTTCACCACGGGATTCTTCTTCGGAAAGCCGGATGAGAATGACCAGAACTACGAGTCATCCGCCTACATACGGAACTACGATTTCATTGGCATTGTCCGGGAATACGATGAACAGACCGGTGAAGCCATAGTGGAGCAGAGGAATAATTTCAGGACAGGGGATGAAATCGAGGTGTTCGGCCCAGGAAGTACAGGATTCTTCACTTACACTGTGGGAGATATGTTCGATGCGGAAACCGGTGAAAAACTGGAAGTTGCACCTCATGCGCAGCAGAAGCTCCGAATGAATTTCGGAAAGCCGGTGGGAAAGGACTTTATGCTCTGCAGGAAGAGTCTCAGGTAGTCTGAGCAGCTTATCATTTCGCGCAGGAACGGGGAAGTGATTTTATGGAAAACGAATACGGAAATATAAAGGTTTCTGATGACGTGATAGCAGCATGTGCAGCAAAGACTGCGCTGGAGACAAAAGGCGTATATTCCCTGTCCTCCGCCATAACAGACAGCATCCTGAGAAAATCGCCGGATACCAGAGGCGTAAAGGTGGCACAGTCTGATGAACAGATTATGATGGATATCTATCTCGTGGTTGAGTACGGTGTAAATATTCCTTCAATGGCATGGAAGATACAGGAAAATGTAAAGCGGGAAGTTGAAAAGATTTCCGGTTTGGATGTGAAGAACGTGAACATTCATGTGCAGGGAATCTCTGTTTAAGGGATTTCGCACCGGGACGGGGCATTATTAATATCGGAAGAGTCGGAGGTAATGACATGGAAAGAAGAGAAGAACGGGAAAATCTCATGAAGATGTTCTATCAGATGAACATCTCGGAGGATTACAGCGAGGCTGAATTTAAGGAATATGTCGAGGCTAATATGGGCGGAGAATGTTCCGAATATTTTTCGAAGGTCTACAGCATCTTTTTCGAAAACAGAATCGAAATTGATGGGAAAATCGACGAATACAGCAATAAGTGGAAGACAAACCGCATGCCTGCTGTAGATCTCTCCATACTGAGAATTGCGCTGACGGAGATCATCTATATGGAAGACATTCCGATGCCTGTGTCCATCAACGAGGCGGTGGAACTGGCGAAGAAGTACAGCACAGAAAAGTCCTCCGGGTTTATCAACGGACTTCTCGGCAAGGCAGCAAAGAATAATGGATAAGAATCTGAATAAGAGAAATGTCAATGGCGGCCTATCCGGAACAGGGGCCGTCATCGCTTTTGATACGAGTAATTACACCACCTCAGTGGCTGTGGTGGATCTGAATGGAAATGTCATTTCCGACAGGAGAAAGCTGCTGGATGTAAAGACCGGAGAGCGCGGGCTGAGACAGTCGGAGGCGCTTTTTCAGCATATTGTAAATCTTCCGGAGCTTACGAGGGAAGCCATGAGGGATGCAGAGAATATGGAAATCCTGGCGGTGGCTTCCAGCAGCAGGCCAAGACCGGTAGAGGGTTCATACATGCCGGTTTTTCGCGGGGGCATGCTGTCAGCTT
This sequence comes from Clostridia bacterium, assembly GCA_024684465.1. GTDB lineage: Bacteria > Bacillota > Clostridia > Peptostreptococcales > Anaerovoracaceae > JAIKWW01. The sequence continues at coordinate 3,764 of JAIKWW010000167.1, read as the reverse complement.
CGGAAATTGCTGCGGTTATGCGGATACCATCGTTTCATTTTTCCCATCAGGAGGGACATATTGCTGCTGTGAGGGAATTGCGGAATCCGGGGGAAATGAGTCTGACATTTCACATGTCGGGAGGTACCGGCGAGATTTTGCTCACGGATGGCAATACACCTGTGGAAATCGTCGGAGGGACGAGGGATCTTTCCTTCGGCCAGCTGATAGACAGGACCGGCGTGGCGGCCGGATACGCTTTCCCGGCGGGAGCACGTCTGGATCGGATCGCCGTGGAGTCCTCACGACGTTTTAAAGTGAAAATGTCGAGAACCGGAAAAAGTATTATGGAAACCAATCGTCTGAAGAACATCCATATAGAGGGCTCATATGCTGATATTTCCGGGATCGAGACTCAGATCAGCAGGATCATCAGAGAAAGTGGAGCGGATGAAGAACTGGTGCTTGAACTCTTTTGCAGAATCAGTGATGCGCTGTTCTTTATGATAACCGATGCGATGAAGAAAACCGGTACACAGGACATAGTAATGGCAGGAGGTGTATCTGCCAGTGCTTTTCTCAGGGAGAACCTGACTGCGAGATTTGCGGATACTCCGTATTATATTTCCTTCGGAGCTCCCGAAATGTCCACTGACAACGCTGTGGGCGTGGCAAAACTGGCTGCAGCTGAAATTTTGACAGGGAAATAATTTAAGTATACAAAAATTGGTTTAATATAGTTCTCTGAATATGGTATAATCTACAGGTATACGTTCGGATATTTTGAAAAACAATGTATCCGGAGAAAAGGGTGAAAGATTTCATCCTGAGGTTTGTTTGTGTTTCGGGGTACTTATATGAATCGAAATAAGAATATAGATCCGGAAAAGCTTTATATTTCCAAACGACTCGAGGAAAAGCTTCAGAAAATTTCCCGCTATCCACTCACTGTTATGGAAGCTCCGATGGGTTACGGCAAGACCACTTCCCTGAGGTCATTTGTCAAGGGACACAGAGGCTTCTTCGTATGGCTTTCTGTTCTTGACTCTTCACAGGAATACTTTTGGGAAAGCTTTTGCAGACTGTTTCGCCAGATTGATTCCGATGTGGCGGATCAGCTGCTTGCAGCAGGCTATCCCAAGGATAATGTCATGGCAGGGATGACGATCAATCTCATGAATAATGCAAATTATCCGGGAGATGTCCTGTTCATCATCGATGATTACCATCTCGTGGCAGGTGATACATTGAACCACTTCTTTGAACTGGTTGCCAGGGATAATAATCCCGATCTCCATTTTGTATTGCTTGGGAGATCCAGATTCAATCAGAACAGGGAAGAACTCAAGCTGAAGAATCGTCTGCTGATCTTCAACGAGGATGATTTCAAACTTAATCAGCAGGAATGCGGGCAGTATATTGAAAACTGCGGTTTAAAGCTGGGCATCGACGAAATTGAGCTGCTGTACCGCTACTCGGAGGGGTGGATCAGCGCCCTTTACATGATCGTTCTCGGGTATGCCTCCACCGGTGAGATACGAAAGCCGGCGAATGTCAACGAGCTCTTTGAAACTGCGATCTATTCCCACTATGATGAGAATCAGAGAGACCTTCTGCTCAGGGCGTGCCTTTTCAGAAAATTTTCAATGAATCAGATCAGTACGGTGAGACCTTCTGCTGATACAGGAGAAATACTTGACGATATTGTTGCTTCAAACGGTTTCATCAGGTACGAGGCAGATCAGAAACGATATTATATCAATGGTCTTTTCTCCAAGTTCCTGAAGGAAAAACTTACGGAAGAATCTGAAGAATACAGAAAAGAAATATATCGTAATGCCGCTGACTGGTATGCAAACAAGGGGAAGCACTTCCGGGCGACTCTCTATTACCACAGGGGCGGCTTTTATGATGAAATGCTCAAATCCTTTGAAATGGACAAAGGCAAGGGTTTTTCCGGCAAGAGCGGGCAGGTTATGGTCGAAGCTTATAATTCATGCCCGCCGGAGATTCGCAGAAATCATCCCATGGCGCTTATGATCTGTGCGGTTCAGCTTTCCATGACAAAGCAGACTGAGGGATTCAACGGGATTATGGCGGAGCTGCGTTCCATCTTTGAAGAACAGTCATCTGCGGATGTGCGAAATGACATGGTGGGTGAGTACTATATCCTGATGGGTTTTGTGGCTTACAATAATCTCAGAAAGATAGTCGCGTATCAGGAAAAGGCCAGAAAGTTTATCCGCGGTTGTTCCGCTATTGAAGGGGGAAAAGGTTCGTGGACTTTTGGCCTTCCGTCTGTTCTCTATATGTTTTACAGGGAAAAGGGTTCTCTGGATGAACTTGTGAAATTGCTGTACGATTCCAGAGAAAACTATTACAGCCTTACCGACAACAATGGAAGAGGCGGCGAGTATGTGATGGATGCGGAGGCATGCTTCATGAGGGGTAACCCGGAAAGAGCAGAGATCCTTTCCTACAAAGCCCTGACTGCAGCGGAAAGGTACGGACAGATAGGTATTGCCATCTGTGCCTATTTCCTTCAGGCCAGGATATTCCTTTTAAACGGGGATACGGAGAAGGGTCTTCAGGCTCTGGCAAAGATACATGAGACTGTAGTGGAGAGTGAAAGATATACATTTGTGCATTCCGCTGATCTTTGCAGAGCATTTATCTACGCCGTGTACAATCAGGACAAACTGATTCCTAAATGGGTAAAAAAAGGCAACTATGATGACTGCGGGGTATATCATCCGGTGGAGAGCTTCCTCTATGTCATCTTTGGAAGACTGCTGATCAATCAGGAGGAATACAGCAGACTTCTGGGTATGGAAGACCGGCTCTATGAATCAGCTGCCGAGTTTCCGAATCTCATCGCTGAGATCTATATGGACATCTACATGGCAACAGCCTTTGAACATCTGGAAATGAGGGAAGATGCGGAGGTCAGATTCCGCAAGGCTGTGGAAAAGTCCCATGAGGATGAAATATACATACCGTTTATCGAGAATTACAAGGGCCTCAGACATCTGTTCAGAGATCTGAAATTTGATGGCGCACAGGCTGAGTTCGTGGAAAAGTGCAGAGAACTCTACAAGAAATATGAAAAGAGCCTGAACATACGCCTCAATGAAGAGGGATCGTCCCCGATCAATATGCTCACCAAAAGGGAACAGGAAATCTCTCTTCTCGTGGCAGAGGGGAAGACCAACATGGAGATCGCACGCCAGCTGAACGTTGCGGAAATCACCGTAAAGAAGAGTCTTTCAAATATTTATGCAAGACTCGGAATAAATAACCGGGCAGCGCTCACCAAAAAAATCAGCATTGGCTGACAGATTATATAACAGATTTAAAGAGGAAAGTCAGTCCGGTTTGCCGGTCCGGACTTCCTCTTTTTTTATTTTCAGTTAAAAGATAAAAACGACAACTAAACCAAACTACATATTATTAATTGCAAGATATTTTTATATGCTAATTAAATAAAAAGTTCACAATATTATTGCTAAACGAATAAATTTATATACGTATGTATAGTGTACAAGTAATTGTTGTACATTGTATAATTAGGGCGGTTGAGAGCTGTGATGATTAATCGGGCTCTCTGGCAATGGCTTCCGCAGTCCAGATATGTTGGCTCGGATTTTTGAGCCAAGGAGGTGTCGGACAGACAGAGGCAGAACTTATAATTTAATATTTTGTTTTTCGAAGTCGTGTTTTCGGCTTCGGAGGAAAAGGAGAACATCATGAGTGAGAATTCAAACCTTACATCGAAAAGATGGGTC
>JAIKWW010000116.1 GCA_024684465.1 Clostridia bacterium | reverse complement strand
CCAGAAACATGGAAAGAGCCATCTGACGCTGGCATTCGGATGCACCGGAGGTCAGCACCGGTCGGTGGCGATGGCAAACGAATTTTCGGATATCTTTAAAAAGAAGGGAATTGAAGTTACCACCGTTCATCGTGATGTTGACAAACATCAGAGCAAAGGAAAGTAGTATGTACAAGGAAACTTACCGGGGATCGGCCCGGGGCTCCGGCGTTGGCCCGAGGATCGTGGTGATCGGCGGCGGAACGGGGCTTTCCGTGCTGTTGAGAGGTCTCAAGAAGATAAGTACCAATATTACCGCAATCGTAACTGTCGCCGATGACGGAGGAGGATCCGGCATGCTTCGCGACGATTACGGAATGCTCCCGCCGGGTGATGTGAGAAACTGTATCCTTGCACTTTCTGACGAGGAAGATATAATGGAACAGTTACTGCAGTTCCGCTTCGGAGAAGGCAGGCTGAAGGGACAGAATATGGGAAATCTGTTCATCGCAGCTCTCACGGAAATCTACGGCGATTTTGAGATGGCGATAGACAAGCTTCATGAGGTACTCAGGATCAAGGGAAAGGTTATTCCGGTTACTTCGGAGAGCGTGACTCTCTGTGCGGAGCTGGAGGACGGAAGGATCATCCGGGGGGAATCCCAGATTCCTTACGGTGCGCATTATGCGGGAAAGCGTATAAGACGGGTCTATCTGGATCCTGAGTGTCCGACGGCAGTGCCGGCAGCGATAGATTCTATCCTTGCTGCGGATGCAGTTATCCTGGGACCCGGAAGTCTGTATACCAGCATTATTCCAAACCTGCTGGTGGATGGGATCAGTGAAGCTATCCGTTCGGCAGGGGGAATAAAGATTCTGATCTGTAACGTGATGACTCAGATCGGTGAAACAGAGGACTATACAGTTTCCGATTACGTGGATGCCATAGAGGATTATCTTGGAAACAGAGTGTTGGAATATCTTCTGGTAAATAATCATATCGTCAGCCCTGAGGAACTGGCACCGTACGTCTCCAGAGGGACAAAGCAGATGTTTCTCAGCGCAGAGGACAGGAAGAAACTCCAGGAAAAGGGGATTGTTGTTGTTGAAAGCAACATGATCCACCTGGGAGAAAAATTTGTTCATCATGACGCAGACAGAATCAGCAATATTCTGATGTCGATCATTCACGGAGCCTGATGTGCTCCGTGATGTTATATATAGCGGGGTGGGATTATGTCATTTTCATCTGACATGAAAAAGGAGCTGGCGCTCATCATACCGGAAAAGAAGTGCGATATGCTGGCGGAGATCGCCGGTTTTGTCCGCATGAACGGGTCCATAGGACTCATCGGCGGAGGACGGATGTCAGTTTCCGTATCCTCTGAGGATCCTGCGATCGCGAGACTGATGAAAAAGCTGATAACCCAGTACTTCGACACGGATACCAGCCTGGAGATAATATCCGGATCCGGGCTGAGGAAGGCAAAGCATTACAGGCTCACTTTCAGGGATGTGATACTGGGTGAGCAGATGCTCCGTGAAACCGGACTGCTGGTGGTGCAGGAGGGCAGTAATGTGCTCACTGACGGAGTACCGTCGGACATCGTGAGAAAAAAATGCTGTAAGAGGGCCTATCTCAGGGGACTCTTCCTGGCTGCCGGATCCGTGAACAATCCGGAAAAGGGCTATCATCTGGAAATCACCGGAGGTGACCGGGTGACGGCAAATGATATAAGGAAACTGATGAACAGCTTCGGGCTCAACGCAAAGGTGGCGGAACGGAGAGAACAGTCCGTCGTGTACCTGAAGGAGAGCGAGAAGATAATCGACTTCATGAATATCGTGGGGGCAAACAAACAGCTGTTCAAGGTTGAAAATGTAAGGATAATAAAGGAAATGCGCAATGCGGCCAACCGGATGGTGAACTGCGAGAGCGCAAATGTGGATAAGACTGTAAATGCGGCTCAGCGGCAGCTGCAGGATATACAGCTGGTGGAAAAGAGAATCGGGCTGGACAAGCTGCCGCCGAAGCTGAGGGCGGCTGCTGAGGCTCGTCTTGAGAATCCTGAACTTCCGCTGAAGGAACTGGCTGACGTGCTGCAGCCGCCTGTGAGCAAGAGCGGACTGAATCACCGGCTGGCCAGGATCGGAGAGCTGGCGGAAAGGCTCAGGGAGGAACCCGGGGCTGAGTGAGGGGGCTTGGTGGACTGACGCCGGCGGACCCGGCAAACCTGGCGGACTGATGGGAGTTGACTTACGCCGGCGGGCCGGGCCAACTGACGCCGGCGGACCTGGCGGACTGACGGGAGTTGACTCGCGCCGGCGGGCCTGGCCAACTGACACCGGCGGACCTGGCGGACTGACGGGAGTTGACTTACGCCGGCCGGCGGACTGACACGAGCCGACTCGCTCCGGCGGACCAGCCAAACCAGCCGACTGACGCCGCCCTCGCAAATATGAAAGGTTATGATATGGCACAGGAAAAGGTTATCGTGATAGGTGCAGGAGCTGCCGGGACTATGGCGGCACTGACTGCAGCGGACCGGGGAGCCCGGGTGGTGCTGATCGACGGCAATGAAAAACTCGGCCGCAAACTGTACGCCACGGGAAACGGACGGTGCAACTTTACAAATACAGGCTGCAGCCCTGCGGACTACAACGGCGCCGGGGACGGCTTCACAGAGGCAGTCCTCGACCAGTTTACGCCCGGGGACTGCATTCGTTTTTTTGAGACTGAAGGCCTGCTGACCAGAGAGGAAACCGAGGGACGCTGCTATCCGTATTCGGGCCGTGCAGCAGGTCTGGTGGAAGTCCTGGAGCGGGCATGCCGGCGCCGGGACATCGAGCTGCTGCTGGGTGACAGGGCGCTGGACGTCAGTCTCGCCGGGACACCAGCCGGCGCGAGTCCTGCAAGGACACCCGGAGGGATGCCGGCAGAACAGCCAGAAAGCTGTGTGATAAGTGCAGGAAAGGCCGGCGTGAGGTCTGGTGGCGCGAGTCCTGCAAGGACACTCGGAGGGATGCCGGCCGGCGCAAGGACAAGCACAGATGTGGAGCCCGCCGGCGCGAGTCCTGCAGGTTGTGCCAGTCTCGCCGGGACACCCGGAGGGAATGCCGGTGCAGACGTGCAGGCCGGCTCAGGCGCAGATTCCGGAGTGACCGGACCGAAGTTCCGCGTAAGGTGCGAGTCGGGCCGGATAGTTGCCGGAGATGCGCTGATCATAGCCTGCGGCGGCAGAGCCGGACTGCAGTTTGGAAGCACAGGCGACGGCTACGGCTTCGCCAGGACCTTCGGGCACACGCTGGCAGAGACCAGGCCTGCGCTCACGGCTGTAGAGTGCGCCGGCGTTTCCGGGGCCGGCGGGACGCCGGATCAGAAGCTCATGGAGCGCCTCAGGGGCGTGCGGGCCAGAGGCCGGGTTACATTGATATGCGACGGAAAAGAGACTGCGTCGGAATCCGGTGAGATCCAGTTTACCGGAACAGGTATTTCGGGAATCTGCGTCTACGATCTGACCAGGTTTATGGATGCTCCCAGACCTGCCAAGCCGGGAAAAAAGAAAAAGAACCGTTCGGGCCGCTTTCCGGAACCGGAGAAACACGACTATGTGATTTCCGTCGATCTGTTACCTGAGCTTACAGAAGACGAGCTGACAGACCTGGCAGAACATTTCTCTGCCACTGCAGGAACCCTTTCCGAAGGCCTTTCCGGCATCCTGGACAGGAAGCTGGCGGAGGTGGTAGCTGAGATCTGCGGCGATGATCAACGTGAAGCGGCCCATGTCATGAAGCGCCTGTCTTTTTCTGTCACCTGTACAAAGGGCTGGGAGGAATCCCAGGTCACCAGAGGCGGAGTTAATCGCAGCGAGATAGCCCCGGAGACCATGGAATCAAAGCTGGTGGATGGCCTTTATTTCTGCGGCGAGGTGGTGGACGTGGACGGCCGCTGCGGAGGCTACAATCTGCAATGGGCCTGGGCCTCGGGCAGGGTGGCAGGCTCACTGAAAAGCCGCAGCAAACGGGACGCAGAGTGAAACCGGAAGCGTGAACCGGACGCAGAGAAAAGCCGCCGGAGCAGGAACCTGAGCCGGGAGTAAACATGCTCCCCGGGAATACCGGGTGTAAAGTCCCGGAATTACATGTCAGTGCTCCGGACAGATAACGAAAATAAACGGAGCCGGGCTCCGGATGATATGGAGGAATCATGCTTCGCATCGATCAATTAAAACTGAAAATGAATGAACCGGTATCGGCGCTTCCTTCGAAGATCGCAAAAGCACTCAGGATGAAGGATCTGAAGATCACTGAGTGGAAGGTGGTCAGGGAGTCGGTGGACGCCAGAAAGAAGCCGGATATCCGTTTCAATTACACTGTGGACTTCACCGCAGCAGACGAGAAAAGGCTTCTGGAGAAGGCTTCGAAAATCCGGGGAGTATCTCTGAAGCTGGCACCGGACAGGGATTATCACATCCATACAATTAATGGAGACCTCCCGGAGGAACAGCGCCCTGTGATCGCAGGACTGGGCCCCTGCGGCTTGTTCGCAGCCCTCATACTGGCGGAGGCAGGTGCCAGGCCCATCGTCCTTGAAAGGGGCCGCAGCGTGGAACAGCGCACCGCGGATGTGGAACATTTCTGGGAGACCGGGGAACTTGACCCCTCATCGAACGTCCAGTTCGGTGAAGGCGGCGCCGGGACCTTTTCCGACGGAAAGCTGACCACGGGAATCAAGGATCCCAGGATTGCAAAGGTCAACGACGAATTTATACAGGCCGGCGCGGATCCGTCAATAGCTTATTCCCATCTGCCTCATATAGGCACGGATGTGCTGCGTGAGGTTGTAAAGAATATTCGTGAGAAGATAATCTCACTGGGAGGAGAAGTCCGCTTCGAGTCACAGCTGACCGGCCTTATCAGAGAAAATGACAGGCTTGCCGGCATTGAGATAAAGGATTCCGGCTCGGGAACCACGTCCCGTATGGCCTGCAGGCAACTGATCCTGGCTCCGGGAAACAGCGCCAGAGATACATTTGAAATGCTCCATGACAGCGGAATAAAACTGGAACCGAAGCCATTTTCCGTGGGCGTGAGAATCGAACATCCCCAGGTTCTGGTGGATGAATCACAGTACGGAGTGGAACGCAACGACAGCGAGGGAAGACTTTCAGCAGCTGCATACAAACTCTCCCATCATTGCGAAGACGGAAGAGGCGTGTACACTTTCTGCATGTGCCCTGGTGGTTATGTAGTGGCATCCTCATCGGAACCGGGTGGAGTAGTTACAAATGGCATGAGTTACCGGGCCCGGGACGGGAAGAATGCAAACAGCGCTCTGCTGGTGGGGATATCACCGGAGGATTACGGAGGAAGCCCGGAAGATCCGCTGGCCGGGGTTCGCTTTCAGAGACAGCTGGAGCGCAGGGCATTTGAAATCGGTGGGGAAAACTACAGGGCGCCTGCAGAGCGTCTTGAAACATTCATTTCAGATGCGGCCTCACCGGAAAGAGTTCCATTCAGCGGGTCTCCGGAGGAACTCTCCGTGGAGCCGACCTATCGTCCGGGAGTTACATGGAAACGGGTTTCAGATGTCCTTCCTGATTTTGTAACCGATGCCATGCGGGAAGCAATCCCGGTGATGGCAGGCAAGCTGAAGGGCTTTGATCTGGGACAGGCAGTCATGACTGCAGTGGAGACCAGAAGCTCCTCTCCTGTGCGGATAATGAGGGATGAAACCGGTCAGTCAGTCAGCCTGCAAGGATTGTATCCCGGAGGGGAAGGCGCCGGTTACGCAGGTGGGATAATGTCAGCGGCAGTTGACGGAATCAGACTTGCGGAGCATATACTTGCAGCTGTCGGAGTACCGAAATAACATATTGATTAACAAAGATTGTTACTGCATA
>JAIKWW010000115.1 GCA_024684465.1 Clostridia bacterium | reverse complement strand
AGTGAGCCCACAGCGTTCTTCACAGCCACGCCGGTTCCGGCAAACTGAAGCATCTCGATGTCGTTGTAGTTGTCTCCGAATGCCATTATGTCTTCTCTCCGGATGCCGTTCATCTCGGCGAAACGCCTGAGAGCAGCTCCTTTGCAGACACCTTCGGCGGATATTTCATAATTGAGAGGAGCGGAGCTGGTGATGGATATGCCGTCCACCTCTCTGAACGCTCCCATGAACCGGGCCGTCTCCTCGTCATTCCAGCAACGGATCGTAATCTTGTAGACAGGATCGTACTCCGGAATGGATGCGGGATCCTCCACACCCCGGGTGAGGAACAGCTCCGCCCTGGCAAGTCCCGTGTCCAGTCGTTCCCTCTTCTTGCGTCCCTGCTCCGTATCTTTTGTGTAGTAGATACTGCGAGAATAAAAATGATATGTGAGTCCGATCTCGTCCAGCTTGTGGAATATCCACTCCGCAAGTTCCTGCTCGATGTGTTTTCCGAATATCAGACTGCCAGATTCGTAGTTCAGCACCGCAGCTCCGTTGGAAGTGATGATGGGAGACTCGGTGCCAATATATCTGGCGTAAGGCCTGGCAGACCCGAAGATCCTGCCGGTGCACAGCATGAACTGTGTCCCGTCGGCCATAGCCCGTCTTATCATCTCCACATTGTACTTTGTGATCCGGAACCCATTATCTATGAGTGTCATATCTATGTCGCTGACTATGAGTTTGTATTTCTTCATAAGCAACACCTTAAACGACATAAAGGCCGCCGCAGTTCACGGCAGCCTCTTACGTTCCCTTTTGATCAGAAGTCCTGTCTGTTGGACATCTTGTGTGAAGAGTAGGAGCCCATGTGGCTCAGTGCCTTGCCGGTGCCGACAGCTACACAGTTCTTCGGCTCTTCTGCCACCATGACAGGAATCTTTGTGCGATCCTGAATACGCTTGTCCATGCCCCAGAGCAACGCGCCGCCGCCTGTGAGCATGATACCGGAGGAGCTGATGTCCGCGGCGATCTCAGGCGGAGTCTTCTCCAGAACGGCGTGAACAGCTTCGCAGATAGTGGTGAGCGGCTCGTCAAGAGCGTCGTACATCTCTTCGGAAGTGACTTCTACAGAAACCGGAAGACCGGAGACCATATCTCTTCCGCGGCATTCCATGGATACGGACTCCTCTCTCGGGAACGCCGTACCGATGCTGAACTTCAGCTGCTCCGCAGTTCTCTCACCGATGAATATCTTGTGAACTTTTCTCATGTACTTTATGATCGCTTCATCGAATCTGTCGCCAGCAACCTTAACTGACGCGCTGGTCACGATGCCGCCCAGAGAGATGACTGCGATGTCTGTGGTACCGCCGCCGATGTCGATGACCATGGTACCGTCCGGTCTCATGATGTCGAGACCTGCTCCGATAGCCGCAGCGATAGGCTCCTCCATGAGGTAGACCTCCTTGCCGCCCGCCATTGTGGCAGCTTCGCTCACAGCTCTCTTCTCAACCTCTGTCACGCCGCTCGGAACGCAGACCATGATCCTCGGCTTGAAGAATCTGCCGGAGCCGCATGTCTTTCTGATGAAGTATTTGAGCATGCGCTCTGTGATGTCGTAGTCAGAGATAACTCCGTCCTTCAGCGGTCTGACAGCGATGATGTTTGCAGGCGTTCTGCCCAGCATTTGTCTCGCCTCTTCACCCACTGCCAGAATCTCGCCTGTATCCTTGTTCAGCGCCACAACTGAGGGCTCGTTGAGAACGATGCCCTTTCCCTGTATATAGATCAGAACATTGGCGGTACCGAGATCGATACCGACTTCATTAGACAATGCCATCTTTTTTCCCCTTCCGTATTAAAATGCTTCTGAAATATCTGTGAATAATATTAATGTAAACGGGGCTCCGCCCCTGTCATCTTCCGTATTCTATTTCTCCAGCGGATGAAGCTGCCAGTTCACCGGCTCCATTCCGTTCTTCATGAGAAAGTCATTCGCCTTTGAAAAATGCCTGCATCCGAAGAATCCCCGGTAAGCGGAGAGCGGACTCGGGTGTGCCGACTCCAGTATGAGATGACGGCTTCCGTCGATCAGCGATTTCTTCGATCTGGCGTTGCCGCCCCAAAGCAGGAATACCATAGGTTTATCCCGCTCGCTGAGCTTTCCTATAACCCTGTCGGTAAAGATCTCCCAGCCGTGACCTCTGTGGGAATTTGCCTGTCCCTCCCTCACGGTGAGGACGGCATTCAGCAGGAGCACTCCCTGCTGGGCCCATTCCATCAGATATCCATGATTCGGAATGGTGCAGCCCACATCGTCCCGGATCTCCTTGAAGATGTTCTGCAGCGACGGCGGCGCCGGTATGCCCGGCCTCACGGAAAAGCTCATGCCGTGAGCCTGATCCGGTCCGTGATACGGATCCTGTCCAAGGATCACGATCTTCACGTCCTCGTAGGGAACAGTCTTCATGGCGTTGAATATATCGTACATGGATGGATGAATGATCTGCGTACGATACTCTCCTATGAGGAATTGCCTCAGTTCTTTATAATAGTCCTTATCAAACTCACCTTCAAGGACTTTGTCCCAGTCATTCTCAAAGTTAACCATCACGTCTTCCCGGTTCGTCATGTCAGGTAATCAGGCAAAAGCGCCTTCGATCACGTCTCTGAGCTGTTCAGCCAGTGGCCTGATCTTTTCAGTGTCCGAGCCTTCCAGCATGACGCGCACCAGCGGCTCAGTTCCGGACGGGCGGATGAGAACACGTCCATCCCCTTCCATCTGCTTTTCGACTGCGGCAATGGCTTCCTTGACCTTTGGAAGCTACATGCCTTTATTCCTATTCTCGTTACTTACTTTTGCGTTCACCAGCACCTGAGGGTAGCTGGTGATCTCGTCGGCCAGCTCGGAAAGCTTCTTTCCCGACTTCTTAAAGGCCTTCAGAAGCTGTATGCC
>JAIKWW010000097.1 GCA_024684465.1 Clostridia bacterium | reverse complement strand
TATAGATTGCGAGGCTGCCGGCGGCTGCCAGGACAGACCAGACTGCTGCTGCGCAGACGGAAGGTACAGTCAGATTGATCATCATACAATAATTGGCTCCTTTCTAACAAAATTTATGGCAGATATTTACTGGAATTATATTCCATTAAATCAGCCATGTCAAGCAAACTCCGGCAAATCCCCACGCAGATTCCGGCGCCGGTCAAACCCGATCCAATCCCCACGCAGGTCCCGACGCCAGTCGCCGCTGCCGGTGCGGCGCCGGAGCGAATGCTAAATCCGCCGGTGGCCCGGCGCCGGTCGATCCGTTTGATACGCCGCAGGTCCCGGAGCCAGTCGAACCTGTAGATCCCACCGCAGATCCCGGCGCCGGTCAACTCAGTTTGTGCGCAGCCCGCCGGATTATCATTAAAGCCCGGTTAAAAACTTTTAAGCACTGCGGCAGGCGGTTTTGTTGTTGAATATATTATTTCTTAGTGGGAAAATGGCGATAATACTTTAAGAGTGATACTATTGTGATAATGGAAAATAGATCACAGAATATTTGTTGTTCAAACAGGAGGTTTTTAATGAGAAAGAGTGTTTTAAAAAGAGTGCTGTATTTTATTACAGCTATGACGCTGTGGGTGGGAACGGCAGTTCCTGCAGCAGCCGCAGATGTGAGTGTTACTGTGAAGGGCAATCCTGTGCAGTGGACCGATGCCACCCCATTTATCGACGCAAACAGCCGTACCCTCGTTCCCCTGAGAGCTGTTGGCGAGGCCCTGGGACTGAACGTGGATTGGAACGATTCTGCCAGAGAGGCTGTTTTCAGCAACGGCGAGAAGACCATATATTTCCCGATCGACAAGAACACTGCCCGCACCGGTGACGGCGGAACAGTGACCATGGATACATCTGCGATAATCCGCAACGACCGCACCTATGCTCCGGTGCGCTACCTTGCCGAATACTTCGGTTACACTGTGGACTGGGACGGCGCCAGCAGCACCGTTGTGATAGGCACGGGAGCAGGAACAGGCGTGGAGATAACAGTGCCGGAAAATCTGACATTTAAGGATCTGAGCACCACAGAGTTCATCTTTGCCAGCGGTGCCGGCGGTTGGGAAACTAACATGACAATAAAGGAAGACGGCACCTTCACAGGTTTCTTCCACGATTCGGACATGGGAGATACAGGTGAGGGCTATCCTAACGGAACTTACTATTTCTGCGAATTCTCCGGCCAGTTCGAAGCTCCGGTGAAAGTCAACGACTACACATACTCCATGAAGATCAAGAGCCTTAAGAGCACAGATCCAAACGATGCTCCGGTGATCGAGGACGGCGTGAAGTGCATCCCTTCGGGACCGTACGGCATTGAAAACACTGATGAGCTCCTGGTTTACCTTCCGGGAACTCCGGTTGACCAGCTTCCTGAGGAGTTCGTTTCATGGGTGAGCGCACCGCTGGTAGTGGATTTTTATGAAATGGGCTCGATCGATTTCTACGGCCTCTACAATCCGGTTGAAAAAGACGGCTTCTTCAGCGCTGTAGGCTGAGAATTCCCGGGACTCCGGTGAAAACAGGGGTCCCGGTCTTGCATGTTATCGCGTGAGATCGGGAGCACATATTATGGAGAATAGTAATAATGACAATTGCCGGAAGGCCGGTATTATTAATAAAATCATGCCCCATGGCAGATTGCTGAAACGAATCGCGCTGATCACCGCAGGTGCGCTGGTGCTGACCTTCATGACCGCCGGGATCGCGGGAGCATCCTCGGGCAACCGTGGACTGCTGGTAAACTTCCGGGCGGGGGACAGCTGGAGCAGCGGCGGGCTCACTTACACAAAGTGGGACGTGAGTCTTCTGAACAATACGGATTCCGGAATCGGAAGCTGGAACTTCAGCGTGCCCGTGAAGGTGAGCGGGGTCGAGAACTGCTGGAACTGCAATATTTCGCAGAACGGAAGCGGTCTGACTTTCAGCTCAGCGGATTACAACGGAAACATCGGGGCGGGCGCTGAACTGACAGGCCCGGGCTGCATACTCAGGACCTCCGGGCCGGCCGGGATCCTGGCGGGAACCTGGCTCGTGGGAGCATCCGGCGGTACTGCGGTATATCTTGGAAGCGGCAGCACGTCGGACTACGGGCCGGCGTCGGGTGGCGCAGGTCAGCCGGGAAGTCAGGCGGGCGCTGGCACCGGGACTGCGGGCACATCAGCGCTGGGTCAGACCGGAAGCCAGGCAGCTGCGGGCCAGGCCGGCACGACTTCAGCAGACTCTCATAAGTTGACTGTTTCGCAGGCAGCGACGATCATTATTAATAACATCCCGCTGAAGCCTGAAGCGAAGGCGCAGCTGATGGTCACGCTGGAACGTGTGAGAACGGTGAGCGTCAGGCCTCTGGCGGATTTTGAGCTCTGGATGATCGTGAATCTCAAGAAATCGCTGGCGCTTGCGGGTTTTGGCAAGACTTCCGGGAGCACGGGGACGAATGACCCGGGAGCACCGGCCGGTGCGGCTTCCGGAACTCCGTTGGCAGTTCACGGTGCGCTCAGCGTAAGTGGCACGCAGCTGGTGGACAGCAAGGGTCAGCCGTTCCGACTCAAGGGTGTGAGCACTCATGGCATCGCCTGGTTCCCGGATTACGTGAACAGGGATGCGTTCCGCACGCTTCGGGACGACTGGGGCGCGAACCTGGTGCGGCTGGCAATGTACTCTGCTGAATACAACGGCTACTGCAGCGGCGGCGACCGGGCGAAGCTCAAGGGTCTCATCGATACGGGGGTGAAGGCTGCCACGGATCTGGGCATGTATGTGATCATCGACTGGCACATCCTCAGCGACGGCGACCCGAACATCCACAAGGCGGAGGCGAAGGAGTTCTTCGGGGAGATGGCTGCGAAGTACGCGGGTTACGACAACGTGCTCTACGAGATCTGCAACGAGCCGAACGGCTGCAGCTGGAGCAGTGTCCGGGCCTATGCCGAGGAAGTGATCCCGGTGATCCGGGCGCAGGATCCGGATGCGATAATCATCGTGGGGACGCCGACCTGGTCTCAGGACGTGGAGCAGGTTGCGGCGAATCCGGTGAGCCGTGGGGCGAATGTGATGTACACGCTGCATTTCTACGCTGCCACCCATGGCGATAATATAAGGAATAAGGCCAGGCAGGCTCTTGCCGCGGGTACGCCGCTCTTCGTGACGGAGTTCAGTATCTGCGATGCCTCCGGAAACGGCGGGATCGATTACAACTCGGCGGCGGCCTGGAAAAAGCTGATGGACAGCTACGGGTTGTCCTTTGCGGGCTGGAGCCTCAGCAACAAGGCGGAGACTTCGGCGCTGATCTCTTCGGGCTGCGGGAAGACTTCGGGCTGGAGCACGTCGGAGCTCAGCGAGACCGGCCGCTGGCTCAGGGACCTGTGCCGCGCCTCGTAAATGTAATGATAATTTTGAGGAATTGATATGAGCAGACAGATCGGAAATGCCGGGCATATTTCGCCCGATGCAGTTGATTTTGGCCTGGCGCAGGGTGACGGGATGCCTGCCGGCGGCATGATCCGCGGGCATGGGACTGCGATGCCCGCACGGGAGCTGGCCTTGATGCTGGAGGAAGTGCTCCATCTGGATATTCCGGAGAACGTGTATCTGGTTTACGGGTCGGGCCGGCTGGCGGCGGAAATCTGCCGGGGGCTGGCGCTGCGCAAGGAGGATTGTGCGAGGGCCAGGTGCCACGAGTCGAGAGGCGGCAGGCCTGAGGATGTTCCCAAGTGCGGGAAGAAGATCTACATCATTGACGAGTCCGGGGAATCGGCCCGGCTGCTGGCGGAGCGCCTCAATGAGGATGTCTGCCTTTGTTTCTTCGGTTTTGGGACCGGGGAGCCCGGGGCGGAGAGCGCTCTGGAGGATGCGGGCGTGGTGATCCATGCGTCGGATTCGTTTGGAATTCCGGGTGTGGAGCTGCGTTCGTCAGCTAATTTCAAAAGCAATGATTAGAAACAGAGCAGATCGGAAACGAGAAACAAAAGAGCCGGAAGTCTTGCATGTGTGAGGCCTCCGGCCTTTTGATGCATGGGGCGCCGCCCCGGCAGAGGTCAGTCAACTCACGGCGCCGGTCTGCCATTCCGGCTCCGGCCCGGCGAATCATCAGCCTTCACGGGCTGACGTGTGTCAGGCCGGAAACCCTGTAATCTGAAGGGCTTTTAAGTGATGATTTTCGACGAGGCTCGCGGCTTTGACGGGCCCTCGTCGAAAATCTTTCATCATGATAAGAATGTAAAGACGCGACCGGCGCATGCTCCGGCCGCGTCTTTACCTTTTGTGCCTGCTCAGAATAGTATATTAAATCAGACCTGAGCCTATGCAGATTGACATTTTGCACACTCGTGCCTGCAGGGTAATTGCCCGTAAGCAAGTACAATTACCGGATGCGGTTTAAACATAGAACTTGCACTATGCAGGAAAACATAGTCACGCATATAAATGGGCTTGAATTTTTTCCATCGGGCTGAAGCTTGCCCGGACAGATATTTTGCTTCAGCCTGAAATCTGATTGGATTGACATATTTCGTCTGATTTTCGGTGAAACGAAATGTAAATCATTATTTCACCGAAAATGAACAGGCTTGAACCGGCAAAATAAAGTTATTAATTTCCAGAAGGCCTAAGTAACCCCAATTAATGGAAATTTATTACAAAATATCTATGGCACATAATGGAAAAAGTGACATAAAGAACTATAAATGGAATAGAATTGGCTGATGAGCAACATGAATCGAATGAGATTTTCGGTGAAAAACAAATTTCGCGCGAATTTCACCGAAAATCATCTGAAACCGGAAAATGCATTTTCCAATTGTTTTGAAATAGTCCGGAGTTGGAAAAGCGTACATCTCTCAAAGATTAAATTAGTATTGCATGTTTGTGCATTGGGTTGACGGGAGCCGGAAAAGAACAGAATATATAACTGACAGAAAAATCACAGATAATGTAACCGGACAGGCACAGTGCCGGACAGCGCCGGTTGAAACACCGCAGGCCTGGCGCAACGCCGGCCGGCACCGGTCAACACAGTTAACAATCAGCGCAAGCCCGGCGCCGGTCAATACAGTTAACAATCAGCGCAAGCCCGGCACAGGTCAGCACCGGCAGTCAATCCGGGATTTGACCCGGCGCCAGTCAGCTCGATCAGCGCAAGCCCGGCGCCGGACAACTTAAAGCAGGCACCAGTCAGCTCGATCAGCGCAAGCCGGCGCCGGTCAATACAGTTAACAATCAGCGCAAGCCCGGCACCGGACAACTTAAAGCAGGTGCCAGTCAGCTCGATCAGCGCAAGCCCGGCGCCGGTCTACTTAAAGCCAGGCGTCAGGCCGCACAGACCAGCTGGTGGCAAGGCCCGGCACAGTCAGCACCGGCAGTCGATCCGGGAGGCGACCCGGCGCCGGTCAGCTCGATCAGCGCAAGCCCGGCGCCGGTCTACTTAAAGCCAGGCGCCAGGCCGCACAGACCAGCTGGTGGCAAGGCCCGGCACAGGTCAGCACCGGCAGTCGACCCGGCGCCGGTCAGCTCAGTCAGCGTCAGCCGGTCCAGGCACCGGTACAACACAGATATACACAAACGGAAGGGGAACCGCGATATGGAAAAGATAGTCAGGAAGGAAAGGGAAAATCTCGGATACGAGATCATTTCTGAAGAAGCTGCAAAGGAGGCAGGAAAGGTAATTGCCGATGTTGTGGCCAATATCGAGACGGTGATCAAGGGCAAGCACCAGCAGGTGGAAATGGTTTTGCTGACCATGCTTGCGGAGGGACATGTTCTCATCGAGGATATCCCGGGAACAGGCAAGACCAGCCTGGTTTCCTCCCTGGCCAGGTCAGTCGGCTGTGATTACAAGCGCATCCAGTTTACCCCTGACGTGATGCCTTCCGATATCAGCGGTTTCTCGGTTTACAACCAGAAGAGCGGAGAATTCGAGTTTCGTCCCGGCGCGGCCATGAGCAACCTGGTGCTGGCGGACGAGATCAACCGCGCCTCTGCCAAGACCCAGTCCGCAATGCTGGAAATGATGGAGGAACGCCAGGTTACAGTGGACGGCGTCACCTACAGGATGGAAAGCCCTTTCATCGTGCTGGCAACCCAGAATCCCATCGATCAGCTGGGAACCTACCAGCTGCCTGAAGCTCAGATCGACCGCTTTATGGTGAAACTTTCCATGGGTTACCCCGAGTTCAGCGATGAGCTTTCCATCGTGATGCACGGACGGCAGAACCGGAGTGAACTCAACAGCATCATCTCCGGCGAAGATGTGAAGGACCTGATAGAAAAAACATCCCACGTGGACTGCGGCGAGCTGGTTTCAAGCTACATAGTCCGCATCGCAGAGGCCACCAGACATCACGGAGACGTGAAACTGGGAGCATCACCGAGAGGCAGCATCGCACTGTACTCTCTCTCCAGGGCATACGCACTGGCCAGAGGCAGGAACTACGTCATTCCTGATGATATCAAATACCTTGCGCCATACGTTCTGGCGCACCGCCTGATCCTGACCCACGGCGCAAAGACCGAAAAAAAGGATCCGAAGGCCATAATCGAAGAAATAGTGAAGACAGTCGCGGTTCCGACGGGGAGATAGAGCATGAACAGCAGACAGAAAGACAATGTCATAACTGTCCTGAAGGTTCTGGCGTGTATCCTTGTGATCACAGCAGCAGCACTGCCCGCAGTGTACATGAACACACTGGCGGGCTATCTTCCTGTTCTCATGCTGCTGACAGCCCTCCTCATCTCATCGCTGGCCGGCCTTTACATGCGCTCCCGGGTGCGGATCGACGGCAGCTTCTGCGACATGCGCTGCATCCGCGGCTCTGACATGAAAGCGGGCCTGACCCTCACCAACGAATCCCTCGTCTCCTGCCCCAGAGTGACAGCACGCCTCACGGTGGAGGACGTGTCCGGAGGATCATCGCCGGTGCAGAAACCCGACTTTCCGCTGGCCGCAGGAGAAACCGTGGATCTGGGAGTAGCAATGAAGCTCTCCCACGTGGGAATATATTCCGTGGGGCTGGAAAGCGTGGAACTGTACGATCTGTTCGGACTGACCAGAGGCAGACTCCCGGTGCCCGGCAGATTCAACGCCCTGGTGATGCCCCGCATCCGTCCGGTGGAAGAACTGAACATCAGCCAGGACTCCCCGGGAGAAGCCCTGCAGGAGACCCGGGTCGCCATGGTAGGCGGCATCGATTACAGCGGAGTCAGGGAATATGAGCTGGGTGATCCCATGAAACAGATTCACTGGAAGCTTTCCGCCCATACCCGGAATTACATGACCAGACTGCAGGAAAACAACCTTCGCCGCGAGTACCTGATCATTCTGGATTTCGCTGCGAATGGAGGATACGACAGGGAAACCCTTCTGGATATAAATGACTGCCTTATCGAGACGGCGCTCTCACTGGCAGAAGAAATATACAGACACGATATAAGCTACACCATGCTGTTCTGCGACAGGGACGGAATGGTGCGCCGCACTGTGCCCCTGGACAGGGACGGAGATGCAGATCTGCTGAGAACCTTCAGTCCGATAACGCCGGAGCCTTCAGGGGATTATCCTGATGCGGCGGCCATCCTGGCTGAGGAGCACGCAGCCGGCGGCAGAGCCGGAGACATATTGATAGTGACCTCCAGAACCACGCCGGACCTCCTGGAAGGAATCCTGGAGATGCGGCAGCAGCGGAGGATGCCGGAGCTCTTCATGGTGGTGCCTTCAAATATCAGGGCACATAAAAGAGCGGCTCTGACTGCGCCCCTGAGCCGTCTGGACGACGGCAGCGTTCCGTACTACATAATAGGAACGGAGGAACGGGAGGCTGCGGTATGAGAAAAATGATGCTGGAAATTTTGCTGACACTGTCTATGACCGTGTCGTTGTCAGCCGGTCTGTTTTCGGGATTTGACCCGGGAGAGGGAGCCGGAGCAGCGGCATCTATCCTGGCACCGGTCCTGCTGATCACCGGGGTCCTTGTCTGGCTGCTGTCCCTGACCAGACCAGGTTTGGGAATCCTCTTCGCTGCGGCTACGCTGATCTGCAGCGGCGCAGCATTTTTGGAATTTCCGGTTCCGGTCTGGGCATACCCTCTGTTTGGGGTGTCCTGGGTGACAGCATTTCTATACAAAAATTACACCATCACCCTGAAACGTTCGGGGTGCGTTACCCGGAAACGGCCGGGGTTTTTCTTACAGAGCGGAGCTGTCGCGCTGACTGCGCTGCTGGTGGCTGCCGGCATATGGGCAGGAGCCGTTCGTCCGGCAGACCCACCGGTACGGGAAGCACAGCTGGTGAGAGCTCTTCAGCAGGTTCAGCTGATGGAGACTCTGGGAATATATACTCCGGAGGTAAACAGCGGAAAAAGCCCCGATTCCGTGGAAGAACCGGAACAGGAGGAAACCACGGAACCGGCTCAGGATGCTGCGGATGCGGAAACGGCTCAGGATGCACAGAATGAGGCCGCAGCGGCAGATAACGGCCAGGTCTCCTACAGTGGAGCCGGAGGAGTGGAGGGTTTTGATCTCCGCATGCTCTGGCTGCTGCTCCTGATCCCTGCGGCAGTGGCTTCGGCGTACGGCCTCAGGGCGCGGAGCCGCAGAAAGTGGAGGGACGCGGTGGAGGCCTGCGACCCGGAGACCGCGGCCCGGAACTATTACATCTTCCTGCTGGAAAGATTCGGAAGGATGGGAATAGAAAAGGCCGACGAGGAGACTCTCAGAGATTTTGCCGCCGGATCGGCGGACCGCACAGCGGCTTTCGCGGCGGGAGACGTGGATTTCCAGCAGCTCACGTCGATATATGAACGCCTGGTCTACGGAAACGGCGGCCTCAGACCCGGTGAACTGGATCACTTCCGGGCCGCATATGACGGTTTTTACCCTGCGCTGGAGCGGAAGCTGGGAAAAATGAAGTACATTTTGCTGTATTTCAGGTACTGACGGGAAACGAAAACACTCGCGCGACCCGGGCGGCAGCCGGCAGATCGACCTGCGCCCGGTCAGCTGTTTTATGGCATGCTTTTGGCGCTTGCGCATATTAATATTCATATTTCAGGAGGAAACAATGTTTGCAGGTAATGGAGAAAGGTGGAAAAAAGCGCTGGCTCTGGCGCTCATATTGACTCTCTGCCTCTCCATGTCCGCATGCAGGGTCAGCCCGAAGATGGCAGCGTACGAGAACCCGGGGATTCCCGGGACTGAAGCCGGAAACGGCGGGGAACCGCAGGGTTCTGAGGGAACAGGCACAGAAGATGCTGAAGAATTTCAGGCGACGGATGCTCAGGACGCCGGCGATGTTTCAAAGGATAAGGGGCAAAAGCCCGGCGCCACGGAGAATTTCATGAACCGGGACAGCCGCAGGCAGCATGAGAGTGCGGACAAGCCCGAAAGAAACCGGGATCGGGAACATTCGAACGATCAGGACAGATCTCTGAGCAGCTCAGCCGGAGCCACGTCCGGAAGCGGCCGGGGTGCAGCCGGCACAACATATGCAGGTACAGATGATGGCGCGGCAGGGGATTCCGCTGCGGAAAATATCAGCAGATACAAAACCGTCATAGATGCCACGGGAGCCGCAGTGGAGCTTCCTATGAATGTGGAGAGCCTCACGGCTACAGGTACCGCTGCCCAGATGGCAGAAATGCTGGGCGGCCCAGGCAAACTCGTGGCCGCAGACAGTGCCCTGCTCAAGTCCACTCTGGCGAAGACTGTTTTCAGCGATGCGGGCAGCGTTGAGAGCTGGTGGAACGGCAACGGGACCATTTCCGAAGAGAACTTCGAAAAACTGCTGGCTGAAAAACCCGACGTCTGCGTTCAGACCAACGGACAGGCGACATTTACCGCTGACCAGGTCGCGCGCCTTGACGCTGCAGGGATCCCGCTGGTGATCCTTCCTGCCCTGGATTCAGTGGATGACCTGAAGAACGGCGTCATCCTCATGGGACAGATGATGGATGACACCGGCAGCGGCACCGGAGCCCTGGCGGTGGCAAAGGAGTACTGCAGCTGGGTTGACAGCGTGGTGTCTGAGGTGAATGAGAAGACCGGAGGCATCGAGATGTCGGCGATCTACATCGCGGGCTGGGACGACTCCGCCACATACACACTTTCCAACACAAAGGGCGTGATCCCGGCTTCCGGCGCGGGGCTTGCCTACGCATATTCCCCGAAAAAGAGCGAGCTGATCACTTCATTCATGAAGGCAGCAAATGTAATAAATGAATCTACCCGATATACGGATCATTTCAATGACAGCGAGTATGCCTACGTTACGCCTATGTTCCATCAGCTGGGGGCTGCGGTAAACGGCAGCCGGGCGACCTACTACTCCGGTGCCGGCTACTACGACGAGGCCTTTGACCCGTTCCTGACGGCGGAAACCACCGGATACGAGGGCTTCACCTACCAGCTTGGAAG
>JAIKWW010000002.1 GCA_024684465.1 Clostridia bacterium | reverse complement strand
GCGTTCATCCTGAGCCAGGATCAAACTCTTAATTAAATGGTATATATAACTCTTTCGAGCTAAATATCTTGATCTTTAATGCTCAAGAAAACACTTTCGCGCTTTCTTTGCGATTGTTTCGTCCATCAGCATAGCTGATTTTAGAACCATTGTTTTTGTATTTGAGAATTGTTCAGGTTCCACCCAAGCATACTTGACGTAATGCTTGATATGGATTCTGTACATTT
The DNA here is from genome assembly GCA_024684465.1 of Clostridia bacterium. Lineage (GTDB taxonomy): Bacteria > Bacillota > Clostridia > Peptostreptococcales > Anaerovoracaceae > JAIKWW01. The sequence continues at coordinate 23,041 of JAIKWW010000002.1, read as the reverse complement.
ACAAAATCGCTGTACTATGTAGTTTTCAAGGTGCTTTGTCGAAAGAGCCGAGCTCTTAACGACAGCTTATACATATTATCAAAGTTCAAAGCCTTTGTCAACATGTATTTTCAATTTTTTTAAATCTCTTTTCAAGATTTATTGAATTGGCTTTCTCTTTACGAGTCAGCTTGATTATTATACGAAACCCTCAGGATAATGTCAACAGCTTTTTTGATAGTTTTTGATTACTTTTTCATCCCAGCCTTTTCCCAGTCTGCGTTGAACTGGTCGATCCCGCTGTCCGTCAGCGGATGTCTGAACATCTTCTTCAGCACCCCGAACGGGATCGTCGCTATGTCCGCCCCTGCCTTCGCGCATGCGGTGACATGTTCCGGATGACGAATGCTCGCGGCGATTATTTCAGTCTCGATTCCGTGGATTGCGAAGATGTCCGCCAGGTCCTCCACAACTTCAAGTCCGTTCATGCCGATATCATCCAGCCGTCCCACGAACGGGCTCACGAAGGATGCACCCGCTCTGGCTGCCAGCAGACCCTGATTTGCGGAAAAGATCAACGTGACGTTTGTCTTTATTCCTTCCTTCGAAAGAACAGCCACCGCCTTCAGCCCCTCCTCAGTCATCGGGATCTTTACAGTAATATTATCATCTATCTTCGCCAGCTCCCGTGCCTCGGCGATCATGCCCTCCGCCTCGGGCGAGAGCACCTCTGCGCTGATGGGACCGTCCACGATCTGAGTGATCTCCTTCACCACAGTCTTAAAGTCCCGTCCCTCTTTCGCGATCAGGCTCGGGTTCGTAGTCACCCCGGACAGGATTCCCCAGGATGCCGCTTCCCTTATTTCCTCTACATTTGCAGTATCGATAAAGATTTTCATAGATTCCTTCCTTTCCCCACGCCTCAGTGTGGATGGAAAAATTATACAAAAGGCACGGCGCTTTATCACGCAGTGCCTCTTAAAGTTATTATTAATGAATCATGCCCCGGATTCCCCGCATCCTGGAGATGACGCCGGCAGAAAGATCCTACTTTGAAAGAAGGGCCTTGTCGCTGTCGAATTCGCTGCCGCTCACCTGTTCGAACTTTGCAAGCAGGTCTTCAACCGTGAGCTTCTTCTTTTCCTCACCCTTTATGTCGATGATGATCCTGCCCTCGTCCATCATGATCAGACGGTTTCCGTGGGCGATCGCATCGTGCATATTGTGAGTTACCATGAGGGCGGTCAGTTTGCCTTCGTTGACGAACTTGTCCGTCAGTTCCAGCACCTTCGCAGCCGTCTTCGGATCCAGTGCCGCCGTATGCTCGTCCAGAAGCAGAAGTTCCGGTCTCTGTATAGTGGCCATCAGCAGTGTCAGAGCCTGGCGCTGACCGCCGGAGAGCAGACCGACCTTGGATGTCATCCGGTCTTCCAGTCCCAGATCAAGTTCCTTGAGAAGCTCATGATATTTTTCCTTCTCGGCTCTGGTGATCGACCAGCGCAGACCGTGGGACTTGCCTCTGCGGTATGCCAGGGAAAGGTTCTCCATGATCTGCATATCCGCAGCGGTACCTGTCATCGGATCCTGGAACACTCGGCCCAGATATTTAGCCCTCTTGTATTCCGGAATATGAGTGACGTCCGTGCCGTTGATGATCACTTTGCCTGCATCCAGGGGCCAAACGCCTGCTATGGCATTGAGCATGGTTGACTTTCCGGCACCGTTGCCTCCGATGACCGTGGCAAAATCGCCGTCTTCCAGCGTGAGGTTTACACCTCTGAGCGCCGGTTTTTCATTAATAGTACCTTTATTAAAGGTCTTCCTGATATTCTTCAGTTCCAGCATCAGTCTTCAACCCCCTCTGTATCATTGATCTCCGCATGTGCGAAAGATGTGTTCCACTTGCCCTTGAGATAAGGAACTGCGAGGAATACAGCAACTACGATCGCAGAGAAGAGTTTCATGTCCTGTGAAGGCAGACCGAGCCAGAGCACGAAGGTGATCACCATGTAGTATATCACAGCACCGATGGCTGCGAACAGCATGCGGAGCGCAAAATTGATCTGTCTTTTGAAAAGGGCTTCGCTTATGACCTGACCGATGATAACAGCTGCCAGACCGATTACGATGGCACCGCGTCCCATGTTTACGTCCGCGTTGCCCTGATACTGAGCGATCAGCGCGCCGGAGAGCGCAACCAGGCCGTTTGAGAGTGCGAGACCGATGACCTTGCACAGATTGGTATTGATACCCTGTGCTCTGGCCATGTTCACGTTACATCCTGTCGCACGGATCATAGCGCCCTGTTCAGTTCCGAAATACCAGTAGAGTATTGCTATGAGAACCACCAGGAAGATTGCTGCCATGATAACAGTATGCGGTATATCTCTGAGGGTGACCAGCAGCGGAAAGCGGTCCACGCTCACCGCCTGATTGGACTTTCCCATTATGTTCATATTAATAGAATAAAGTGAAATCTGGGACAGGATGCCGGCGAGAATATCCGGAATGCCCAGAAGTGTGTGTAAAATACCCGTCACGAGACCTGCTGCCAGGCCCGATACCGTAGCCAGAACCATGGCGACACCTATGGAAACTCCGTGAGTTATCGCCATAACTGCCACCGCGCCTCCCAGTGCGATGGAACCGTCGACTGTCAGATCCGCGATGTCGAGGATCTTGAATGTGATGAAAACGCCGATGGCCATGATGCCCCAAAGAAGGCCCTGTGCCACTGACGCCGGCAAAGCTGCCAATAAACTTGCAATAGTCATTAAAATATTACCTCTGCTCCAAAGTTAGTTTTAGCAAAAGAGCGGCAGCTTGCTGCCGCTCCCGCTATGAGTCCGGAAAAGTCCGGTTTTTTACAAATCCTGCCGCAGCAGTCCTACTCGGCCTTCAGCTCTGTGTAGCCTTCAGGAACCTTGATGTTCAGCTTTGTGCAGCGGTCAGCCATGAAGAGCTTCGTAACGTTTGGAGCATACTGAACTTCCATCTTGGAGATGTCAGCGCCGTTTACGAGGATCTCATAAGCCATGTCGCCTGTAGCCTTGCCCAGTTCATAGTAATCGATGGACAGAGTTGCGATGCCGCAGCCTTCAACGATACCCTTTTCTCCAGCGATGATAGGAATGCCTGCAGGTCCTGCGATGTTGTCGATGATCTCAGTGTTGGAAGCCAGCGTATTATCCGTAGGAATGTAGAGAACGTCGCATTCGGAAACTGCCTTTGTCACAACGGACTGGATCTCGTTGGAATCAGCAGCGGAATATCTCTCGTGAGCAACCTTTGCCTTGTCGAGAGCCGCTTCCATCTGCTCGATCTGATATACGGAATTAGCTTCTGCAGAGCAGTAAAGGAGACCTACCTGCTTTGCGTTCGGAACGAGTTCCATCAGCATGTCAGCCTGCTCGCTGATAGGAGCCAGATCTGATGTACCTGAAATGTTTGTTCCGGAAGTACCTGTCCAGTTCTCGATTCCGAGAGCTGCACCGTAATCGGTGATGGATGTTCCGAGAATAGGAATATCTGCTGTCGCCTGGCTTGCAGCCTGCAGGGAAGCAGTAGCATTGGCGAGGATCAGATCCACGTCAGAAGAAACGAAGCCTGAAACTATAGTAGCGCAGTTGGCCTCTTCACCCTGTGCATTCTGAATGTCGAATACCACCTTGTCTTTTCCGAGCTTTTCAGTAAGTTCATCCACAAAGCCCTGAGTCGCAGCATCCAGAGCCTGATGTTCCAGAAGCTGACACACGCCGATGTGGAAAACGCCGTCTGCAGGAGCTGCCGCTTCAGCAGATCCGGAATTGTTTGCCGAGCCGGTTGTTGTTGCGCCGCAGCCTGCGAAGGACATGAGTCCCATTGCTGCAACCATTGTCATTGCGACAAGTTTGTTACGTCTGATCATTACCTTTTCCTCCGATTAAATTCAATGATGTCAAATGTCAAATGCGCGCCCTTCAGAATCAAAACCACACTTGTGCCATACCGCGGTTATGCGCTAAAGTGCAGTGTGGTAAAAAAATGCGCCTGCTCCGTCAGGAGCAAGAGCGCTCTCATTAGAGTGCAATCATCGTATACATTATAGTTTGCATGCTCTATTAAGTCAATATTATTATACGATTTACATCTTCTCCGCCGGGTCCTTCACCCTGTCCGGAAGCTGCGCTATGACTATGGCAGCCCCCATGATGACACAGCCCGCAGTCTCCGCCACCGAGAGTTTTTCCCCCAGCAAAAGCCAGCCTGAAACAGCGGATACCACGGATTCCAGACTCATGAGCAGACATCCCACAGTGGGGTTCAGCTTCCCCTGTCCCATGATCTGAAGTGTATATGCCACTCCGCTGGACATGATACCCATGTACAGTACCGGGATCCAGCCTTCCACGATGGCATGGGGATCCGGCTGTTCGAAGAGGATCATCAGCGGCAGCGAGATCAGCCCGTAGACCGCGAACTGAAGCAGCGACAGCTTGAGGCCGTCAACCCTGTCCACGAACCGGTCTATCGCAATTATCTGAAATGTAAAAAAGAGGGCGCTGCCCAGGATCATCAGATCTCCCGGGTTCAGACCGGTTTCTCCGCTGTCGTAGACCCCCAGCAGATAGAGTCCGGCCACTCCCAGACACACCCCGACCCAGACCTGTTTTCCCGCCGGCTTACCCATGATCGTTCTTGCCACAGGGACAAGTACAATATACATGGCAGTTATGAAGCCCGCCTTTCCAACGGTGGTGTAATTCAGTCCGATCTGCTGCAGAGTCGCAGCAATTCCCAGAAAGGTTCCGCAGAGAATCCCAGCCTGGAGCGTAACCCGCGACCAGCCTCTGTTACCCACCGGACTGCTGTTTTTCCTCTTCATCGAATGTATCAGATCAAACACGTTGATGAGAACCGCAATGGTTATCACCGCCAGCAGGGAGCGCACAAAGCCGAATGTAAAAGCTCCCATATATGAATTTCCGACGCTCTGGGCAACGAATGCCACGCCCCAGATAAACGCAGCACCTGTGAGCTGCACCGTTCCCAGGGCTTTGCGTCCGGATTTGTTATTTTCCATCAGATTTCCCTCCGGTTGACGACTTCCGGGCTCCAATACCACGTGGCGCCCGTTTTTTCCGGGTCTCAGCCCGGACTCTTTTAAGGAACATTAAAACAGACCTTCAGGCAGGAGTCAACCCCGACACCCCGAAAAAACAACGGCGGGCAACATTAGGAATCAGGTATCGCTCTGCGCTCCGGTGAGTGTTACAATTAAGAGAAGTAAAGCATGCCGGTAAATCGAGTCAAAGTGAAAGGAAATTGCGCAGATGGCTGTGAAAATAAAGATATGCGGGTTGAGGGAACCGGCCGAGGCGGCTTACCTGAACCGGAACCGGGTGGATATGGCAGGAATGGTGCTGTTCTTCCCAAAAAGCAAGCGAAACATCAGTATCACTCAGGCCGGTGCCATCATGGAGGCGCTGGATCCGAATATACGCACTGTGGCGGTCACCGTTTCTCCCACGCCGGAGCAGGCGCTGGAGATACAGGAGGCCGGTTTTGATATGATACAGATCCACGGGGTTCTGGATCCGGAGGTACTCCGCAGCACGGAGATCCCGGTGATACGGGCCTTCAACGTGGATAATATGAATGAGGCCGCGCTGCTGCGAAACAACAGCCGGATCGGGGCATATCTGTTTGACGCCCAGACCCCCGGCAGCGGAAAGACCTTCGACTGGTCTCTTATCAGCGAGCTTCCCACCGGAGACAAACCGGTGATACTTGCAGGTGGGCTGAATCCTTCCAACGTGGGAGCGGCTGTGGAAATGCTGTCGCCGTATGCAGTGGACGTCTCGTCGGGCGTCGAAAAGGACGGCGGCGGAAAGGACCCGGACCGGATCGACGCCTTCGTAAAGGCAGTAAGGCTGGCTGAAGACGGGTCTCAGAATGTTGACAGTCAGGTGAAATGCTGATTGCAGGATGCTGACGGGCTGCGCCCTGACAACATTGATATTATCACCCGCATCTCGAATCGCTTATTAACAATTTGACATGGAAAGGAATCTGACATGGAAAAGACCTCAAACATGGAGCTCATAGAGAGACTTGAAAGGGAACACACCCTGACAAAGGATGAATTCGTGCAGCTCATCAGCACTTTTACGCCGGAGGAGGCGGAGCGCGCCGGGAAGCTGGCCCGGAGGCTCACCGACGAATTTTATGGTCACGACATATACATGAGGGGGCTCATCGAGTTCACAAACTACTGCAGGAACGACTGCCTCTACTGTGGGATCCGGCGCAGCAACCGGGAACTGGAGCGGTACAGACTCAGCAGCGAAGACATACTCATGTGTACGGATGAGGGGTACCGGCTGGGTTTCAGGACCTTCGTGCTGCAGGGCGGGGAGGATCCGCAGTTCAGCGATGAGGACATCTGTGAGATCGTCAGGGGAATAAAGGATCAGCACCCGGACTGTGCCGTGACTCTGTCCATCGGAGAGAAGACCCGTGAGCAGTACCTAATGTACTTTCAGGCGGGAGCGGACCGCTATCTGCTGAGGCACGAGACGGCCAATGAGGAGCATTACAGAATGCTTCATCCGGAGTCTCTCAGTCTGGCCAACAGGAAGCGCTGTCTCCGGGATCTCAAGGAAATCGGCTACCAGGTGGGCACCGGGTTCATGGTCCAGTCTCCTTACCAGAGGCCTGAGCATCTGGCAGAGGATCTGCTGTTCATAAAGGAGCTGGAGCCGCACATGATCGGTATAGGACCCTTCGTGCCGCACCATGCCACGCCTTTCGCGGAGTTTCCTGCCGGGACTCTTGAGATGACCACATTCCTGATCTCCCTCCTGCGGCTGCTGGTGCCGGAGGCGCTGATACCTGCCACCACGGCGCTGGGGACCATAGATCCCATGGGGCGGGAAAAGGGCGTGCTGGCCGGAGCCAACGTGGTGATGCCGAATCTGTCGCCGCAGGAAGTCCGGGAAAAGTACATGCTCTACGACAACAAGATCTGCACCGGGGATGAGGCTGCCGAGTGCAGGAACTGTATGGATATGAGATTTAAGATACTCGGCTACGAGCCGGTGGTTGACCGGGGAGACCACGTCAGCCGGCGGGTCGGGGAAGCTGACGATAAGCAGACTGACTTACGATGAATAAACAGACGGGGCGGGTCACAGAGAATATTTCTCTGACCCGCCCCGTTTATGTCAACTCGCCGCTCACGTCACCTCGTCGCGAGACGGTTGATCTGGGTCGCTATATAGCCTGCGCCGTAGCCGTTGTCGATGTTCACCACCGCGATCCCGTTGGCGCAGGAGTTTATCATGGTCAGCAGGGCTGAGAGGCCCTGAAGATTGGCGCCGTAACCCACTGAAGTAGGCACCGCGATCACCGGATTTTTCACCAGACCGCCAATGACGCTGGCAAGGGCGCCCTCCATGCCGGCCACGGCGATCACGCAGTTGGCAGAACGGATCCGGTCCGTCTGGGACAGCAGTCTGTGGATGCCGCTGACTCCCACATCGTAGATGCGCTCCACCCGGGCGCCGAAGTACTCAGCTGTCTGAGCCGCCTCCTCCGCCACCGGGATGTCCGCAGTGCCCGCGCTGACCACGGCGATGCAGCCGGCGCCCTCCTGTCTCACCGGGTCCACCTTGAGGATCCGTGACACCGGATCGTACTCCGCAGAAGAGATTTCCGCCTTCACCAGCCCGAACTGGTGCGCCGTGGCTCTGGTTCCGAAGGCCCGGCCGTCATTCTCCACCATCTTTCTGTAGATCGACACCAGGTACTCGTCAGTCTTGCCGCTGCAGAATATCACCTCCGGGAAGCCCGACCGCTGTTCACGGGACGTGTCCAGCTTTGCAAAGCCCATATCAGTGTAGCCGGCAGCGTTTATATTCTCAATCGCATCGTCTATTGACAATGAGCCATCTTTCAGTTTTTCCAACAGTTCTCGCAGTTCCATTCCGCATTCCCCCTCCGGCGTGATTTTCCGGTCCTCAGCTGCATATCATTCGACTATCCGGTGATCCGGGCTCATCTTCACCCGGACATCCGCCAGCCTTTCCGTCAGTTCCCGCTCGTGGGCGGAGATTATGACCAGCCTCTCGGATTTGGTGCTCTCCAGATACTCCGTGATGTAGTTCCTGCACATGTCGTCCAGACCGTTAAAGGGCTCATCCAGCACCAGCACCTCAGGTTCCATGGCCAGCACAGACGCCAGCGCCACTCTGCGCTTTTCGCCTCCGCTCAGGTTGAAGGGAGCCCGCTTCCGGAGCTTCCCCACGCCGAAGACGTGCATGTACTTTTCAACCCGCTCCCGGACCTCCTCTTCACTGAGACCCAACTGGGCCGGCCCGAACATCACCTCGTCCTCCACGCTGCTGCAGAAGAGCTGCACCTCGGGATCCTGAAAGACCAGTCCGATGCGCTTGTGAAAGTTCATTGCAAATGCCCGGTCCCTCAGTTTCCTGGCCGTTATCTCCTCCCCATCGAAGAAATACTGTCCGCTGTCCGGCAGGTTCAGCCCCAGCAGGATCCTGAAGAGAGTCGACTTGCCGCAGCCGTTGGGACCCTCCACCACGTAGCATCTTCCCTTATGAAATTCGAAGCTCACCCGGTCCAGCGCCGGTTCGCCGCCGTAGCTGAAACTCACATTTTCAAGTTTGATCATCCTTGCCGTTTCTTTCTTATCGTCTATTAGCTATATACGGATCACATGAGGCTTTCACAATAAATGAAATATGCTGCCAGAGCCGGGATCAGCAGAAGACAGCAGAAGTCAGCAAATCCGAACTTCCTCTTTTCCATGGTGGGATACCTGCCGTCAAAGCACCTGCACTGCATAGCCTCCGCAGTCCGGTCCGCGATCTTCCGTGACTTCAGGAATGTGGTTCCCAGAGTCCCGCCGGTTGGAGCGTTTTTCCAGTTCAGTCTGCTCACCGTCCTGAGCTTCACCGCCTCCAGTATCATCCCGCTGTACCGGCTCAGGATCGCCATAAAACGGATCGTCATGTCCAGGAAGAGTACAAATACCTCAGGTACCCTTGCGCTGCGCATGGCGCCCGTCAGCTGTCTCCAGTCCATGAGGGCGTTCATGTTGGCAACCACCAGCACGGACTCGAAGACTCTGAGCCCCACAGTCAGCATGGAGTGGGGGCTCCCCAGAAACACTGCCGGCAGCATCAGCAGCATGGTCATACCGGTGGCGGATAACACGGTTATCGTCACCTTTACCAGCTGCGCCGGTTTCAGGCTCATGGCCCGGACCAGTTCCATCGCAACCACAGTCACCACGAACAGCGCGTTCACCGCCAGTGCGCAGAGCAGTATCTCCGTCAGAGCAACCGGGATCCGCACTGCGGGCAGGATCCGTCCCGGCGGAGCCGTTCCGTCATTTCCCGCCGTTGCAGCTGCGATCAGCCTCATCATTTTTTCGTTCATCCGATTTGCGTTCATACAGCTCTCCGGTGCGTTTTTCCGGCTCCGTTGCCGGGCGCGGCGCATTACATTAATAATATCAGTGTCTGCGGGACGCCAGATGCCCCACGATCTTAAAGGTGATCACCAGCAGCGACACTCCGATGACCGCCGAAAGGATGTAGACCGGCGCCTCCGGCAGCCCTTCGATGGAGTAGTCCGGGATCAGAGCGGAGAACTCGAAGCCCTCCAGCATGCCGGCCGGCGTGTAGCCTGCGCCGGTGCCGGCGATCTCATCTGCGCCCCATTCGCCCCAGGCAGTCCCCTCCGCCAGGAGTCCCAGCGGGGTGAGGATTATAAGGGCGCCCAGCAGGATCTTCACCGGCAGGGATGTCCGCCCCGAGCCGGCGTGCTGGTCCCCGGGTGCAGCATTCTGCAGCATGTCCGGGGAAACTTTGCTCAGGAATCCGTAGATTCCCACGGTATATATGATCTCAGCCGCGCCGAACACGGTGAGATGTGCGATCATCATGGCAGGGATGGACAAGTCAAGGCCATACGGGCAGTACAGCGCCCGGCCGGCAGCATCGGTAAAGAGCATGGGCTGGATGCCGAATTCCACAGCCGCTGACAGGGCAGCCGCATTCAGGCCTGCGTAGGAGCCCACAGCCGCGACGATCAGCCTTCCGCGGGGTGTCTTCAACCGGCCGGCTATGGCCTCCGCCACAACATATCCCACAAACGGCAGGACAAATGCCATGTTGAAGCAGTTCGCTCCGTAGCTCAGGATCCCCCCGTCGCCGAATATCAGCGCCTGCAGCAGCAGGGCCACACTGACGGCTATGCATCCTGCGTACGGTCCCAGCAGCATGGCGATCAGGGTCCCTCCAACTGCGTGTCCGGTGGTCCCTCCGGGCACCGGGATGTTGAACATCATGCCCAGGAATGAAAAGGCCGCCCCCATGCCTATCATGGAAAGCTTTTCCGCAGGCAGATCCTCTTTCAGTTTTTTCACGGAAATGACCCACACCGGGACCATGGCAGCTGTCATCACTGCACAGGTCTCCGGACTCAGATAGTTTTCAGGAATATGCATTTTTTCGATCCTCTCCTTCACAAAATCACCGGTTCAGCGATTTCTCCGTCACTCGATACCGAGGAAGGTATAATCCTCCTTCTCCACAGCGGCCTTTATATCTTCGTCAGCCACATCTCCACTGAGACTCAGCACCGCCGTGCCCTTCTCGTGGGATGCCACGACGCTCTCCACACCATCCAGAGCCTCAAGCGCCTTGCGAACAGTCGCCTCACAGTGGATGCACATCATACCGTCTATTCTTGCTGTCTTCGTCAGACCCGCCCCGGCAGCGGCCGTTTCTCCGGTCGCCGGACCGGCAGGATCGGAACCATCTTGTGCAGCAGAATCCTCCGCCGCAGTCACATCCTCCGGCAGCGCGCGCTTCCGAAGCGGCCTGTCGCCGGACGGATCATGCACTTTGAAGAGATTCAGCCGCAGAGCATTCATGCACACGGTGAAGCTGGACAGCGCCATGGCAGCCGCCCCGATCATAGGATTCATATGTATCGCGGAATATAAACCTGCCGCCATCGGTATAAGTATAACATTATACGCAAAGGCCCAAAACAGATTTTCGTGGATGTTTTTTAATGTGGCGCGGCTCAGCCGGATAGCAGCCGGAACATCCGTCAGTTTTGAATTCATGAGAACGATGTCCGCCGAGTCGATGGCCACGTCGGAACCCGCCCCTATGGCGATGCCGGTGTCGGCCCTGGTCAGCGCCGGGGCATCGTTGATCCCGTCTCCCACCATGGCTGTACGGCCCCGGCTCTGCAGCTGCCGGATCACCGCTTCCTTGCCATCCGGCAGCACCTCCGCGATGACCCGGTCCACTCCGGCCTCCCGGCCTATGGCTTCCGCTGTGCGGCGGTTGTCGCCTGTGAGCATTACTACCTCGATGCCCATATTCCGCATCTCGCTTACTGCACGGGCGGAGTCCTCCTTTATTACATCTGCCACCGCGATGATGCCCATGAGGCTGCCGTCCCGTTCAAAGAACAGCGGCGTACGGCCCTGTGCCGCCAGTTCGTCGGCCTTCTCCGAAACCTCGGCCGGCACTTTCACCAGGGTTTCCATAAATCTCGCGGAGCCTCCTCTCACCGGCTTTCCGCCGATATGTCCGGAGAGTCCGTTTCCCGCAAGGGCCTTGAATCCTTCCACAGGATACGGGGTCAGTTCCTGCGCCTCCCCCCGCTTCACGACAGCCCCGGCCAGAGGATGTTCGCTGAGGCGCTCCAGGGAGTAGGCGTATTCCATCAGCTCTCTCTCGCTGAACCCCTCCGCTGCATATACGTCAGTCACTTCGGGGCGTCCCTGGGTGATGGTCCCGGTCTTGTCCAGGGCCACGATCTGTATCCGCCCGGCGTTTTCCAGAGCCTCGCTGGTCTTGAAGAACACGCCGTTCCGGGCGCCCATGCCGTTGCCCACCATGATGGCGACAGGGGTGGCGAGGCCCAGGGCGCAAGGGCAGGAGATCACCAGGACGCTGATTGCCCGCTCCAGTGCATATGCGGCAGGATGCCCCAGGGCAAGCCATATTAACATTACTGCAAAAGCCACTGCGATGACTGCCGGCACGAAGATCCCCGAAACCTTGTCCGCGATTCTCGCGATGGGTGCCTTGGTGGCAGCCGCGTCGCTGACCATGCGGATGATCTGGGAGAATGTGGTATCCTCGCCGACTCTCGTGGCTCTGGCCTTTATAAAACCTGAGTGGTTGATAGTCGCTGCGCTCACCAGATCCCCCGGCGCCTTGTCCACCGGTACAGATTCTCCGGTGAGCGTGGATTCGTCAACCGCCGTTTCACCCTCGATGATCTCGCCGTCAACCGGAATCGCAGCCCCCGGCTTTACGACGAATACATCCCCGGGCATGACCTCGTCGATTCCCACTTCCACCTGCGCGCCGTCCCTCTCCAGCACCGCAGTCTTCGGTGCCATCTTCATGAGATTCTTCAGCGCGTCTGTGGTCCTGCCCTTGGACATGGCCTCCAATGTCTTGCCCACGGTGATCAGCGCCGGGATCATAGCCGCAGACTCAAAGTAGAGCTGGTCGTGGTAGATTTCCATGATCTCCGGACTGCCGGCGCCCACGTTCAGCAGATACGTGATCTTATAAAAGACGAACAGGGACCAGGCGAAGGAAACCCCCGAGCCCAGCGCAACCAGGCTGTCCATGTTGGGAGCCAGATGGAGCATGGACCTGAATCCGGAGGCGAAAAAGGCCCTGTTGATGGCCATCACGATGATCGCCAGGAGCATCTGGGTCAGAGCCAGTCCCGCCCAGTTTCCTTCCAGCACTCCCGGCAGAGGAAAGTTCAGCATATTGTGCCCCATGGTCACGTACATGAGAACGAGAAGAAATGCCACCGACGCGGCCAGCCTTTTCACCAGTTTCGGTGTTTCCCGGTCCTTCAGCGCGTCCTCCTCCGCTGCCAGCTTCTGACTTGCGGTGATCCTGCCGGCCTCCGCCGCGCCCTTTACGCTGGCACCGTATCCCGCATTCTCCACAGCCCGGATGATCTCGGCCTCATCCGCCGTCCCGTCAACTCCCATGGAGTTCGTCAGCAGTGACACCGCCACCGAAGATACCCCCGGCACCTTCGCCACAGCCTTTTCCACTCTCGCCTGACACGCCGCGCAGGACATGCCCGTTACAACAAATTGTTCCATTTCAAATACTCCTTTTATCACCCGCCGGCGCGGGCTCTCACTTCATCAGCTTCTGCATCACATCGCAGAGCTCGTCGATGGTCTCCTCTTTCCCCTGTTTTATGTCATTCAGCACGCAACTCCTGATGTGTGAAGCCAGCAGCACCTTGTTGAAGCTGTTCAGAGCGCTGGTGGCCGCCGACACCTGCACCAGTATATCCGGACAGTACGCGTCATTTTCCAGCATCCGCTCGATCCCGCGGATCTGCCCCTCGATCTTCTTCAGCCTGGTCATCAGCTTCCGCTGCTCCTCCTCACTGCGCTTCTTGTGCCGCTCCCCGCAGTGAGGGCACACATTTCTCTCATCCATGCCCGTCCCTCCTTTCATTTCGATAGTAATAATAACATCAGCCACCATACCCCCTCCGGGTATCATCTCACTGAAATCATATACCCCCCTGGGGTTCATGTCAAACATAAAAAATGCGCGGCAACCGGAGTCACCGCGCAAAAATTATTTTTTATTTCTTTTCGATGTACTTCATAGCCGTCAGCAGCTCAGCGCACTCAACCGCGCCGCCTGCAGCACCTCTGAGAGTGTTGTGGGACAGGCCGATGAACTTCCAGTCGAACATGGTGTCCTTTCTGAGACGTCCGATGGATACGCCCATTCCTCCCTCGTAGTTCACATCCAGAGCAACCTGAGGACGATTGTCGTCTTCCAGGTACTGGATGAAGTGCTCAGGAGCGCTAGGAAGCTTCAGTTCCTGAGGTACTCCGGAGAAACTTCTCAGTTTTTCGATCAGTTCTTCCTTTGTCGGTTCCCCCTTGAATCTCACGAAAGCTGCTGCCGTATGTCCGTAGAGTACAGGAACTCTCACGCACTGGCAGGTGATCAGCGGGCTCTCAGCAGGAACGATCACGCCGTTCTCGATGTGGCCGAAGATCCTCATAGGCTCCTTCTCGCTCTTTTCTTCCTCGCCGCCGATGTACGGGATGATGTTGCCGTCCATCTCCGGCCAGTCAGCAAACGTCTTGCCTGCACCGGAAATAGCCTGATATGTCGTGGCAACGACTTCATATGGCTGGAATTCCTTCCAGGCAGCCAGCGCCGGCGTATATGACTGAATGGAGCAGTTTGGCTTGACTGCGATGAAGCCCTTCTTCGTTCCAAGTCTCTTTCTCTGGAACTCGATTACCTCCGCATGCTGCGGGTTGATCTCAGGAATGATCATCGGTACGTCCGGAGTCCAGCGGTGTGCGCTGTTGTTTGAAACTACCGGAGTCTCAGTCTTTGCATACTCTTCCTCGATGGCCTTGATCTCGTCCTTGGACATGTTCACAGCGCTCAGGACAAAATCCACATTGTCCGTGATCTGCTTCACTTCCTTAACGTCCCTGACCATAATCTTCTTTACTTTTTCAGGAACCGGTTCGTCCATCTTCCAGCGACCTTCGATAGTCTCTTCATACGTCTTGCCTGCGCTTCTGCCGCTTGCTGCGATCTCGGCGATCTCAAACCAGGGATGATCCGCCAGAAGCTGGATAAATCTCTGGCCAACCATGCCCGTTCCGCCCAGTATACCTACACGTAACTTTTCCATGATCATGATTCCTTTCGATATGTAAATAGTTCAACTGATAACAAAATACGATTTCAAATATTATATCACATTCATGTTTTAATATTGTATTTCTTCATACGGATATACAAAACAGCTTCCCCATGCAGGCGGACTCAGCCTCTGACGGGATCCCGGAGCTGCTCAGATCGTCCTGCGAAGCACCGGGATCCGGTGGATTACCGCCGCAGTGATCCAGCTCAGCAGGAACACAGCCAGAGTCAGAAGCGGCACAGAAATTACCGCGTTCCAACTCAGGGTGGATATACCCTGTCTCATGAAGATCATGATGAAGAGGTCGTGTACCAGGTAGATGCCAAAGGTCAGATTTGAAAGTTTCACGAGCCTGTTGGTGAGGTTAGGCCTGAATTCCCTGTTGCGGAAACGCTCCCGCACCCATGTGAATACCGCCACCCCCGGCAGGAAGTTGTTCAGCATCAGGAATCCGTACATGTGACTGTCCACAGTTCCCGCGGCGCAGGACATCCGGGCCGTGGCGACGCAGGTGAAGACGGCGCCGGCTATGCCCAGCAGATACACGAGGAACCTCAGAGGCGCCGGTATTCCGTACCTGTGAATGTAATCCCCTGCGAGGTAATAACCTGAGAATCCCAGCACCAGAGCCGGGTTCAGGTCGGACATGACCTCTTCAACTCCGGTTCCGAACCGTGGCAGAAACTTCAGCAGGTTTGCCCCGAAGCAGAATATCACTGACATCAGGATGAAGTACTTTTCAATTTTCCTGTCCTCTGCGATCTTCCTGAGGATCGGCGTCATTATATACAGCCCGATGATCATGTACAGGAACCACATGTGATAGTGGCCATATACAAAATCTTTTCCCAGCTGCTCCGCCTTATCCCCGTCCGGAGGCTGACCGTCAAGCACCACATCCGTCACGATGGTGTATGCCACATAAACGAGAGACCAGAATATAAATGAGATTGCTATCCTGCGGATATTCACCATGTAAAGGTCCCTCACGGAGATCTTCCAGTCCGGATTCATAAAGAGGACCCCGGATATCATGACAAAGACCGGCACGCAGAATCTCACAATGCTGTCATAGAAGTTGAATACCGCAAACTGTGCCGAATCCACCGCCACCGCACCCATACATGACGCCGCCACGTGGAGCATTATCATAGCCCCCGTGGCAGCTATCCTCAAAAGATCGAGGTATATTATCCTGTTCGGCTCCATCTTCTATGAATCCGCCCTTCCCCCGTTCAGCAGGACCACGTTCATGCGCTCGATCTCGATGCGCTCCCAGACATGCTCCTGCACGTACGGTTCATTAGCGATATACTCGTCCAGGGCAGCCCTGTCATCGAATTCCACGATCAG
The DNA here is from genome assembly GCA_024684465.1 of Clostridia bacterium. Lineage (GTDB taxonomy): Bacteria > Bacillota > Clostridia > Peptostreptococcales > Anaerovoracaceae > JAIKWW01. The sequence goes on along the minus strand of JAIKWW010000002.1, from coordinate 6,943 downwards.
TGCCGAGCCGATCATCTTTCCCTCATCGTCCAGCATGCCGCCTCCGCAGAGGATATGCTCCTTCATCGCGTCCATGCCCTCCAGATGTCTCGGCCGAACCTCCATCCTCTTATCCAGCATACCTTCCCCGTCATAGGCCTTAATGATAAACTGCATTGTAAAAGCTCCTTTCAAAGTAATTTTCAACATCATCACAATTTATGAATGCTGCAAGTATTATAGCATGTTATCTAATCTCACTTCAGCACTCAAAGACTATATTCAGTTTTATCAGACATACTCTGCCGCACTGTCAACGAAGAATTTGAGATTATATTCCTTGCTTTCTTCTGGATACTTTTCGATCATTCGATAGAGAGTCTTTATAAACTCTTTGCTCTTTGTTTCTTCTGCCACTTCATCAAACAACTCGCTCATCCAGACAAACTGATTCGCCGTACACTCAGTTTCGAGAAAATTTATTGTTTCAGAAATGTCTCGAGTGAGTAGTTTTACCATTTCTTTTATTACAGGATTTGTATCATAGTCGATATCATCAGTATATTCCTTGCGAGCTTCAATCAATCTGGAATATTCATCATTAAAACTCATGAATTACCTCCTTTTTCTCTTCAACGCAGGGATCTGATTTACATCCGGAAATACCGTTGCTATCTTTCCGTTAGTACGAATAACTCCAACTCGAACCCCTTTGTATGTTCCGAAAATAGTCTTACCGTCTGGCACTTTTCTATTGCCTTTCAGCCCGGCAACATGTTCCCCCGCTCTCCGAATATCCCTCTCAGTCCAGGATTTTGGAAACCACGCTTGTCCGGTTCCCTTACGTTTGCGAGGGTCCTTATGTCCCGGCACGTTCCCGATCCTTACCCCGTTCGAGTAAGTCTCCACTATATTATACGGTATGTTATGTCTTTCAAGCAGTTGTAGTCCAGCCTCTCCATGACCGCCCGACTTTAATTTCGATATCTTATGCTCCTTTGGTGTATATGTGAAAGTCCCCTCATTTGAATGAACTAAAGCAAAATCACTGACACTTCTTCCGCTACCCTTTGTGTTTAGATAACGTCCGCATTTTCCTGTACCCATCACTTAGCCCTCCTCTTTTTCGTGGAGGTCCAATCTGAATACTGAATAAAATTAGTTCGATCATAGAGATCGAAAAAAACATCCTTCGGCATCGCCCCATAAATCAGCACGCATTCCGGTTCCAATTCATCCAACATTGCTATAAAGCCATTGCGAAGATGAAATTTTTCTTCTCGTGTCTTGCAAGCGCCGTATGTCCCCACACTTAAAATGCTATGCTTTGGTAGTCCTAGAAAAGCAAATTTTTCTGGCAAAACACAGGTTGTATAACTGCGTTCATCACCCCACCTTACATTAGGTATTATATTTACTCCTCTTTTCTGGAGATGATGTCCAATTGCCCTACTCCTGTATACGTTTGCTATTTGAACCTCTAGCGGTGAGTCCACGTAAGCAGAATTATCTAACGAAGCAGCCGCCGGATGCTTTGATAATTCATCTACATATTTGTCAGGATTTCTAAGTATATCCGAAAACTCTGAATCGTAAACATACGGAACGACAATTTCCGAATGATTTTCACTTCTTTTTAGCTTAGTTAAGGGTATCATACGATCCGGAATAACGAACTCTCGAGGTGGATCTAAAACAGGTATTTCGAGTATTCCATCGAAACGTGCGGTTTCAACAAATTCTGGATTAAAACCGTCATCCATGTACACTTTTTTCTTAGACATGGCACCGTCCTTTCTCTGCAATCTGCAGGTTCACAGGGGCTCCTCGCCCGCAAAACATGTTTTATCCGTCAATTGACGTGAAAGGGCAGATATGCTATCATCTAAGTGCTTAATCTTAGTTATGTGATAGCATATCTGAGGATGAAACGTATTGATTTGTTGTGGCTGCAACTCTTCAATACGTTTTGTTTATTTTTTTCTCACCTCCGTTCTTTCTTTTCCTGTTTCTTTCGCATCACAGCGAAAGCTTTCGATACATTGTACTTGTCACAAATCTCCTGAATGCCCATATTTCGGCTTTCTTCATAGGGAATCATTACTTCACCGCAGAGCGCTTTCGCTTGCCATTCGACGCTACGAAAGGCCGGAATTTTGTTTTCTTCAAAGCTTCTGGCAAATAAGGGGGTAAAGCCTATCTCAAATAGGAACACGTGACAGATTTCGTGACAGATAAACCCGCGAAAAGCACCTACTTTTTTATTCCTAGCCCCCTCATATACTGACTCTTTGATTTCTATCGTGTATCCGCCTTCATCATTAGGCGAGCACTGTGCCATTGTTTGCGGTGGCAATTTATTATCCTCTACAATCTCATATCCACTATTTTCAAAAATATCACGAATTAAATCCAGCACTTCTAATACCGGAAAAGCCCCCGTAGAAGACACTCCAAAAAGTTCACGAAGATATCCCGCAAATTTTCTTAAATTCTTTCTGCTGGTCGGCTTTGTCTCGTAATCCATTTCTAGTTCTTCCCCTCTTTTTTACTAAGCAAATACAGTATCTTATTCGCTGTTTCATCATCAAGTTTATCAAATGATCTTGCAAACTGAAGCGCCGCACGTCTTTGTTTTTTCCCTGCATCTTTTGTGACTATTTTGTATTGTGTTCTCGATTCTTCCACGGCTTCTCTTAATTCATCTTGTTTCTCCTCTGTTAAATTATAATGTTCAGCTATTTTTCTTATCCATTCTGCAGGAACATTTTTTTTCCCCGTCTCTACCGCAGACAAGAAAGATACCTTAACGCCCAACATCTCTGCCATATCTCCCATAAGTTCATTATGCCTTATTCTTAGAACTCGAACGAATTCTCCAAAACTGGTATGTGACATCTTCCACCTCCTGAAATCAAAGACCTTAACCAGTAGCTGGCGTTCTTCTTCCTAATTTCGGTTAGATTATATAACCTAATTTAGGTTAAGTCAACGATAAAATTCAACTTATTTCCAATAATGCAACTACATCGCCTCGAGAGTAGATTTGTTTGATGTTCTGCTAAACGGTTTTCCATATTGACGAAGCCCTAGGATATACTCGTCATTATTATATATTTTATTCCACCCAGGTTACCGGGTTTCCCTTTCTCTCGAGAGCCTTTCTCTCCGGTGCGCCCTTTTCAGGAAATCCCAGTATCAGACCGCCGGTGACGGTTTCATCGTCACCCAGCCCGTACCTGTACATAAACTCGCGGATCGCAGGATTTTCGTCCAGCCAGTGAAGCTGGTTGATCCAGCAGGAACCCAGATCCAGGGCACTGGCTGCTATCATCATGTTCTCCAGTGCGCAAGCACTGTCAGCCATTGCATTTCCGTAATTCTTTTTATTCGCAACAGCTATGAATACGGGAGCATTGTAGTGGAACACATAATCCGTACGCTGTGCAGCATTTATGGCATTCTTAAGGGATACATACATCCCCGGCCTGATTTCCATCTTCGAGAATTCATTCCTCACAAGATCAGCCATCTCCCGCAGCATCTCTCTGTCCGTAAATACGATGAAATGTGTATTCTGGCTGTTTGACCCGCTGGGCGCATATCTCCCGGCCTCAATTATCTTTTCAACAAGCTCTCTATCCGGCATCTCCGCCCTGTATTTTCTGGTGCTCCGCCTGGTGAGCATCGCTTCAAACGCGTCCATGTGATCTTCTCCTTTTTTGTAAACTGTCAGTGCTTTCCCTCTTTCAAGCTCTTCTTGTTTGCATACATTTCCCTGTCGGCACGGTCGAATATCTCTGTCACATCATTATCATTCTCGTATTCATATTCTGCCATTCCCGATGCCAGGATCGGACCTATGCCGCTTTTCTGGTTCTCCAGGATCTGCTCTCTCAGACTGTGCATGAGTTCTTCTCTTGCAGTATAATCGCTTCCCCGGAGGAATACCACAAATTCATCCCCGCCGATCCTGAATACCGGACTGTGAACGAACAGATCGCATAAAATCTGTGCGGATGCCTTGATATATTCATCTCCCGCCACATGACCCAGAGTATCATTTATTTTCTTCAGGTCGTTGGTGTCGCATACCACAAGTGCAAAAGGCAGATAATCCAGGCCTTTGTCGATATTGTCCTGTACAGCATCCATCAGTTCTTTAAATGCAGTATTATTCTTGACTCCGGTAAGTTCATCCTTTCTTGCAAGTTCATGTTCACTTCGCAGGGCCTTGATATGACGCTTTTCTCTTTCGATTTCTTCGTCTACGTTTTCCACGCCGATTATGAAATGTGTCCCGTCGCTGGTCTTACGAGCCGTCAGTCTGACATATTTCGTTTCTCCCGATACGACGATTCGATAATCTATACTGCCGCTCTTATAATTTTCGAGAACCTCTGTAAGATTTTCCAATCTGATAAAATCCGAAACTTTATCACGGTCTTGTCTTTGAATGATCTTTGGGATATTCACCATACATTCGCCGAAGAAATCATCCCCCGACTGACTGATCTCCAGCTGTCCGAAGATATTATTCACCTGATAACGGACATAGGAGGAGTTTTCAGCATCTACATAGTATATTTCATCATAATTGGAAGCAAGGCTTTCTGCGATCTGACCGAAAGTAACCTGCAGTTTCCGATTTTCCTTCTGCTTCTTTTCTTCGAGAAGCTCCTCTTCTATATCCCTGACAAAGATGACGAAATACTTGCCGTTGTTGTCCAGCATCACAGTGAAAGAACAGGATCGCGGTTCTCCGCCGATGATAATGCGATATCTGAAGGCGAAGGAATTCCTGCCTTTAAGATTATCCAGAATGAACTCCCTGCTGCAGATACTTTCTGCATACGCCCTGTCGTCCGGATAAACGTTCTTTTCTATATTCTCCATTGCAGTTCTGAAAAAATCTGCTCCGGCAGAAGGAAAGTCACCGGAATTGTAATTCGAACCTTTTGAGAATGTCAGAAACTCTCCGGTACTTATTTCTACGTAATATATGGCCTCATACGCCTCTGCCATCACTGTCGAAATATGCTCATGAATTTCTCTTTCCTTTAGTTCTCCCGCTTCCACAAATGAGTGGATTACGCATATCGCGATAATGAGTCCCATGGAATACGAAGGAAACATGGCAAAAGCAATCTGAATTACGAGAAATGCACACAAAACGATACTCGCCAGAGCAACTGCGAAGCATCTCAGCTTTTGACGCCCTGCCACCTTATATGTGGCAAAAAGCATGTAAACCGAAACTATAACATGGAATCCTATCTGAAGTGCAAATGCCGGATACCGGCCTGATTCTGCAACGTATTCATAGGCAGAATTAAAAGAAAAAATATAATTATTAAAAACGTTGAGTATTACGAAAATAATCCCGAGAACAAAAATAGCCCAAGCCGCGTGGACAAGCACCCTGCCGCCCCGTCCGGCCATATTTATATAGGCGACTCCGTAGCGGATCCAGGTCAGCATGGTCAGGAGCATCAAGACAAAATAAACTACGGTGAGAGCGTATAAAATCTGGTGAAATTCGGGCATGATGTGATTTTCATAGAGAATTCCCCATGAAAGATCAGAAATAAAATAGCAGCTCGCCGCAAGTAGAAAATAACTGTAGCGAGATTCACACCGGTTCTTCCGGTCTTTTTTTCTGTTAAAAAAATCAGCGTCTCTGAGCGTTCTCCAATTGAGTATCAAATTTATGATCAGTGCCCAGGTTCCTGCTATTGAATACAACATTGCAAACTATGCTCCCGATTCCACATAAAGTGTACCTGTGCAATATTTTACCTATATATTTTAATCGGATAAAACTCAAAAAAAATAAACATGAATTAATAATTCATTATATTGTAACTAATCTGTAAAATGATTTATGATTCAACTTTCCGGAGGGGGACTCGGCTGCAATAAACAAAACCCCCGGAAACATGAGTTTCCGGGGTTGTGAAAATCTGTCCAAGTCTTGAAAAGACTATCTCTTTGAGAACTGGGAAGCCTTTCTTGCCTTCTTTAAGCCGTACTTCTTTCTTTCCTTCATTCTCGGGTCTCTTGTGAGGAAGCCTGCTGCCTTGAGTGCAGGTCTGTTCTCAGCATCTGCTTCGCAGAGAGCTCTGGAGATACCATGTCTGAGAGCGCCTGCCTGACCTGTCATACCGCCGCCGTTAACCAGAGCGATAACGTCGAACTTGCCTTCAACGCCGGCAACTTCGAAAGGTCTCTTAACTTCGTTTCTCAGGATGTCGAGAGAGAAGTACTCGTTCAGTTCCTTCTTGTTGATAACGATCTTACCAGTACCAGGGAATAATCTTACTCTGGCAATGGCAGACTTTCTTCTACCTGTTCCGATATACTGTTCCTTAGCCATTTAGATGTCCTCCCTTCAATTAAAACTCGAGCTTTTCAGGCTTCTGTGCAGCATGATCGTGCTCAGGACCTGCATAAACCTTAAGCTTCTTATACATCTGTCTGCCGAGAGGTCCCTTAGGGAGCATGCCCTTTACAGCGTGTCTGATGATTTCATCAGGCTTTCTCTCCTGCAGCTTTTCAAATGTCATCTCACGGAGTCCACCCGGATAGCCGGTATGTCTCTTGTAGATCTTTTCTTTTCTCTTCTTGCCTGTTACAGCAACCTTCTCAGCGTTGATAACGATAACGTAGTCACCGGTATCGATGTGCGGAGTGTAAATCGGCTTGTTCTTGCCTCTGAGTACAGAAGCGATTTCAGAAGCGAGTCTTCCGAGAGTCTGGCCCTCAGCGTCTACTACGTACCACTTTCTTTCAACTTCTGAAGGCTTTGCAATGTAAGTCTGTTTCATTTTTTAACCTCCTGTCTACTCTGATCACGAAGAACCGTGGATCATTTTCGACTCGAATATAACTTTTCGGTCACGGCCGGTCATTCCCAGCCTGCACCTATAGTAAAGTCCCGAAGGACGAATACCCGTTTTTAGCG
>JAIKWW010000137.1 GCA_024684465.1 Clostridia bacterium | reverse complement strand
ATAAGGGTTATAGGGCTATAGGACAAAAAGTGCTGATAAAAAGAGCTGCATCCGTTGATGATTCAATGGATGCAGCTCTTTTACGTCCCGGCAGTCGTGGTTGTCACGCCCGCGGTACCGTTATTCTGTTTTCTGCTCTTGTCCGCCGGAAATATCCTTTTCCGTTGTCTCCGGGAGTCCGGAGGATTTTGAGAGTTCTGTCAGTTCATTGCCTGAAACCTCAGTTGCCGCGGATTTCTTCGAAAGCTTCGGTAACCGTGAGAATAATGAGGAACCTCCGGTCTTTCCCTCTTTCGGCTGCTTTGGCGGCTTCGGGGAAGCCCAGTAGAGACTGGTATGTCTGAAAACGGGCTCGAACAGGTAGAGCATCGCCGGCAGCATGAACATACATATGAAGGAGGAGATGACGGCACCTCTCGCAAGCATCATGCATATTGAGGAGATCAGGTCGATGGTGGAAACGAAACCCACGCCCAGCGTTGCCAGGAACATTACCAGGGCGCTGGTGATTATTGATGCATCCGATGTGGTAGCAGCAATGCAAGCGGCTTCCAGCCTGTCATGTCCGTTCTGTATCTCCTCCCGGAAACGGGTGGTCAGCAGGATCGCATAGTCGATGGTGGCACCCATCTGTATACAGCCGATCATGGTAGGAGCGATGAACGGGATCTCCGTATTGGTCCAGTATCCTATGCCTTCGTTTATGAATATGGCCAGCTCTATGTTGGCGATGAGCACCACAGGGACTGTCACAGAGCGGAAGACGTACATTATTATCAGGAATATGAACAACAGCGTAATGTAATTCGTCTTCTTGAAGTCATCCGCCATGGTGTTGATCAGATCCTCTGTCATGGCAGCCTCGCCGGTGATGTAGGAATCCGGATCGTATTCCTTGACGATCTCCCGGATCTCTCCCAGCTGTTTCTCTATGTTGTCAGAAGCTACGTCATATTCGGAATTGATCATTATCAGCTGATAACCGCCGCCCTTCATCATGTCCGTAATCCTGTCCGGGATGAAGAAGTCCGGTATGCCGTTGCCCATGAGGGAATGGCTGGAGATCAGCGATGTGACGCCGTCGAGATTTTCCAGGCGGTCTTCCATCTCGTTCATGTCTATGTCCCTGATCTGGTCACTCACCAGAACGATGTGGAAGGTGGACGTGTGGAAACTCTCTTCCAGTGCAGCGCTGCCGAGACGAACGTCCGTGTCCTCAGGCAGTGCATCCGCCAGTTTATAGTACTGGGCCGCATGGGTCTGGCTGTAGTAGGCAGGAACCACCGCGATTACGAACAGCAGCAGGAACAGAGCCTTGTGGTGAAGCACCAGACGGTTCATCTTTGAAGTGTTTGGCATCAGGCTTCTGTGTCTGCGCTTTTCAATCTGCTTGTCCGCAACCAGCAGGAAGGACGGAAGCACGAAAATTACTGTGAGAACGCCCAGAACTACGCCCTTTGCCATGATGAGACCCAGGTTCATGCCCAGTGCAAACTGCATGAAGCACATGGCCAGGAAGCCGGCTACTGTGGTCAGCGAACTTCCTCCCAGTGATTGGAAGGCTGCCTTTACAGCTATAGCCATGGCGTCTCTCTTATCCTCGAACTGATTCCTGACCTCCGCATATCGCTGATACAGGAATATGGAGTAGTCCATGGTCACCGCCAGCTGCAGGATCGCGGCCAGAGCCTTGGTTATAAATGAGATCTCACCTATGAACAGATTTGATCCCATGTTGTAGGCTATGGCAAGACCGATGCAGGCTATAAATGCGAACGGAAGTGCAGTGGACTCCAGTGTCAGCAGCATGGCTGCCAGAGCCAGCACCACGGCCACCAGGATGTAGATAGGCATCTGTTCGTCCAGCAGGTCTCTGATATCCTTGATGAATACCGAGAAGCCGGCGATGAAGCACTGCTTGTTGGTCATATCCTGTATGGTCTGGATCGCATTCATCGTAACCTCGGAAGAAGGCGGCCTTGAGTACTGGATTATGATGAGGGACGCTTCCCCGGTCTCCAGTTTGTCAGTGTACTGATGAGGCAGCAGCCCCAGAGGAACCTGAGCACCTATGATGCTTCTGAGTCCCACTGCGCCACTGACGCCGGGCACATCCTCTATCTTGTCCACCAGGTCCTGAGAGTAGGCAGCCGGCATGTTCTCAACCACCAGCATGCTGGTGGCTGCTGCCTTGAAGGGGTCCTCCAGGAGTTTTTCGCCCTGGGTGGATTCCAGATCGCTCGGCAGGTAGGAGAGCAGGTCGTAGTTTACCGGAGTACTGACGTAACCGATGAGGGACGGCAGCAGAAGCAACAGGGAGATTATGATTATAAGTCCCGGTTTTCTTGTTACTATACGAGCTATATTATCTATCATCTGTTATCACCTTCGTCCCGTTATCAGCTGAAGGCATTCTTTATGGCAGCGCCGATGTCTGTGAACATCCTGCCGACTCTCGACCAGAAGGTGGAATTTTCGATCTCCTGAGCCGCTTCTTCATTGGCAGCAGCCTTGTCCACCTCGATTTCCTGGCTTCTGATGATGACCTGAACAGTGGTAGGGCTCGGATTTCTGTCTGAAGTCAGCGACTGGGCATCCAGAGTGTTGTCCATGTTCAAGATGTTGTCAAATTTTCCGGTATGTTCTTCCCAGACATCCCGTATGATCCTGTCCAGATCGTCCTTGGCTTTCTTCAGATTCTTTGAAGTTGCCATGGCATCGGCAGTCTTTCTCAGGGTGTCGGAAACCGCTGAAAGAGTATCCTTTGTACCCTGATCCAGCTGATCGCCGCTCTTCCTTGCGAGATATTCCGTATCTCCCAGGAGCTTGCTCAGGTTTCGGAGAGACGATGCAGCTTTTGTGCTCAGGGACTGGAGATTCTTCATGGCAGTCTGAGCCTGCGGCTCAAAGTCGTCGATGGACTTGTAAACATCGTCGATGTCATCGATGAGCTTGTTCATCCGGGTAACCAGATCGTCGGCAACCTCGCTCACGTCCTGTGTGTCATCCAGCAGCGCGTTGACCGCATCCAGCTCGCCGCATACGTCTCCCAGCTTTTTCAGCAGCTTTTTCGTAGGTGACTTCAGATCGCTTATGATGTCGTTGACGGAATCCACGGTGTCGTCCAGAGTCCCGTCGATGTTGTTGCTGATCTGGTCGATGATGGCCTTCATGCCCTCTATGTTCTCGCCGTTGTCCGCCTGGCTGTAGAGCCACGCCAGGGTGGAGGCGTTGCGCTCAGCGGTTTTATCGTCCTGACCGGCAACGTTTTTGAGATAGGATTTGGCGAAGTCTTTGAAGGTGGCATTTCCGCCGGCATCGGCTGCATAGTAGATCTGAGCCAGGTTTTTCATGGTTTCGTAAGCAGTGACGATTTTTGTATATTTAGCTTGTCCGTCTTCGCCTAATGCAGTAATGGCAGTAGCCTTGCTGCTATCGTTTCCATCTACATGGCCGCTTTTGATCAATGCTGCCAGGGTGGCTATCTCTGTATCGTCCAATTCGTTGTTTTTATCACTCTGTTTGATGATATACTTCAGCGCATCCTCTTCTTTGCCAACGGTAATCCCGGTTGCTGCAGCCCAACCTTTCGAGTCCATTTGTTTCGCCGTATTATACGCCGTGATCATGCTCTCCACGCTGTTGAAGTCCAGGGCGTTCTTGTTGCTGCGAACATCCACGTAATCCATGTCTCCCACAGCATTTGCCAGATCGTTCAGGTAGCCCTTCAGTTCCTTTGTATGCTTCACCAGATCCTTCACGGAACCGGTGTCCTTGGAAATCTTCTTGAGAAGGTCGCTGATCTCCTGAAGCTCTTCCTTGGAACCGTCCAGGTCGTCGATCAGCTGCTTTGTGGCAGCCTTGGTGCCGGTGAGAGCAGTGGACGCGTTGGCGATGTCCTCGTACAGCGGGTCGATGGCAGTTGCCAGTCCCAGCAGATCCTCGTTGGTCACGTCTATGTCGTCATAGACAGTGCCCTTGCCGGAGGAGATCGTCTCCCTTGCCGCATTCAGCTCGTCCAGGCCGTTGGCACTGCGATTCAGGGAATCCGTCATGTTCGCCATGGCATCCAGAGTGGCGTCGAAGCTGTTTACCAGAGTCTTGTAGTCGTCCTCCAGGTCATCCTTCTTTTCCTGGAGATCGGCTATCTTGTCCAGCTGGGACAGAGTGGCCGGCGCGAAGATGAAGGTGAATCCCGAAAATTCAAAGCTGTCAGTGCCCACCATGAGCTTGAAGTGCTGCTCTTCTCCCGGCAGTGCCATGAAGAGAACGGTTCTCAGGTTGCCCATGAGCTGCATCTGTCCGCCCTCCTGCTCCAGGGAGAGGATCTCTGACTGGTTGAAAACGGCTGCAGCTTCCATGGTGTAGTTATTCTTTGCGTACTCGCTGGCATTTTCATTCGGGATGATGTCCAGGTCGATCTCCACCATACCCTTCTGTCCTGCCAGATCCTCAGCCTCGGCAGCTACACCGTTCAGCTTGTACTTGATGGAAAAATTCCAGGGGAGATTATCGAAGGGCTCCGTGGTGGTGCCTTCAAAATAGAACCTGTCAGGAATCTTGTCCTTGTCGAAGGTGAAAGTGGTGACACCGTCGGAACAGTCAGGTTCTGTATTGTCAGTCAGATTCTTTACATCTGTATAGTTGCCGTAGTCTGTGATAGAGCTCTGCCCGTTCACCATATAGGTCTTGACAACGCTGCCGTTGGTCAGGTTTCCGTAATAATCGATAGTGCCGTAGTACGCTTCGTCGCAGGTGGATGTGACACCGCTGGTATACTGCTCCGCAAATGAAGCCGGAGCACCCGCCACGGTCATGATCGCAGCCATCCCCAGGCAGAGCGCTCTGCGTCCGCCGGAACGGCGTTTCTTTGGTTTGTTGTTCATGTTCATACCCCTTAAATATTTCTATGTTAATGGTTACATTCCTAAAACATTCATCATTAATGTAATCGGAAAATAGTTCGACATCATAAATTCAGAAGTAATGATTTCAAACAGTATTCAGGTCCGTCCCGGAAACGAAAACGTGGAAAATCGTCGGCGGGAGTTTAATAATTTTATGTTGATTTATCGACTGATGTTGATTATAATGAACCGGAACAAAAAATACAACAGTATTAAGAAAATAATTTATTAAATTTATCGACTGTCCGAAGGGAGTCCCTGCAAGTGGAAAATGCGGGATTCCAGGTATTCGCCGCCCCCTTTTGAGGGGCATTGTTTCAGGCCGCTGCCGCGGCCCGGGAGGAGTTTATATGGCAGTTAATATGCTGGACCGCCGGGTGAGAAGAACCAGGCGGATGCTCAAGGACGGACTTGCTCAGCTGCTGAAGGAGAAGCCGTTTTCCGAGATCACAGCCAGAAATATCACAGACAGGATGGATCTGAACAGAGCGACATTTTATCTACATTATAAAAGTACGTTTGAACTTCTTCAGGATCTGGAAGAGGATCTGCTGGAGGAGGTTCAGAAGATGATAGACGAGGAGAGAGCGGAAAACAGGGAACCGGATTCTCTGGCGGGACTCTTTGAGAAGATGATAGATTTCGTCGTGGACAACCACGGCATCTGCGAGACGCTCTTCCTCAACAACGCAAGCAGCGACTTTACAGGAAAGCTTCGGGACTTCGTCTACAGAAACGGGGAGGAATTCCTTGGAAAGAGACATCCGGAAGCTGATCCGAAGATAGTGGGGTACGCCCTCAGCTACATGGCTCTGGGACTTGTGGGCCTCATGATGCACTGGCTGGAATCCGGTCAGGAGATTCCTAAAGCCACACTGGTTCAGATCGGAGAGAGGCTGATGTTCACTGCGGAGGACAGCTTCTTCGCGGCCATGGAGGAAAAGTGAACCGGAAATCCTCAGATATGTTGATGATTACCGCATCTTAATTGTGTACATCAACTTCATTATGTGATATTATAAGTCAGAGTAATTCCATCGGAGTAAAGCGGCAAAGTCCCCCGTGAGATTTCAGCCTTTCGGGGATCGGGACACGCTTTCCGGTGAAATGGTTCGTTTTTTTCGCTATTATATATCACTTTTAGGAGGAAAAATGTTTACCGGTACTATATGGGCGATTGTGCCACCTATCGTGGCGATCGGACTTGCGCTCATAACAAAAGAGGTTTATCTCTCACTGTTCTGCGGCGTAGTCCTGGGTTCTCTCATGGTCGTGGATTTTCATCCGTGGCTTGCATTTACCAACCTGTTCGAGACTATGACAGGAAGCATAGATCTGAACATCATCATTTTCGACGTGCTGCTGGGCATGATCATAGTATTAATGTCAAAGTGCGGCGGCACGGGAGCATACGGACGCTGGGCTTCCAGAAAGCTGAAGACCAAGAGACAGTCGCTCTTCGCGACCTGGATCCTGGGCATCATCATCTTCGTGGACGACTACTTCAACTGTCTCACCGTGGGTTCCGTAATGCGTCCTGTAACTGACAAGTACGGAGTTTCAAGAGCAAAGCTGGCATATATAATCGATGCCACAGCGGCTCCTGTCTGCATCATCGCACCGATCTCCAGCTGGGCTGCTGCAGTTAACTCCTACGTGCCTGAGGGCGGCACACTGAACGGATTCCAGCTCTTCATGAGCACCATTCCGTACAACCTCTACGCTCTGCTGACACTGATCATGGTATTCTATATCATCACCAGAGAAATGGACTTCGGTCTCATGGCAAAGCATGAGGCGAACGCTGCGAAGGGAGATCTGTTCACTTCCGGAGGCGAAGAGTTCAAGGAACTGGCTGAAGAAGAAAAGAAATCCATGGAACAGGAGTCGGGCCACGTTATCGACCTGCTGCTCCCTATGTTAGTAATGATCGGCTCCGCAATTTTCGCCATGATCTACACCGGCTATCTTTCCGGCGGAACCAATATCATTGACGATTTCGCAAACTGTGATGCCGAGATCTCACTGATATTCTCCACGATCGTGACTGTTATTTTCACCTTCGTGCTCTATATTCCAAGAAAAGTAATCAAGTTCAAGGACTTTATGGAATCTCTGCCTGACGGGGCAAAGCTCATGCTCCCGGCGATCCTGATCCTCACATTTGCGTGGACCCTCAAGGGAGTTACGGATCAGCTGGGCATAGGAGATTACATCAGAGCAAATCTGGATCTCACCGGCGGAGTTGCAGGATTCATCCCTGTTCTCGTATTCATGCTGGCGATCTTCCTGGCATTCTCCACAGGTACTTCCTGGGGAACATTCTCCATACTGGTGCCTATCGTTGTATCCATCTTCCAGAGCGTGGATGAACAGATGATGATCGTCGCTGTTTCCGCAGTTCTGGCGGGTGCTGTATGCGGTGACCACATTTCGCCGATCTCGGATACCACGATCATGGCATCTGCAGGTGCACAGTGCAATCATATCAATCACGTTTCCACACAGATGCAGTACGCTATGGTTGTCGTTGCAGCCACCATCATCGGATATATCGTATCCGGTCTCACAAAGAACTGGTGGATGGCACTCATCGTGGGCGTTGTGGCACTGCTCGTGATCCTCGCGATCATCGAGAGAAGACAAAAGGCTGCAGTGGGAGCTGCTGCTCAGGGTACTACCGAGGCGTAAGATCACGTTATTTCAGGCGGCTGTCGTTAACCCGGCGGCCGCTTTTTTACAGGAGACAGATCATGAGAAGACAGCTTGAAGTTCCATACATCGATCAGACGGAAAACTGGCCCACCGGATGCGAGAGCGTTTCGGCGGTAATGGCTCTGAATTATCTGGGAGTGGACATCCCGGTGGACGATTTTATACAAAATCATCTTCCGAAGGAAAAAATGAGCTTTAAAGATCCGCAGGAAATGAAGCCCGCCGCAGGCGGGCAGTCAGCCGCAACGGAACTGATATGCAAAGAATATGACATGATCATCGGTGAGGGACCGGATCCGGATGTGCATTTCGCAGGAAGCCCCTATGAGGAGGATTCCTTCGGATGTTACTCCGGCGTCATCGTGAAGGCGATGAACAGTGCACTGCGTGCCGCCGATGCTCCTTTTGAGGCTTTCAGGGCAGACGGAGCAGATACGGCAGAACTTATGGACAGCATAGACAGGGGCCTTCCTGTGATCTACTGGACAAGCCTGGACCTTAAGCCCACAGTTACCGGCCCGCATTGGTACCTGAGGGGCACGGACAGATTATTCACGTGGATCTCCAACGAGCACTGTATGCTGCTGGCTGGTTATGATACGGAGCGGGATACCCTGATCTTCAACGATCCGTGGCACGCTCACGGCACCGTTGACATAAGCCGGGAACTGTCGGAGCAGCGTCACGGGGAACAGATGCAGAGGGCTGTCATGCTGAAAAAACTTTAGTACCCAAAAGTGAAAAAGTCCTTGTAATTTTGAAAACCTGTAATTATAATGTGTATTAATAAAGTTGATAAGAAAGATCCGATGCGCGGAAGTAGTAGCTTTCATTACGAGTCACAGAGAGCCGGCGGCAGTGGGATGCCGGTACAGACGGGTGATTGTGAATGGATCCGCAAGGAGCGGAGGGGAAAGGCAGAGATGCCGAGTATCTGAAGCCGTGTTCTCACGTTACAGAGAGGAGATATGCGCCGGGACCTGCGGGTCTGAGCAAGTATCTTGCCGAGGAAAGCGCGGACGTGAAGTCCGGGTTTTTGAATAAGGGTGGCACCACGATCTATCGTCCCTGGGATGATAGATCTTTTCTGTTTTTTGAGAAAATGCAGAAAGCCGGGTATCAGGAAGAGCCTTGTCACTTTACCCGTTTATTGTTATCAATTTAAGGAGGAAAGAAAAATGAAGTTCAAGAAGGTAATCGCAGTTACGATGACAGCAGCACTGGCAATGGCAGCATTTGCCGGATGCGGAACGAAGACTGAGGCTCCGGCAACATCCGCAGCATCTGCAGGGGGAGACCTGGCAGAGGGCAGCTACACGATAGGTATTTCCCAGTTTGCAGAGCACGGTTCACTGGACAACTGCAGAGAAGGTTTCCTGGCAGGCCTGGCAGAGAACGGCTTTGTGGAAGGCAAGAACCTGACAGTTGACTATGACAACGCCCAGACGGATACCGGAACAGCAGCAACCATCGCGGACAGCTATGTTCAGCAGGGCAAGGACCTGATCTGCGCCATCGCGACTCCATCCGCGCAGGCTGCGTTCAACGCTGCTTCATCTTCAGATATCCCTGTGATCTACACGGCGATCTCCGATCCTGTTTCTGCAGGCTTCGCAAATGAGGACGGCACCAGCACAGGCAACGTTACAGGATCATCGGATCTTCTTCCGGTAAGCGAACAGCTTCAGATGATCAGAGACCTCATGCCTGAGGCAAAGAAGATCGGCATTCTTTACACCACCAGCGAGACGAACTCCGTTTCCACCATTGCTGAATACAAGGCAAAGGCAGGAGATTTCGGATTTGAGATCGTGGATACAGGAATCAATACAATAGCGGACGTGGATCTGGCAGCATCCGACCTGGTGACAAAGGTTGACTGCATCTGCAATCTCACGGACAACACAGTAGTTGAAGCTCTCCAGACAGTTCTTGCAAAGGCAAACGACCAGAAGATCCCTGTATTCGGAAGCGAGATCGAGCAGGTTAGAAATGGCTGCGTGGCATCCATGGGTATCGACTATTTCGAACTGGGAAGACAGACCGGCGTACTGGCAGCGAAGATCCTGAAGGGCGAGACTACAGCTGCTGAGAGCAAGTTCATCTCCGCTTCAAAGGCTGATCTCTATGTTAATACTGCAGCTGCTGACGGAATCGGATTCAAGATCCCTGAGGACATGCTGAAGAATGCCGCAGAGGTTTTCGAAGCTATCGAAGTCAAGTAGCAGGAGCTAAGAATAAAGAACGAGAATGATTTTTCAGTGAGGTTTTTCAAGTGACATTATTACTCAGTGTATTTGAACAGGGCATGATCTATTCCATAATGGCCCTGGGCATCTATATTACCTACAAGATCCTGGATTTTCCGGATCTGACCGTAGACGGCAGCTTCCCCATGGGGGCTGCCATCGCAGCGGCCATGATCTCCCGGGACATGAATCCGGTGCTGGCTCTGCTGACAGCCTGCGTGGCAGGAGCTGCAGCGGGTATCTGTACCGGTGTGATCCACGTGAAGTTCAAGGTTCGCGACCTGCTTGCGGGCATCATCATGATGACTGCCCTCTACACGGTTCATCTGTGCATCGCAGGCAAGGCAAACCTTCCGATCTACGGAAAGTCCACCATATTTGAAAACGGCCCGGTGGATGCCCTGTTCGCCGGAAGTCTGAGGCCTTTCAAGACGGTGGTCATCATATTCCTGGTTACCATGATCCTCAAGTATCTGCTGGACTGGTATCTCAGCACAAAGTCCGGATTCATACTCAGGGCGGTGGGCGACAATGATACCATAGTAACTTCCATGGGAGTGGACAAGGGCACCGTGAAGATCGTGGGACTGGCTATTTCCAACGCTCTGGTTACCATGAGCGGATGCCTGTTCGCACAGCAGCAGAGATTCTACGACGCCTCCATGGGTCCGGGAACCATGGTCATCGGTCTGGCCAGCGTGATAATCGGAATGTCACTGCTGCGCAAGGTTTCATTTATAAGGCTCACATCCAGCGTGGTCATCGGCTCGATCATTTACAAGGGCTGTGTAGCCGTTGCCATAAAGCTGGGCATGCCTTCTGCTTTCCTGAAGCTGATCACAGCAGTGCTCTTCCTGGCGATACTCATCGTCAGCATGGAACGCTCCGCAAAGGCGAAGCCGGCTGCGCAGTCTGCCGGGGGGAACGGCTCCGGAAATCCGGACGGGGACAGTGATGCAAAGGTGGTGGAATGATGCTGGAACTCAGAAATATACAGAAATTTTACAATCGGGGCACGGTGAACGAGACCTGCATCTTTGACGATTTCAACCTCCGGATAGAGGAAGGAGAATTCGTGTCCGTGGTGGGAAGCAACGGCTCCGGAAAGACCACCATGCTGAATATAATCTGCGGGAGCATCCCCATCGACCGGGGGTCTGTGATGATAGACGGAAACGACATCACGGGACAGCGGGAGTACGTGCGGAACCGGATAATCGGCAGAGTATACCAGAACCCCTCCAGTGGTGTCTGCCCGTCCATGAACATAATCGAGAATATGGCGATAGCGGATAACAAGGGCAGCAGCTACGGACTGGGACGCTGCATCAACAAGCAGCGGATAGAGTACTACCGCAGTCTCTTAAGCGACCTGAACCTGGGACTTGAGGACAAGATGCACATCCCTGTGGGCTCACTGTCAGGAGGACAGCGTCAGGCGCTGTCGCTGGTGATGTCCACGCTGAAACCGCTGCAGTTCCTGATCCTGGACGAGCATACCGCAGCCCTGGATCCGAAGACCGCAGAGGTCATAATGGAACTGACTGATAAGATCGTTCGTGAAAAGCACGTCACCACCATCATGGTCACCCACAATCTGAAATATGCTGTGGAATACGGCAACAGGCTTATCATGATGCACGAGGGCCACGCCATCATGGACCTGAACGGCGAGGTCAAGAAGAACACCGGCGTGGACGACATACTGGGCAAGTTCTACGAGATAAGCATCGAGAGGGGAAACTGATCCGGTAAGGAAAGTAATAATGGAATAATGCCGCGCTCCTCCGGAGGCGGGTAATAATGATGTAAGTTGGAAAAATCTGCTGGAAATATGAAAGCCCTGCGGGCGCCTTGAAAGGTGCCTGCAGGGCTTTTTTCGCGCCCGCGGAGCGGACTTTATTTCATTGATCCGACCTGCGGACCTGATCTCCGCAGCTCGTTACTTCTGCTGCATCAGCAGTTCGGCGATCTTGTAAACGTCTCCTGCGCCCATGGTGATCACGATGTCACCCGGCTGGGCGTTGTTGCCCACAAAAGTTGCGATCT
>JAIKWW010000136.1 GCA_024684465.1 Clostridia bacterium | reverse complement strand
TACATATGTAGTCTTGTTGCCATCTTCATCAAAAACGTCAACCATAGGCTCGAGTACGCACATGCCCATGCAGCCTGTCATTTCTACAATAGTGTCAGTGATTTTTCTCTTATCGATTTCTTCAGAGAAAGTGTTCATTACAGGTCTTGCGCCTGCAGCGATTCCACAGGTTGCCATGCCTACAACGACACGTTTTCTGTTTCCCTCTTCCCTGAGATTGATCTTATCAAGGCTCTTCTGTCTAAGTTCAGCCAGTTCAGCTAATGATTTCATTTAAGATACCTCCAAATAATAATGATATCTGCTCAGCCAGCATGTCCCTGATGTAGTTGACTATCACAACATCGTTAATGGGCAGTTTGCCGATCTGAGCTCTTACGTCTTCAGTCTTGAACACGTACTCAGTTTCTTCGTTTTTCAGTATGAGATGGAATTCCAGGTCAGGATAGGACATTATGGACATCGCCATGGTGTCAGGCACGTCGCCCAGAGGCTTCCTGTCGATGTTATCGATCTGGAATGTCGCCGTAACGGTGGTTCCTTCGCCAGGCATTGATTCGATTGTCAGCTGTCCTCCGGCCATTTCAGCCGAATCCTTAAATAGCGGTATTCCCAGTCCGACCTTTCGCGTTGTCCGCGAAGTGTGGAACGGATCTGTGACTTTTCCCATTATCTCCTCGGTCATTCCTTTTCCGTCATCTTTGATATACATCTCCAGCCTGTTCAAAGACGGCTGTGCGATGATGCCAACCTCAACCAGTGAGGCCTCTGCACGGATGGAATTCTGCATTATATCCATAAGATGCAGGGATAAATCTTCCATATACTCTCCTGATTACTCCATAGCTTTGTACTTGTCAACGATACCCTGAGCGTCAGCCTGGATCAGACGGCCGTAAACTTCGCCGTTAACCATAACTACAGGTGCAAGACCACATGCACCTACGCATCTGCATGCCTCGAGACCGAATACGCCATCGTCAGTGAGACCGCCGGACTTGATGCCGAGAATACTCTCAAGCTTTTCAAGGATCTTTCCGGAGCCCTTAACGTAGCATGCAGTTCCCAGACATACGCTGATGTTGTACTTGCCCTTAGGCTGGATGGTGAACTGAGTGTAGAAAGATACTACGCCGTAAACTTCTGCGAGTGAAACCTTGAGACCGTCAGCGATGACCTGCTCAACTTCGAGTGGAAGATAGCCGAAATACTCCTGTACTTCGTGAAGCACCGGGATGAGTGCTCCCTGTGTGTCTTTGTACTTGTCAATGATCTTGTTGATCTCGGCCAACTGCTGATCAGTGAGAGTTACTTTCCGCGTTTTACTCATTCAATTATACCTCCTGTGATAAAAAATCTGGTTTTACCAGGTAACAAACCAACTCGACTCATGTGATCAGGCGATTACTTTTGTCCCCGTGATGCCCGTAAGAGGCTTCTTCAGGAGCTCAATTACATCCTTTACGTCTGTAATCGGTTGTTCTGTTTCTATGTAATTTTCTCTCTCTGAAATATCCCACAGATAGTGTGCGTCGGAATCGCGGAGGATACCGTACTTCCTCAGCTCGGGATGTTTCTCGAGAAACAAGTCCCTGTCACAGTTTCTGGACAGTTCTATATTGACCACCGGCAACTCATCAGGAATAGCTCCCAGATTGGAGATAACACTGTGAGAATCCCTGTCAACGTGGGCTGGAATTGCAGTTCCTCCCGCGGCGTTGACGATGGAAAATACCTCGTTGATGGAGAGCGTCGTGGCTACGATGAGAAGTCCTTCTCTTCTGTCCACTTCCTCGTCCTCTTCGTTTAAAACAAGTTGTTCTCCGAAGATCTCTTCTTTGTTCTTAATCTTCGGAAGATGCTCATAGACCTGCTGCTGAACCGAGAGGCAGCTTTCCAGATCCGGAAACAGAGACAGCACGTGGACTTCCTCCGCGGTTTCTATTTCCATTGCCGGAACCACTATCAGGTCCTTCCTGGCTCCCCGCTCCATGATCACTCTGACGTTTTCAGCCGAGTTGTGATCACTTACTGCGATGATATCCAGGTTTTTCAGTATCGCCATATTTACGATGTTGTTGGGTGTCATATCATTGTCTCCGCAAGGCGACAGTGCGGAGTGCATATGAAAATCGTAGAAATAACGCATTTCATCAGTCCAACAGATCGTGGAGTCTGCATGCTGCCTCGTATCCGGTGAGTCCCGTAGATACGATGGTTATGTTTTCCTCCTTTGCTTTTTCGATGGTTTCCTGCTGTACCGCGATGCCCTCCGGAACCATGATGCAGGCCAGATTGACCAGTTCAGCCACAGCAACTATATTCACATGCGCCATCACCGTGATCCAGATCCCGTCTTCGGAAGCTCTGGACATGACCCTGCTCAGCAGGTCGCACATATAAACTCCGGATATATCACAATCTCTTGCTATTTCTCCGGTGACTACATTCAGGTCCATTTCTTTAACCAGTTCACTAAGCTTCATAACATTTCCTTTCCGCCTTTGGGGCGTCACGCCTCCGGTTCAGTCGTCATTGACATCGTTCGAAAGGCTTTCATGCCGGTGTTCAGCTTCGCTGTCAGAGTCACGCTTATCATCCCGGATCATCGTCGGCGGGAGCATGCTCTCCAGCTCAAACATCTGGTTAGCCAATGCTCTGACTCTCTCCCTGAGGACAAATACGCAGTCTGTTATCTTCGCCTCGTCCCTCACTATGTCTTCAGCCAGGGCCCGGCAGGAAGGTGCTCCGCATGCTCCGCAGTCGAGACTCGGAAGCGCATCTGCGATCTTTTCCATCCGTTCCAGCTTCTTCATGGCCTTCGCCATATCTGTGTCCAGCTTGTGGATCGGAATGTGTTCCAGCTGCTTGTCCCAGAGGATATCGTGATAATCGATATCCCTGTTCGGAAGATCCGTCAGTTCATTTTCTCTGTCTTTTGCTTTTGCCTCGTCCCTCATGGTCTTCATTATGACCTGTGAAACGAAATGGTTTTTTACCGTCAGTGCTCCGCCCAGACATCCGCCCTTGCAGGCCAGAGCTTCCAGAAAATCTATATCGTCGAATTTATTGCTGTTTTCTATGGTTTCAAATATCTTCACCACGTCATGGATGCCGTCCACTGCGATGAATTTGTTGATATCCAGAGCCATGCTTTCTCCACCCGGGCTCGGCCATCTGACTCCGTAGTTCGTAGCCTGCTCCAGGTCTTCTATTTCGTCATCCTTGAGGCTCTTTATCTTATTCCTCAGATTCATGTATATCTCCTGGAAGGAGATCACTCCGTCCACCGGAGACTTTTCACCTCTCAGCGGGAAATACTGCGAGAACATCTTCGACGCGCAAGGCGATATGAAGAATATCCCTATTGCAGAATCCCCGTACGAGGTATCTCTCTTTGCCTTTTCTCTCGCAAGTCTCGCCGCAACTTCCACAGGAGCTTCCAACGGGAGCATATTATCCATGAGATTCGGGAATCGAACCTGTATCAGTCTTATGATCGCAGGGCACGCCGTGGAGATCACAGGTCCCTCCAGGTTCTTTTCCTTTTTCACCGTTTTCAGGTACTGTCTGGTGGCATTGCTGACGTATTCAGCTCCCAGCGCCACTTCAAACACATCGTCAAATCCCAGTTTTTTCAGTGCCGTAAGAATGTGGTTCCTGGATCTTGCGGACCGGTATTGTCCATAGATCGCAGGTGCGGGGATCGCAACTCTGTACTTGTAATTATCGAGTTCCAGCAAATCAGTCGTGATAGCATGTTTCGCGCCGTGGGGACAGACTCTGATGCACTCTCCGCAGTCAATACATCTGGAATTGATGATCCTTGCTTTGCTCTTGTGCACCCTGATAGCCTCTGTGGGGCAGCGCTTGATGCAGCTGGTGCATCCCACGCACTTGTCCTCATCGAGAGTAATGGAATGGTAACGCTTTATAGGCTCCTGCAAGCCCGACGCGATCTTAACCGGTCCATTTCTTTTCTGTCCTTTCGGAGCGCTGTACTGCATTCTGAAAGTTTCCATAACACCACCCCGGACGGCCTTCCGGCCGTTCCAAGTTCAGCCGTACAGGTTTCTGCCGGCAGCGTCAGTTAAGTTTGAATGTCATCTTCAGATCAGTGCCCTCTCCGGGACCGGTCCTGATGTCCAGTTCATCCACGTTTTTCTTTATGTTCGGAAGACCCATACCTGCGCCGAAGCCCATCATCCTGATCTCTTCGGATGCTGTGGAATAGCCTTCCTGCATTGCCAGTTCGAGGTTTTCGATTCCCTTTCCGTGGTCGGATATTTCTATTACGATCTTGTCCGTGTATATATCGGCAACGGCCATACCGCCTCCGCCATGGATAAAGGCATTTATTTCTGCTTCGTACATCGCGATGGCCACTCTCTTGATGACCTTATTGTCAACGCCCAGCATATTGAGCGTCTTTTTTACTTTGCTCGATGCTTCGCCTGCGGAGTTGAAATCCTCTTTGTTGATATCATACTCCATGTGCATTCCGCTTTTCTCAGCCAATTTTTAATACCTCCCGAAACATGGTGCCGCACGCTCCGTTCCCCGGTGCAGACGGCAGCCGGTCTACCTGCCCGCAGTAAGACCTGCCTCGTATAATCTGCCGCATGTTTCGTACATCGTCTGACAGACGCTCATGATCGTAATGCCCCTGTCCTTTGCCAATTCGGTCACCTCAGCGGAAACCTCCTTGCCTCTGACGAAAACCACAGCATATACGTCCATCAGCTCCGCCGTTCTGATAACCTGCGGATTGATGAGGCCCGTCACCATCAGACTCTGCTCGGCGGTATCCAGCATGATCTCGCTCATCAGGTCTGCGGCAACAACGTGCTCAAAATCACGTTCATCGTTTGAAATTTCATCGTAAAGTATCTCAGCTGATAACAGCTCTGCAACTTCTTTTACTCTCATTACAGTTAAACTCCTGTTTTTTATAATAGCCGACCGTCCGGTCGGAGCTTTGAAGATGCCTTGAATATAGAGCTTTTCCCATTCAAATTTTAACAAAGAACCTTTGTATTATCAAGAAACGCCCCAATTCGAGCCATCGATGGATTGTTATTTTTTATACGAACCAAAAAGGCTTTTTTGTAATTTGAACTAATTGAAACAGCTGAAAATCAAACGATGTTCCATACAACTATTCAGAGAAGGATTGTATGTGCAAATGATTTATTATTCAAACTTTTGATATAACGGATAATCTTCGTTAAAGGATTGTCAGATTAGATTTTACTAACTATCGTGAAATAATACGGAAATAAATGATTTTTGGTATAATATCTACTTCACCCTTATAATTTTTCATAACATTTTTCACTAATATTTTCAAAACTCAAAAAAATCAACTTTTTTATTTTTGAGTTTTTGGTAAGATGTATCTAATTCGTTGGCAAATAGTTTGTCTTTTTATACTATTTGGATACCAAAATAATTTTGGATGCAAAACCACTCTAACACCTTGTATTTTAAACCTTTTAGGAGCCCATTACAACGGAGAATGTCCATCATAGTGAAAAAATATCTCTGCATATTTTCGTTACGCATACGGGTTCGTTAAAGAATTAACCTTTAAAATTCCTCTGTTTTCAACATTTTTCGGGTGTATTAAAAATAAAAAACGCAAACCTGAATTTGAAATACAGGTCTGCGTTTTCTGTCTATGGGATTGTGTTCTATCTGTTCCCGTCCCCGGTCGGTCTGTTTGACGGATTTGTTCCTGCCGGGCGGCTTGGCGTTACTGTCGATCCGGCTGGACGCGCTGTGGTCGCCGTGGTTCCTGCCGGACGGGTTGGTGTTGCTGTCGATCCGGCTGGACGCGCTGTGGTAGACGTGGTACCTGCCTGGCGGCTTGGCGTTACTGTCGATCCGGCTGGACGCGCTGTTGTCGTCGCAGTCCCTGCCGGGCGGCTTGGCGTTACTGTCGATCCGGCTGGACGCGCTGTGGTCGTCGTGGTACCTGCCGGACGGGTTGGCGCTGCTGTCGTTCCCGCCGGCCGCGCTGTGGTCGCCGCGGTCCCTGCCGGGCGGCTTGGCGCTGC
>JAIKWW010000120.1 GCA_024684465.1 Clostridia bacterium | reverse complement strand
TGACAAGATTTTTTGCCATTAATATAATATGAATGACATACATCATACGTCTTTAACTTTTCGGGGAGAATTATTATGGCGAGAACATCTTTATCACAGCAGACTGCTGACAAGATTCAAGAAATGATAAAAAAACAGTATGAACCCGGCAGCAAAATTCCAACAGAGACTGAGCTCATAGAATTTCTCAACGTGAGCAGGACCACTGTGAGAGAGGCAGTCAAAGTTCTCTGCTCAAAGAATATTCTGGAGATCAGACGGGGAAACGGCACTTTTGTAAAGGAAAATCCCGGCATCGAGGACAATCCTCTGGGTCTGGAATTCAAGGATGATGAGGAACTGAAGAAGGATATGTTCGAAATATCCGAAATGATACAGCCGGTTCTCATGGCCAGGGCTGCGGATAAAGCTACGGATAAAGATATCGCCGCGGTGGAGAAGATTCACGACAGGTTCCTCGAGGAATATGCCAAATATAAGAATGGCGAGTTTATCAAACCGGATCAGTTCCGCAAGCTGGATGTGGAATTCCACACAGCCATCATCGGGATTTGCCGCAACAAGTTCATCGATAAGCTTGTCCAATATTATCTGGCCAGCTGTACGCAGCTTTATGATGTCTGGATAAAGATAGGTCTTGACCAGGCGCTGGACAGTTTCCTGAAATATCATGAGCTCATGATGGAGGCACTCCGGAATAAAGATCATTACGGCATGTTCAGATATGCTCTGGAACATACAAAAGATATTGAAAGAATATAAGAGGAATTTTTCAATTCTGAAGAATAGTTATAGTCCCCGCCGGCTCCCGTCCGGCGGGGATTCTTTGTATTTTTTTCTTGACTTTAAAAATCATCACAGATATAATTTATAGGCAATTATGCGCATTTTTCTATGAACGTCCCGGTTTAAACCGGTTACGGTCAGGGCATTCGGGCCCTGAAAATGCAGGTCTGTACGAGGTGCTGTACAGTATCGGTGTGCAGTCGGAGACAGACGATCTTAGAATGAAAAAGGACGCGCGCTGCGCGATCATTAGTATATTGGAGGTGATGACATGAAGCAGACATACCAGCCTAAGACCAGACAGAGAAAGAAAGAGCACGGTTTCAGAAAGAGAATGAGCACTAAGAACGGCAGAAACGTTCTCAAGAGAAGAAGAGCAAGAGGCAGAAAGTCTCTTACAGCATAGTTTTCGAATAAGACCGCGCAAGTGGTCTTATTTTTTACCGG
The DNA here is from genome assembly GCA_024684465.1 of Clostridia bacterium. GTDB lineage: Bacteria > Bacillota > Clostridia > Peptostreptococcales > Anaerovoracaceae > JAIKWW01. The sequence continues at coordinate 8,184 of JAIKWW010000120.1, read as the reverse complement.
CCTGAATTATTGGTGCACATGATGTCAGAAAAAAAAGTTCTAAGTAATAATAAGGATTTCGATAAAGTTTACAACAGGGGAAAACGCGTCTTTGACAGATATGTTGTGATCTTTTGCCTGAAAAACGGACTTGATCATGAAAGGGTGTCCTGTGTTGCCAGCAAGAAGGTGGGTAACAGCGTTCGCAGAAACAGAGCCCGCAGATTGATGCGTGAAAGTCTCAGACTTTTAAACATCGATCTGTCAGGCTATGATGTTGTCATAGTTGCAAAGAATTCCATTAATGATAAGAAATTAGCGGAAGTGAAAAAATCTATGGAGTCCGCACTAAAAAAATTGAAGATCTTAAAGGAAAACAAAGGAGGCGGAGATGGACATCATAAGATCCATCGGAAGGCTGATCAGTAGGGTATTATCCCGCTTGATCCTTTTATTTATAAGGTTCTACAGATCTTGTATATCTCCTTTATTACTGCCGGGAAAGTGTAGATTTACGCCCACCTGTTCAGAGTATTTCATGCAGGCGGTGGAAAAATACGGTCCTTTTAAAGGAAGCTGGCTCGGTATTAAAAGAATTTTGAAATGTCATCCTTTCCATAAGGGTGGCTACGATCCCCTTAAATGACTACGGAGGATTTTAATTAATGACAAGTTTAGTAGCTGTACCACTCGGATATGTACTTGAGTGGCTTTACAGCCTTCTTTCAAATTACGGTCTGGCGATCATCGTTTTCACCCTGATCATCAGAATCATCATCATGCCGCTGTATGCGGCTCAGCTCAAGAGCAGCCGTCGTATGATGGAAGTTCAACCTTTGGTTAAGGAAATTCAGGAAAAGTACAAGGGCGATGCGGCTAAAATGAATGAAGCTATGCAGGAACTCTATTCCGAGCACAAGATAAATCCTGCCATGGGATGTCTTCCTCTTCTCATTCAGCTGCCTGTTATCTGGGGTCTCTTCGGACTTCTCAGAAACCCGCTTGAGTACATTGCTGATGACAGCATGATTCTCGCTGTTCATGAATCTTTCTTCTGGGTTACCGACCTGGGTCAGCCGGATCTCTGGGTATTTCCTATCCTGGCCGGTGTGGCGACATTCATTTCTATGAAACTCACTACATTGATCTCGGGACAGAACAATTCCAATAACCCGACTGCAAGCTCCATGAAGATGATGCAGTACTTTATGCCGATCATGATCGTATGGATGGCTCGTTCCATGCCGGCCGGCATCTCACTGTACTGGGTAGTGAGCAATATATTCCAGATCTTCCAGATTTTTGTTATGAGAAGACCTAACAAGATCATCAAGGAAGAACGTCTGGGCGAAATTGAATAACAACCTGTATTAATACGGAGGAAATCACGTAAATATGGCAGATTATGTAGAAAAATGGGGCGATGACGTAGAATCAGCCATCGAACTTGCCCTTAAAGATCTGAAGCTGTCCAGAGATGAAGTGACTTATACTGTTCTCGAGGAACCATCTAAGGGTTTTCTTGGCCTCTTTAACAAGAAGCTTGCCAAGGTAAGAGTCGAGAAGAAAAAAGCGGAAGCTCCTGTAAAGGAAGTAAAAGCCGTTGAAAAGCCGGTTTCCGAGAAACCTGCAAAGTCATTTGAAAAGGCTGCTGCAGCTCCGGAGAAAACTGAAAAGACAGAACGATTCGAGCGCAGGAACGATCAGCCAAAGTATGGCGACAGACCTGAAAAGAGAAATAACAGAAACAGCAGAAAACCTGAAAAGCGTTTCGATGCCGAAAGACCTGCAGCTGATGAGGATAAGGCTCCTAAGACTTCAAGTCTCATGAATACCAAGTTCACTGTAGCTGAAGGTGATGCTGTGACAGCAGCTTCCGGCGATGAACCTGCTATTGCTTTTGTTCACAAGATTGCTCAGGATATGGAACTTTCCATCAACGCTGACGGTTCCATCCTGGACGGAGTTCTCTATGTCAACCTTTCCGGTAAGGACGTTGGTCCTCTCATCGGCAAGAGAGGTCAGACTCTGGATGCGATCCAGTATCTGGCAAGCATCGTTGAAAACAAGAACAGAGAAGATCATCTCAGAGTTGTTATCAATGCGGAGAGCTACAGAGAAAAGAGAGAAAAGACTCTTCAGAATCTTGCCCGCAGACTTGCTGACAAGTGTGTGAGAAACGGCAGAAATGTCAAACTGGAGCCGATGAATCCTTACGAGAGAAAGGTTATCCACTCAACTCTTCAGTCCAACCCGAGAGTTACGACGAGAAGTGAGGGCGTAGAGCCTAACAGAAGAGTCATCATCGAGTACGTAAGGGGAGGAAGACGTTAATCTTTCCCGGGTACCGGTGTATCGTCTGATTTATACATATCAGTGCGGTTTTATGATGTATAATGAGTCCGGGGATCAGTTCTCCCGGACTTATTTTTATTATTGAGAGGTTTTATCATGGAAGATACCATTACTGCAATAGCCACTGCGCCCGGTGAAGGGGGTATCGGCATAATCCGCATAAGCGGTTCTGAAGCATGTGACACAGTTCTTCGGATCTTCAGGCTGCCCTCCGGCAGGTCTGTTGAAAAACTTGACAACAGGATGCTCACATACGGAAATATCGTAGATGATAACGGCTCTGTGATCGACGAGGCAATGGTGGTATACATGCAGGCTCCTCATTCCTATACAGGGGAGGATGTGGTTGAGATCCAGTGCCACGGAAGCATGGTTTCTTTGAGAAAGATTCTTCAGCTTGTGCTGGCTCACGGTGCTGTCATGGCAGACAGGGGCGAATTTACCAAGAGAGCGTTCCTCAATGGCAGACTTGACCTTGCAGAGGCTGAAGCTGTGATCGACATTATCAGAGCCAGGTCAGACAGGGGACTGGATGCTGCTGTTTCCCAGCTTCAGGGCAGACTTTCCGGGAGGATTTCCTCCATCAGAAAGGACCTCGCAGATCTGGATTCAGATATAATTGCTCATATCGAGTATCCTGAGGAGGATCTGGAGGAACTTGAATATCCGGATCTTATCAAAAGGGTCTCTGTCATCAGGAATGCAGTTGCCAGGCTGGCGGATTCGGCTTCCACCGGCAGGATCCTCAGGGATGGGCTCAGATTATCCATTGTGGGACGTCCCAATGTCGGAAAATCATCCCTTTTAAATCTGATACTAAATCAGGACAGAGCTATCGTCACCGATATTCCGGGCACCACAAGAGATACTATTCAGGAATATGCCACTGTGGGCGGGATTCCTGTAATTCTCACGGATACCGCCGGTATCAGGGAGACTGATGATATCATAGAAAAAATAGGAATCGAGCGGAGCAGGGATTCTGCAGATACCGCTGATGTTATCATAGTAATGACGGATTCTGCAGCTGGAATTTCCCGGGAGGATATGGAAATATTAAAGCAATATTCTTCTGATCATACCGTTGCGGTGTTAAACAAGATAGATATTTCTGATGATGATATGCTTCGAAGCGAGGAGGATCTGGTCAGGTCAGAGACCGGGATTTCTCATATTGTCAGGTTGTCCGCCTTCTCGGGTGAAGGGCGGGATGTTCTTATTGATACCATCCGGAGCTTTGTTTACAGCGGTGAGGTTTCTTTGGAAAATGACGAGCTGGTGACTAACGTGAGACATGCGGAACTTCTGAGGCAGGCTCTCGTCTATCTTGATGAAGCTTCTTCCATGCTCAGGGGGGGAGAGGCTCTCGATTTTGCTGAGACCGACATTCGTTCGGCGTGGCATCTGCTTGGTGAAATTACAGGTGAGGCGGTGAGTGAGGACATCATCACTGAGGTCTTCTCTCGGTTCTGCCTTGGAAAATAGAGGTGTATTTATGGAAAGATATCCTATGGGTTCCTTTGACGTGATCGTTGTGGGAGCCGGGCATGCCGGATGTGAGGCGGCTCTTGCGCCTGCCCGCATGGGGCTTAAGACGGCCATGTTCTCCATTACACTGGAGGCGATCGCCATGATGCCCTGCAATCCTTCTATCGGAGGAACGGGCAAGGGTCATCTCGTCCGGGAGATCGATGCTCTCGGAGGGGAGATGGGTGTCAATGCTGACAAGACTTTTCTCCAGAGTCGTATGCTGAACACTGCGAAGGGACCTGCTGTTCACTCTCTCAGGGTTCAGGCTGACAAGAGCAGATATCATGAAGAGATGAAGAGGACTCTCGAGAGACAGGCAAATCTCGAGATCAAACAGGCTGAGGTTGTGGATCTTTTGGTTGAGGATGGAGCTGTTACCGGCATCGTTACCAGGACCGGAGGGGTTTATACTGCGAAAGCAGTGATCATTGCTACCGGAACGTTTCTCCGTGGCAGGATCTTTATCGGGGAGGCTGCTTACACCGGTGGACCTAACGGGATGGCTGCCTCTGTGGAGCTTTCCGACAGTCTGAAGAGGCTCGGGATTCCTCTCAGGCGTTTTAAAACCGGTACTCCGGCCCGTATCGACAGGAAGAGCCTGGATTTTGACAAGATGATAGTTCAGCACGGTGACGATCACGTTGTTCCCATGTCTTTCATGAACGATATAGATTTTGCGGAGAATAAGGTGGATTGCTGGCTCACATATACCAACGAGACCACTCACGAGATCATTCGCAATAATTTTCACCGCTCCGGGCTTTATACCGGTGAGATCGTGGGTGTTGGGCCCAGGTACTGCCCATCCATCGAGACTAAGATCGACAGGTTCCCGGACAGGAGCAGACATCAGCTCTTTATCGAACCGGAGGGTGAGAATACCGATGAAATGTACATCCAGGGCATGTCTTCCAGTCTTCCGGAGGATGTGCAGACTGCTTTTTACCGCTCGATACCTGGACTGGAAAATGCTGTGATCATGCGTCCTGCATATGCTATAGAATATGACTGCATAGATTCGCTGGATCTCAATGCTACACTCGAGAGCAAGATAATAAGGGGACTCTATTTTGCCGGGCAGACCAACGGCAGTTCCGGTTATGAGGAGGCTGCTGCTCAGGGCCTCATGGCGGGAATAAATGCCGCTCTGAAGATACAGGGCAGGGATCCCCTTATCCTGGATCGATCTGAGGCTTATATCGGCGTTCTCATCGACGATCTTGTCACTAAGGGTACCAATGAACCTTACCGTATGATGACATCCAGAGCGGAGTACAGATTGATTCTGAGACAGGACAATGCTGCTGACAGACTTACACAGAAGGCTTATGATATCGGACTGGCTTCACGTGAGCGCTATGAGAGATATCTGGAGGTCAGGGAAGCTACTGAAGCTGAGATTAAGAGGCTGCGGAGCACCAAGGTCTCTGCGGATGTGCTGAATCCGTGGCTTGAATCCATCGGCAGTGCTCCTGTGAGCGAGGGTACGTATCTCGCTGACCTTTTGAAGAGGGCTGAGGTCACTTATGATAATCTGGCACAGGTGGATCCTGAACGTCTTGAGATTCCGTATCATAGCCGGACTCAGGTTCACGTGAAACTCAAATATGAAGGATATTTGAATAAACAGGAGCTGCAGATAGAGCGATTTAAGCGTATGGAGGACAGGAAGCTTCCGGAGGATCTGGATTATGACAGCCTTGAGGGCCTCAGGATCGAGGCAAGGGAAAAGCTTTCCCGGTTCAGGCCTGTTTCGGTGGGTCAGGCGTCCCGTATCTCGGGAATTAATCCCGCAGACATCAATGTACTTCTGATTTATCTGGAGAAGATGCGTCACAGTCGCAGCAATAAGGATACTGAAAATGAATAATATCAAGCAGATGGATGTTCTGGCCGAGGCGTTGAATTCCCTTGGGGTAACAGCTTCTACGGACATCCTCGTGAAATTTTCAACATATATGGATTTGGTTCTGGACTGGAATGAGAAGGTCAACCTGACTGCAATAAAAGACAGGGACGAATTTGTTGTAAAGCATTTTATCGATTCTCTCTGCTGCGTCAGTGATCAGCGTTTCAAAGATGCCGGCAGCGTTGTGGATATAGGGACAGGTGCCGGTTTTCCTGGGCTTCCCCTGGCTATAGTCTCACCGGATAAGCATTTTATCCTGGCGGATTCGCTTAATAAGAGAATCAGGATCATAGATGATATCCTTCAGTCCCTGAATGTCACCAATGTCACTGCTGTTCACGGCAGAGCAGAGGAGATGGCGCGTAAGAAGGAATACCGGGAAGCCTTTGATTTCTGCGTTTCCAGGGCGGTCTCCAGACTCAGTGTTCTCTCTGAGTATTGCCTTCCGTTTATTCGTAAAGAAGGCTATCTGGCAGCATATAAGGGTCCTGAAGCTGAGGCAGAGCTCGCAGATGCCAGGAGTGCCATATTTCTTTTGGGTGGTAAAGCTGAAAGCATCGAAGATTCCGGAATGGAGAAATATGGACTTATCCACAGGATTTTGTACATCAAAAAGGTAAAAAATACACCGAAAACCTATCCGAGAAAACCCGGAACCCCTGAAAAACAGCCACTTTAGTCGATTCGACCCCTTTTTTGAGGGGTCTTTTACTTTTTTGTAGCATTTTTTTCCATCTATTACTTCTCTTTATTATGTTTTGTTCATGATTAATCAGATTAATTTGATCGATGATCAGCCACTCTTATTTCCTAGATTTTGTCTTTATTTGTCCACATTTTCACTTTTCCACAGGCCTTTTAGCTCCTTTTGGGAGCATCCTGCCAGGTTACCCACAGGGAGAATAGTTATATCTTTTATATAATTCCGATCATTTTCTCAGATTTACAGTAACTATCATTTGATTGAACCGATGCCACCTTTGGAATTGTTGGTTTCGGGGATTTGGTAATTATGATTGCATAAACGAAGTTATTTTTCCTACATCCGGAAAGCCTTGATTTTACATAAGATTTTGTTCATGTTATCGATGATCGGTCTGACTTGTTCCGATGAAATAACCCGGACTTTTTTGTAGCATTTTACCCCATAATTGGAAGAAACAGACAGTATTCTGATTTGGATTAATATTTAAAAATGGTTGAATTTTCAATATTTTTAAAGGGTGTGGATTCTGGTTTTTTAATCTTTCAAGTTTCGTTGCATCTTTGTTGTGTATGCAAATAATTCCGAATTTCTGTGGATAATTTTTTGATCAGTTTCCAGTTGGGAGAGGACTGATCAGGTTTTCCTGCGGTGCGATTTTTTTTGTATTTCCATTTTTTTGACCAGGGGAGCATCTTTTTATCAAATTTCAATTTCTGTTTTTTTCATTTTTTATAAAAACAGTATTTCTATTTTACTTTAAGTTTTTTAAAATCTAAATCCTAAAGCATGCTCCCTTTTCAAAACCCATGTAATTTCAATATGTAAAGACATTTTGTAGTTTTTAGAATTTATATTTCTGTAAAAATCTGACTTTTTGATTTTTTGATTTTTACTTAATTCATTTTTTGCAGAATTTAACTTTTTAATATTATGTCATTGTTTTCTTCTTCTGCGATATTCTCCTGGATCCCTTTAATTCCAACGTGCTCCCGGTTCTTATCCCTTCGCTGTCTTTTGTTTTGTCCTACTCCGGCCTGTTGATCAGTTTTCTCATTTACTCCGCAGCCTGCCTCATTTTTTGCCGATCGGAGCTCCTGAAGGTCTTCCTGCTTCTCCAGCTTATTATGACCTGGAACAGAATTCTGCCTCGTTTTTCTGTTTCCTCTTTTAGCCTGCTGCATGATCTAATTGATTAGCGTAAAGTTCTCTTGATTGATGTTCATTTTTAATAAATTCAGATCAAAAGTACATGCTCCCTCTGAATTTTCCGTAGTACGTACTGTTTTTATGCCAAAAAACAGCTAATACGCTCTATTTTTAGTTCTAAGCCACTTTATGTAATTGCTTGACCAGCTGTATACCCGATTTTGTTTCAGGGGAAATTAGAGGCTCAAATTTTTATATTTTTCGGATGAAATTTTCTAGGATTGAGTGAGAATATATCCCAAAAATGAGAAATAATAACTGGAAATTTTCAAATTTTTCGATTGAAAGTATAAAACGTGAATTATAGATAACATCAAAGAAAATTATATTGAAAATTATTGAGCATGCGATATAAATTCAAATTTAATTAATACGTTCTGACAAACAATAGCATACAAAACATATACCGAAACAAAAGTTTTATACTCAAATTACTAAAATAGTAATACCCTTTTAATAGTATGTATAATACTCCCTTTTATAGCAATATATGTATTTT
>JAIKWW010000113.1 GCA_024684465.1 Clostridia bacterium | reverse complement strand
AGAACCAGACATACCACCAGGGAGATTTTCACTCCCATCTTCAAATTATGAAACCATTTCACCATTTTCACCTATACCATCCTATCTACTTTATGACATTCGTCAAACAGCTCACTTTTCAATTATTTACAAGTTGATAATAGCGAAAGTAAGCGCGCCAACAATTGTTCTACACTCTTTTCTATCGGCAGTATGTGAGGAATAATAAGTAAAAAGCCTTATTTTTAGAAAAAATGAGCCAAAAAATACACACACATTCTAATCGGTTGATTTTTATATAGCTTCAGATTATTTAAGCTGTTATATTTATAATTTTATGTTTTTAGCCGATTATAGATGGTGTATGATAATTCCGGGCAGATCAATCCTGCCGAAATGCCGGAGATGACAGGCTCTATGAGCTTCCGAAGCAGCTGAAGCCGTTTCCGGATTTACTTGTATTGGTGAAATTAAGAAAGGATACGAACATGAAGAAATTAGGAATTGCTGCGTTGATAGCGGTGATGGTTGTTGGAATGGCAGGTTGTGGAAATAAGGTTGCCGACAACGGGAGCACGAGCAGCAGTGCTGCGGCTGAACCGGCTGTTTCTGCAGAAGTTGAACCGGGCGCTGACAAAGGTGCAGGCGCTCCGGCTGACGTAAAACTCGCCGTACCGGCTGTGAAGGACGGGGTGACGAGACCTGGCGAGGATGCCATGGAGACGTATTTTGAATGGGACAAGATCGAAGGCGCCGACGGTTATGAGGTTTCCGTACAGAGCAAATTCTATTCTGACGAGACTTTCAGCGAACCAGAGATCATTGAGACCACTGACAGCTCATATGTTGCAAGCGCTCAGGATTACTTCGACTTCCTGATCAAGGTCAGAGCCTACAAGGGAACCGGCGCTGACAGAGTTTACAGCGACTGGAGCAAAGAGGCGGCAGGCTTCTCCTACGATGAATCTGAAGTAGCAAAATAACAGAGAAAAAAAAAGACCCGCCTGCGGCGAATCTTTTTTTCTGGTGAAGGTGATGGGAATCGAACCCATGTCCGAAAGCACATCCCCCGGAGCTTCTCCGAGCGCAGCTGATGATTTGGATTTCGCTTCGGAAGGCGTCCGTCAGCAGACTCGATCCTCAGCTATCCTGTAAAGCCCCGCACGCACACAGGATTAAACGTACGGTTTCCCACATATATTATGCCGGCAACCCGCGCCTGTGGGTGGGCACGGACCGACAAATGCTGCAATTTAGGCAGCGACTGCTAATTTTGTATCTTTAGCGTTTAATTTTAAGTTCCCTTTTTAACGTAGACTGGGAGACTACGGCTCGCTTCTCCGGCTTCAACACCCCCGTCGAAACCAGTACACCCCCATAAGGGACCGCAATTCTGCGGAGCAGCACGCCCCTGCGCGCTGCATTATTATTATACCCCATTTTCAGGATAATAATAATGACGATTTGATTTCATTCCGGATTGTCATCAGTAATATTCCCAGCCCTCCGGGCAACAGCATCCCGAAAAAAGCAAAACGGGCGAAACGCCCCGGATTGCGATCATCCGGCGTTTCGCCCGTCATTACTTGCTCTTACTTGCCCAGCTTCTTGTTATAAGCCTCGATGCCCAGCTTGATGAGCTCGGTACCGCGGCGCATATCCTCCTTGTTCAGGACGTACGCGATACGCATCTCGTCCTTGCCCAGACCAGGAGTTGCGTAGAAACCTGCAGCCGGCGCGAACATCACAGTCTCGCCGTTGTCCTCGAACTCTGTGAGCAGGAACACCAGGAAGTCCTCCACATCATCAACCGGCAGCTTCGCAGTCAGATAGAATGCGCCGCCAGGCTTCTGGCACACAACTCCCGGAATCTTCATCAGTTCCTCGTAAACCACGTCTCTTCTGCCGTTGTACTCAGCCTTCACCTCGTCATAGTAGGACTTCGGCAGTCTGAAGAGGGCAGCGGAACCAACCTGGTCAACAGTGGAAACGCAGAGTCTGCCCTGAGCGATCTTCATGAGGCCCTGGCAGAAATCCTGATTCTTGCTGATGGCAAATCCGATCCGCGCTCCGCAAGCGGAATATCTCTTTGAAACGGAGTCGATGATGACAACTCTGTCAGCGAACTCAGGCAGCATGCCGAAGGAAGCCAGCTTTCTGTCGTCGTAAACGAACTCTCTGTAAACTTCGTCAGCGATGATCCAGAGATCGTGCTCCTTTGCGATCTCGCCGATGAGCTTCATCTCGTCCAGAGTCAGCACTGTACCTGTCGGGTTGCCCGGGTTGATGCACACGATAGCCTTTGTCTTCGGTGTGATGCAAGCCTCGATCTGATCTCTCTTTGCATAGTGGTAACCTTCCTCAGCCTTTGTTGTGATAGGAACCACCTTGCCGCCTGCAGCAGTGATGAATGTGTGGTAATTTGTATAGAACGGTTCAGCGATGAGAACCTCGTCACCCTCGTTGAGGATCGTGAGGAATGTCATGTTCAGCGCTTCGGAACCGCCTGTGGTAACCATGATATCGTCACGTCCAAAGTCGATGTCATAGCCCTTGAAATAATCCACGACAGCATCGCGAAGATCGTTGATGCCGCCGGACTCAGCGTATGCGATGACCTTCTTGTCATATTCGCGGATGGCATCCATAAATACGGACGGAGTCTCCACATCCGGCTGGCCGATGTTCAGGTGGTAAACTTTCTTTCCGTCAGCTTCAGCTTTGAATCCCATTGGATTGAAGCGTCTGATCGGTGAAAACTGCATTGATTCGACTTTGTCTGAAATTTTCATTGTTGATCTCCTTTATATTAATGATAACGGCCCTGCCGCACCGCCCACCGGAACAGCCACGGACCGGACGAACTGCCTGTCCGATTCTCCACTGCAGGCCAGTGAAAAATATTACGTACTATTATAGCACCATTCATTGAACCCACATCAATATTTTCCCGTCAAAATTGTATTTTTGGATTCAAAGCCTATATTGTACCCCATATCCGCCCGAACCCCGATTTCAAAACATGCATACTTGTCTATCTCAAAGTATACGAAACATCTAAAAGTTTTCTTTATACGAAAGATGTATAGATGTGTTCTATATACATACAAATATTATACAATCGTATGAAAAAGAGCATCCACCCTTTCGAATGAATGCTCCCGCAGTTCCTACCTGTTTCTGGACTTCATAACCCTGTCGATCTTCCGGTCCGCGTCCCTCTTTGCTATGTCGTGGCGCTTGTCATAGAGCTTTTTACCTCTGGCAAGTCCGATATCCAGCTTTGCGTATCCCTTTTCATTCAGGTACATGCCCAGCGGGATCAGCGTATAACCGTCCTGGCTCAGCGCCCTTTCTATCTTCGCGATCTCCCTGCGGTTCAGCAGAAGCTTTCTCTCCCGCATGGGATCCACATTGTAGATATTGCCCTGCTCGTAAGGGCTTATATTCATACTGTAGACGAACACTTCCCCGTGGTCCACCTTGGCGTAGCTCTCCTTCAGGTTCACTCTGCCCTTCCGGATGGACTTTATCTCGGTACCCGTCAGCACCAGACCCGCCTCGAAGGTCTCATCTATAAAATAATCGTGACGGGCTTTTTTATTCGAAGCCACAAGTTTCCGTCCCATTCCGATCACGCCCCTCTGCTAATTTCCGCTCTCAGCTGTGCTGTCCACGTAGTTGCCGTATACGCCGCCGATCTGGCTGAACGGGAAGAGCCTCAGCACAGCCTTTCCCACAACTCTCTCGGATTCCACGAAACCCACTTCCGGAGATCTGCTGTCCACGCTGACTGCACGGTTATCTCCCAGTACGAAGAGGTCCCCCTCGGGAACCACCGTCTCATCCATAGCTCCGCTCGT
>JAIKWW010000106.1 GCA_024684465.1 Clostridia bacterium | reverse complement strand
GGGGAAGGTCGTGTTGTAATGGAGCTGGCAGAACTCGTGGATCTCCTCGTCACTGCCCGGTGTCTGGCCTGCGAACTGATTGCAAGGGATATCGATGATCTCCAGGCCCTTGTCATGAAGATCGTGATACATCTGTTCCAGAGGCTCATAGTGAGGCGTGAAACCGCAGCCTGTCGCCGTGTTGACAATGATCATAACCTTTCCTTCGTAGTCCTTCAGAGAGATTTCTCTGCCGTCTGCTGCAGGTACTGTATAATCGTAAATTTTCATTTCAGAACTCCTTTCAATTCTCTTTTTTCATCTTTCATCCAATTCATAACTTATAACTTCAGCTTGCCGGTTATCGGCAAGTGCTTCGTGCTTCGTGCAATGTTCTCTGTCTTTGCGCTTAATTTTATCTATGGTCAAATTATATTTTATCAAATGTATTTTGTCAACAAAAATCTCAGTGAGATTTTTAAAAATTTAAAACCTCACTGAGAGTCTTTACGAAAAATATGGTCAGGACCAGCACCAGCACCGGTTTTACCGAGGCTGCGCCCCTGCGCCTGAAATACTCGGCGCCTGCGTAATTGCCCAGCATGTTGGCTATCCCGCCGACGATACCCAGAAGAAGCAGCACCTTGCCATGGAGCAGAAAAACCGTCAGCGCCGCGAGGTTGGTGGTGAGATTGATCACTTTCGTCACGCCGTTTGCAGTGCTCACTTTGAGATGTGCCGCACCGGTGAGCGCCAGCAGCAGGAATGTTCCCGTTCCCGGTCCGTAGAATCCGTCATAGATCCCGATGAGGAATGCCATGATGCAGCTCACTGCATATGTTCTCCCGTTCAGCACATCTCCGGTCCCGTCACCGGCAAGTTTTGCCCTGGTGACATAGAAACCTGTCAGAGGGAGCACCACCAGCAGCATGCCCTTTACGATATTATCGCTTATGACCAGAAGGAGTCGTGCTCCCACCCAGGAACCGGCAAATGCAAAGATCACGGTGGTCAGAGCCAGTTTCCACTTAACGTAGCCCGCTCTGGCGTACTTTATGGTGGAAATGGCTGTTCCCATGCTGGAGCTCATCTTGTTTGTGGCGATGGCAGTGTGTACCGGAAGACCGGTGAGAAGAAAGCCCGGCAGTGAAAAGAGTCCGCCTCCCCCTGCCACGGCATCCACGAAGCCTGCAAGAAAGGTCATGGGACAAACTATGAGAAAGTGTATAAGCGAAATATCCATAAAATACCTGCCTTTGCAACTGCAAAACAATTTCGCAGGATCGGTCGATCTCGAAAATGGCCGGAGCCTGTAACCCGGCCATTATAACAGTTTGCGTCTCTGCTGTCAAAAGAGGCTCCGCCGGGAGTTCGTCCGGAGCGGAGCCTCAGCTGTTTCCGGCCGCGCAGGATGCAGGGCCGGAGCATTATTCATTGATACTATTTCTCTTCTACTGATTCTGTCTCGCCGTCTGCGGAGATCTTGCGAACTGCGTTGGCACTCGCCGCAACCATTCCGGTGAGCACGAAGAGAGCGATGATGTTCGGGATTACCATCAGCTGGTTGAACATGTCGGAGAGTTCCCATACCAGGTCGTTGGAAGCCAGTGTTCCCAGGAATACGAACACCAGGGCGCCGACCATGTAGAACTTCACAGCCTTCTGGCCGAACATGTAGATCACGTTGATCTTGCCGAACATGTTCCAGCTCAGGATCGTGGAGAATGCGAAGAAGAACAGGCACACTGCCACGAAGATGGAGCCGAAGGTCTCTCCGAAGACGGAGCCGAATGCGGTCTGAGCCAGGTTGGTCTTGTCAAGTCCCTCAGGGATGACGCCGTTTGCCAGGATCCCGTCATGTGTGTAAAGTGTGGAAATAATTACCAGAGCATTCATGGTGAGCACTACGAATGTGTCGATGAATACGCCGATCATGGCAACCACGCCCTGATCGTGGGGATCCTTTACGATGGCCTGCGCGTGAGCGTGCGGCGTGGAACCCATACCTGCTTCATTGGAGAACAGGCCTCTCTTTGCGCCCTGTGAGATCGCAGTCTTCAGAGCCATGCCGAATCCGCCGCCGATGATGGACTGTGGAGCGAATGCATACTTGAAGATGAGCGCGAAGGTCTCAGGCAGATATGCGATCCTCATGACGAGAACCAGAAGGCCGCCCAGCAGGAAGAGTGCCGCCATGACAGGAACCACCTTTTCCGTTACGCCTGCCAGACGCTTCATGCCGCCCAGGAAGATGACACCGCAGAGTACCACCAGCACGATTCCCACGATCCAGGAAGGTGCGCCGAATGCGTTCTGGAATGTGGAACCGATGGAATTTGCCTGAACCATGGTTCCGAAAAAGCCCAGGGCCACTGTGATGGCCACTGCGAAAAAGCCTGCCATGAACTTGCCGAAGCCGCCCTTGAATGCTGTTGTGATATAGTAAACCGGTCCGCCGAGGATCTGGCCGTCTTCAGCCTTCCTGCGGGTCTTCTGAGCCAGCACCGCCTCTGCGTAGATAGTGGCCATACCGAAGAATGCGATGACCCACATCCAGAAGATCGCGCCGGGACCGCCTGTCAGTATCGCGCCGGAAGCACCGATGATGTTGCCTGTACCTACCTGTGCCGCGATAGCTGTGGCCAGGGCCTGGAAAGATGTCATACCTGCATCATGCTTGTGGCCGTTCAGGCTCAGGTTGCCGAAGGTACGGCGCATGCCCTGTCCGAAAAAACGAACCTGGACAAACTTTGTCCTCACCGTGAACCACAATCCGCCGCCAAGCAGCAGAATGATCAGCACGTAGTCAGACAGATACGAGTTGATAGTCTGTACAATGGAAAGTAACATTATTCTCCTCCTCATTACGTTTGGATAATTCGTCAATATGAGGACTGTAGGAAACGGAGAAACACACCGGTGGGATAAGAAAAAAACCGGCGCTCAATGTTATCTGAAGATAAGCGCAGCGTACGCGCCGCCCTTGAACGGATCGCGTCCACAAAAAATTCTGCCGTTAAGCAGATGCGTGCCCCTGTCCTTTTGCCTGAGAGATTAGCGCTTTTCAGCGTTTGCACCTTCGGCACCCATTACTGGATGTAATGGGGTTCTCCAGAGTTACTCCGTTTTCAGTCATCACCCTTGCGGGAGCCTGAGAGTATTACTCCTTCGGCTGGAGACGGGATCACCCTTCATCCATTTTCTGAAAACTTCTTCGTTAAAATATGAATTTGAAAAAAATTTCTTGTTCATAGTAACACTGCATACAATTCAAGTCAATGCATATTATAATTTTTTGCATAATAATTTTTGCGATAATTATTACGGTAAATTTCCATTACGGGAAATAAACTTTTTTCGTTTGTGTGAGTTGTCAACTTTCTCGCGGGTTTCAGGTTGACAATTCTCCCTGTGGTATTATAATGTTAACCATGTTACCGATTTTGATTGACAATTTTACCGGAGGTTTTGAGAAATGAACATGATGGAACTGGCCGAGAAGATAGTCCGCGGCCACCGCATAGAGACAGCGGAGGTATGCAGAGAAATGACAGCCTGCAGTCTGGATGAACTCATGGAGGGCGCCGACCTCATACGGCGGGAGCTCTGCGGCGAAAAGGCAGATCTGTGCTCCATCATCAACGGCAGGAGCGGGCGCTGCAGCGAGGACTGCAAGTTCTGCGCCCAGTCCGGTCACAACAGGACCGGCATCAGCGAATACCCTTTCCTGGAGCAGCACCTCATAATGTCTGACTGCGACAAGTACGAAAAACTCGGTGTCGACCGCTATTCCATAGTCACCGCCGGCAAGACCATAAAGGGACGGGATCTGGACCGGGCAGTGGAAGCCTATGCCGCCATCCATAAAAAGCACCCCGACATGAAACTCTGCGCATCCCACGGGGAACTCACCGACGAGGCACTGCAGCGCATGAAGGAGGCAGGTGTCACCATGGTGCACTGCAACATCGAGACCTCAAGACGTCACTTCCCCAACATCTGTACCACTCACAGCTTCGAGGACAAGATCCGGGAGATCCGCCGCACCGTTGCCGCAGGCATGGAGATCTGCTGCGGAGGGATCATAGGCATGGGTGAAGACTGGGATGACCGCATCGACATGGCTCTCACCATAGCAGAGCTTCACGTCAGATCCATTCCCATCAATGCGCTGATCCCCGTGAAGGGTACTCCTCTGGAGAATCTTCCGGTGATTTCAAATGAGGACGTGCTCCGCACCGTTGCGATCTTCCGCTACACCTCCCCGGAGGCTCAGATCCGCATAGCCGCAGGGCGTTTCCGCTTCCCAGACAACGGAGCAGATCTCTTCCGGGCCGGAGCAAACGCAGCCATCACAGGAGACATGCTCACCACGCCGGGAAACGGCACAGCAGCCGACCGGGAGATGTTCGATCAGCTCGGATTCACACTCCGTCCCGCATTGTCGTAAGTCATAACCCCGGAAACCGGCACCGGACTTTCACAGATCCGGTGCGGAATCCGGAATAAGGAGAATATATCATCATGAATCAGACAAAAAACAGTTCCGGAACCCTGGCGCTCACCGAAACAGCACTCATGGCAGCAGTGCTCTGCATACTGGGCCCCGTGTCCATTCCCATAGGCCCCATCCCCATATCCCTCCAGAACATGATCATCTTCCTGTCCCTCTACGTACTGGGCACGAAGAGAGGTCTGGCTGCGTATCTCATCTACTTCCTGCTGGGCACGGTTGGACTTCCGGTATTTTCCGGCTTCAGCGGAGGATTCCAGAAGGTGGTGGGCCCCACAGGAGGTTTTCTGGTGGGATTCTTTCCCATGGCATTAATAGCGGGCTTCTTCATCGATAAATGGTGGGAGAAGCCCGCAGTCTGCGCTGCAGGTATGTACCTGAGCAAGCTGGCCTCCGCGACCCTGGGAACCCTCTGGTACTCATTCTCTGCCGGCGTGTCCATTGAAGCGGCCCTGGCAGCTACCGTCGTACCGTTCCTGGTGGTGGATCTGGTGAAGATAATCGCAGTAGCTGCAGCCGGCCCGGTGCTGCGCCGGAGACTGATCCGTTCCGGCCTTTTCATAGGTCCCCGCAGGGATTCCGAAAAGAACTCTTATTCCGCAGCTTAAGCCCTGAGTTTCGTCCCTGCAGCTAATAGAGCCGGAAAGACGAATAATATAAAAAACTGCCGGCTGATCTCTCTCAGCCGGCAGTCCGATCATTCCCCGCTTTATCTGTAATTCAGATTCCACACAGGACAATCTGTCCCACTATATTCAACACAGCAGATTCTTTCACAACTTCCGATTACGCGAGTCTTGCTCCCTGTGCCTTGCACAGAGCGATTCCCTCGTCATCCGGAGTATTATTTACGATGAGTCCGTCATCCACAAGAGCAGCGCCCTTGCCCTTCGTCCTTTCAACCCAGTCTCTCATCCACTGACCGTCACCCCAGTCATACGAACCGAAAAGCGCAACTTTCTTTCCGCTCAGCGCGCCTTCCACAGACTCGAACATAGGCTCAAACTCATCTTCTTCAAGCACTTCGTCTCCCATAGCAGGGCAGCCGAATGCCACGGCATCATAATCACCCAGCCTGTCAGCGTCAAAATCCCTGGCAGTGATCAGTTCTACATCTGCCCCTGCTCCCTTTGCGCCGTCTGCAACTGCATTTGCCATAGCCTCCGTGTTACCTGTTGCACTCCAGAATACTACTGCTACCTTAGACATGTCCTTCAATCCTTTCTTTCGTTATCACGATCTCGTTTTCTCCGTTTGCTCTGTATCTTGCGTTCAATTTCAGACAGATGACGTACAGCTGAAGAAATCACTGCGATTTTTCTGTTCAAAGTGTATCTCACCGGAAACACCTCCCTGCAGATCCGTCACTTCGCCTTTCTTCTGTCGGACACTATGAGCTGATCCAGGCTCTTCCCCCTGTTAAACTGCTCTCTGTAGACAACCTGACATCTGCGGAATCTCCTGAACTTGTTCCTGGCGGCATCCTCGTCGCCGTAAACCTTCCAGAATCCCACATCTTTGCAGCACTCTCCCCCGTTTTCCATGAATCCCTTCACGTCCTCCGGCGGATAACCCAGAAACAGACCCACCTCGTGGGGAAACTCGGAAGAACATTCTGTCTTCCGCATCTTTGCTGCCAGCTTTGCCACACAGCGATTCACATTTTCAGGCGTATATCCCATATCCCGTAAAATTGCAGCCGCCCGGCTGTCACGCATGTCCTCCGTCAGAGCTCCCGGCCGGTACAGATAAACCAGCGCCCGGCAGCGTCCGAAACGGAGAAGTACGATCCTCAAGCCCTTTGGGCGAAAGCGCTCGTTGAGCTCGCTCAGTTCATCATTAAGCTTTTTTCTGGAAACATAATCCACAGTGAACATGTTGCCCGTTTTGAGCCCTGCCAGGGTCGGTGAACAATACTGGATAAAAACGTGATCTGACATAAATAAAATCTCCTTTATCGTGGTTAGAATATACTAACTACTATAGTTAGATTATACTAACCACTTCTCCCCGACGCAAGATTTTATTTTGTCCCATTCGGACTATTTATTGAGAACCAGAAAAGCCGCCAGGCCGCCCCGCTTTCCTCCGGTGGCACGGTGCGACCACAGCAGATCGCTGTTGCAGCAGGTACACAGATCCGAAACTGTGATATGGTTCCTTGTCA
>JAIKWW010000093.1 GCA_024684465.1 Clostridia bacterium | reverse complement strand
GTTCAAACTAAAAGGGCACGTCGGTACTTAAGTAGCGACCGTGCCCCTGAATATCGGATTGCCGTTTTTTATTTGTCTTCCTTGGCTCTTCCGAGGTACTCACCTGTTCTTGTATCGATCTGAATGAGTTCTCCCTCATTGATGAAGATAGGAACCTGAATAACTGCACCTGTCTCTACTGTTGCAGCCTTGGTAACGTTGGTAGCTGTGTCGCCCTTTACACCCGGTTCAGTCTCGATAACCTTCAGGTTAACGAAGTTAGGAGCTTCTACCTGGAATGCCTTACCATCATAGAATCTGATGGTCGCATCATCATTCTCTCTCAGATACTTGATAGCATCTTCTACATCATCGTATGTGAGCGGAATCTGATCATAGCTCTCCTGATCCATGAAATAGTAGAGCTCACCGTCATTGTACAGATATGTCATCTGCTTGGTTTCGATGATAGCATCCTCAAATTTATCATTAGGGTTGAAAGCCTCTTCACGAGTTGCTCCTGTGAGAATGTTTCTGTACTTTGTTCTTACAAAAGCAGCGCCCTTGCCCGGCTTTACATGCTGAAAATCAAGTACAACATGAGGCTCGCCATTCATAACGAATGTCTTGCCTTTTCTAAAATCACTTGCAGTTACCATATTTTATTCCTCCATTAATATCTTTAATTATTTCATCCTGATCAGAGGATGATCAGTTCCTTCTCGGATTCAGACAGAATGATTATATCAGAATCCCTCACGATGGACAAGTCCTCTATCCTCACACCGAATTTTTTGGGGAGATATATTCCCGGTTCGATGGTTATGAGCATATTGGGCCTGAATATATCTTCATTTCTCGAACTTGCCGTAGGCGCCTCATGTATTTCCAGACCAACTCCGTGTCCGAGGCTGTGACCGAAATACTCGCCATATCCCTCTGCAGTGATGATATCTCTTGCAACGGCATCGATTTCCCGTCCGGTCATTCCCGCATGGATGGCTTCGCAGGTTGTCTTCTGCGCACGGAGCACTATCTCATAGATTTTCTTCTGCTCCTCATCCAGATGACCGATTCCCACAGTTCTCGTCATATCAGAGCAATATCCGTTGTATCGGCAGCCGAAATCCATAGTGAGCAGATCGCCGTTTTCAATAAGTTTGTCCGTCGGCTCCCCGTGAGGCAGGGATGTTCTGGCTCCTGAAACAGCTATTGTCGGAAAGGACAGTCCCTCTGCTCCCAACTCTCTCATTTTCATTTCCAGTTTCAGAGCTATCTCACGTTCTGACACGCCGGGACGGATCTCACCCAATATGTATGAAAATGCCTGATCTCCAATGTGTTCAGCCTCTCTGATATAGGACAGCTCCACCTCATCTTTGATACGGCGGATGTTCTCCACCAGCCCGTCGAATGCGACGAATTCAGCTTTGGGTATTCTCCTGCTGAGTTCCTGGGCATACGACCAGCTCACGGTTTCCTTTTCTATACCCACAGATTTCCCTGTTCCGTCAGCAAGAAGATCCGCGATGAAGTCAAAGACCCCGTATCCGGTTCTGGTTTCGATTATCTCATATTCAGGAGTGAGGTGATCCGAAGCTGCTTCGATATAGCGGAAATCCGTCAGAAGATAATTCCTTTCCGGCGTGATGATAACTGTATTGTCATCCGGTCTGAACGTGGTGAGATACTGTTTGTTCTCAGCCTTGTTGACTATAAAGATGTCTGCACCGGCCTTCTTCATACCCGCTCTGACAGAATTCAGTCTTTTGATCACCAGCGCTGATTTTTCCTGTTCCATTTATTAAGCCTGCCTTCTCTTAAACCTCAAGGAGTATAGGAAGAATGATAGGACTGCGCTTCGTTGTTTCATAAATGAAAGTTCTGAGTTCATCCCTGATGGCATTCTTCATAGCGGCCCAGTCTCTGAGACCCTTCTCCTGACAGTGGTTTATCACGTCTCTCACGATCTCCCTCGCAGATGTAATAAGCTCCTCGGATTCCCTTACGTAAACGAAACCTCTGGAAAGGATTTCCGGTCCGGAAACAAGGAAACCGGATCCCTTCTCTATGGCAGCGACAACCAGGATCAGACCGCTCTCTGAAAGCAGCTTTCTGTCTCTGAGAACTATATTGCCCACGTCGCCAACGCCCAGGCCGTCCACGAGCACCTTTCCGGCTGTAACCTCTTCCTTGGCAACCTCAGCGTGATCTGCAGAGAGATTCAGGACACTGCCGTTCTTTAGTATAAAAATATTTTCATGCGGCGTTCCTATGGATTCCGCAATCCTTGCATGTTCATTCAGATGCTTGTATTCTCCGTGAACCGGGACAAAGAACTTCGGTCTGAGGAGACTGTGGATCAGTTTGAGCTCCTCCTGGCACGGATGTCCCGATACGTGTATATCCGCAATGGATGAGTTAACCACCTTCGCCCCTTTCATGAGGAGCTTGTTGATCACATCCGTTATCATCTTCTCGTTACCGGGAATAGGACTTGAAGAAAGCACTACCATGTCCCCCGGTTTTATCTGAACGGAGCGGTGATCGTTTGATGCCATCCTTGTCAGAGCAGACATCGGCTCGCCCTGGCTTCCCGTGGTTATGAGCACGATTTCGCTGTCCTTATAGTTCTTTATCTTATTGATATCGATAAGCGTTCCCTCAGGAATATCGAGATAACCCAATTCTGTTGAGATCTCGATGATATTAACCATGCTCCTTCCGGAAACGGCTACCTTTCTCTTGTGCTGAGCCGCGATCTCGATGACCTTCTGAATCCTGTTTACGTTTGACGCAAATGTTGCGATGATCATCCTTCCCTTTGCTGTTGCAAACAGGTTTTCAAGGGTTGCTACCACTGTCTGTTCCGAAGGGGTATAGCCCTTTCTGTGAGCGTTGGTACTGTCAGCCATGAGCAGCAGTACACCCTTTCTTCCCAGCTCTGCAAGCCTGTGAAAATCAATAGGCTCGCCCTTTAATGGCGTATAATCGATCTTAAAGTCACCGGTGTGGAAGATCGTCCCTGCAGGCGTATCGATTGCAAATCCCACCGCATCAGCGATAGAATGCGTCATCTGAAGTGCTTCCACGTTGAAGCTGCCAACAACGACTCTGTCACCCGCTTTTATTACTCTCAGATCTGCTTTTAGCCCGTGCTCCTTCAGTTTGTTCTGAATGAGGCCGCATGTGAGCGGCGTGCCGTATATAGGGATGCTCCCTATTTTCTTTAAAAGGTACGGGATACCGCCGATGTGGTCCTCATGTCCATGGGTTACCATCAGGCCCTTCAGCTTTTCCCTGTTCTCAGCTACGAATGTCATATCCGGGATGACGACATCAATTCCGTACATTTCGTCACTTGGGAATGTCATTCCACAGTCAACAAGGAGAATCTCGTCATTGTACTGAAAAGCCGTCATATTCTTTCCGATCTCATTCAGGCCGCCGAGAGGTATCACCTTTATGCTTTCGTCCTCAGATGATCTCTTTCTCCGTCTTCTGTAATCTCTGTTTCTCAAATTTGCCTCCGATCACACCTGTCTTCATGACAGATGTTTATCCCCGCAATGCGGGGAACTCTCAGCGGGAGCATGCTCCCGCTATTTCACTACTATATTTACCAGTCTTTCAGGTACAGAAACAACTTTGACGATGCTCTTGTCGCCGATCAGTGCCTTGACGCCGTCTTCGGCAAGCACAGTCTCCTTCTGTTCGTCCGCGGAGATTCCACTGGCAACATTTGCCTTCATCTTCACCCTGCCGTTAAGCTGTACAACGATTTCCACCGTATCCTGAAGCAATGCGCTTTCGTCATACTCCGGCCAGCTTTCGAGATATGCTGAAGTCTCATGACCCAGCTGCTGCCACATCTCTTCACAGATGTGCGGCGTAAACGGTGACAGGAGTAATACCATTCTCTCAGCCGCATCGAACAGAAGTGAGTAATTGGCATTCTCCGTTTCCTTATATCTGTACATTTCATTTACGAGTTCCATGATCGCGCTTATAGCTGTGTTAAAGCTGAAGCGGCCCTTGGAAAGGCTGTCTGAAACTCTCTTTGTCGTCGCATTGAGCTGGAAGTTCAGCTGCTTGTCATCTCCGGAAACTACTTCCGGCTTGACGGACGCATCTCTCTTTTCAATAATCTCGCCAACCAGACGCCATATCCTGTTCAGGAACTTGTAGCTTCCTTCCACGCCTGTATCGGACCAGTCCAGATCTCTTTCAGGCGGTGCTGCGAACAGGATGAAGAGTCTTGCTGTATCAGAGCCGTATTTTTCTATGATCTCCTGCGGACTTACGATATTTCCGACTGATTTGGACATCTTTGAACCGTCCTTGAGAACCATGCCCTGAGTGAGCAGGTTGGTGAACGGTTCATCAGCCTCTACCAGACCCAGGTCATGGAGGACCTTTGTGAAGAATCTGGCATAGAGCAGATGCAGGATTGCGTGTTCAACGCCGCCTACATACTGGTCAACAGGCATCCAGTAGTTTGCCTTCTTTGCATCGAAGGCAGCCTCTTCATTTCTCGCATCTGTATATCTGAGGAAATACCACGAGGAATCAAGGAATGTATCCATAGTATCCATCTCACGTGACGCAGGCTTTCCGCACTTAGGGCATGTGCACTTTCCAAATGTCTTGCTTGTTGTGAGCGGAGACTGACCCTTGCCTGTGAACTCCACATCCTTCGGAAGGAGAACCGGAAGATCCTCTTCGTTTACAGGAGACCAGCCGCAGTCGTCGCACCAGATCATAGGAATCGGTGTTCCCCAGTATCTCTGTCTTGAGATGAGCCAGTCACGGAGCCTGAAGTTCACAGAGCTCTTGCCGATGCCTTTTTCATCCATATACTGAATGATCTTTTCGATGGCGTCTTTATTGTTCATTCCGTCAAACTCACCTGAATTGATCATAGTGCCTTCTGCGGCAAAAGCAGCCTTCAGGTTGTTGACATCGATTTCAGGATCCTCCGGCTGAATGACAGGAACGATCTTGATGCCGTACTTGGTGGCAAACTCGAAGTCTCTCTGGTCATGGGCAGGAACTACCATGATAGCGCCGGTGCCGTAGTCCATCATTACATAATTTGCAATGTAAATAGGAACTCTGTCACCGTTGAGTGGATTAATGGCATATCTTCCAAGGAAGCATCCCTCTTTTTCCAGAGTTGTCGCGCTTCTGTCGATATCCGAGAGATACTGGAGTTTGTCCATGAAAGCATCCACGTCAGCCTTATGATCTTCCGTTACCAGTTCCTTTACAAAAGGATGCTCCGGTGCAAGGATCATGCAGGTTACGCCGAATATGGTATCAGGTCTCGTGGTATAAATGTCAAGCTTTTTATCAAAGCCCTCGATCTCAAACTGAACTTCTGCGCCGGTGCTGCGTCCGATCCAGTTCTTCTGCATCAGCTTGACCTTCTCCGGCCAGCCCGGCAGTTTGTCCAGATCATCGAGAAGTCTCTGGGCATAGTCTGTAATCTTGAGATACCACTGGGAAAGGTCCTTCTTGCCCACAGGAGTCTTGCAGCGTTCGCACTTTCCGTTTACCACCTGCTCGTTTGCGAGTACGGTCTGGCATGACGGGCACCAGTTTACTGCATTCTCTTTCTTGTATGCAAGACCCTTATTGTAGAACTGAATGAAGATCCACTGCATCCACTTGTAGTAATCTTCCTTGCAGGTAGCTACTTCTCTGTCCCAATCGTAGCTCAGACCCAGAGATTTAAGCTGTTCCTTCATTTCCGCAATATTGTCATGGGTCCAGATGTCCGGTCTGATTCCATTCTTGATAGCCGCATTCTCAGCAGGAAGACCAAAGGAATCCCAGCCCATCGGATGAAGTACATTGTAGCCCTTCATCTTCA
Source organism: Clostridia bacterium (assembly GCA_024684465.1). GTDB lineage: Bacteria > Bacillota > Clostridia > Peptostreptococcales > Anaerovoracaceae > JAIKWW01. The sequence continues at coordinate 37,606 of JAIKWW010000093.1, read as the reverse complement.
TGTATCTGGCTGTGACATCGCCGATGGAGTAGTTTCTCACATGCCCCATATGAAGCTTGCCGGACGGATAAGGGAACATCTCCAGCACGTAGTATTTTTCTTTTGAATCATCTTCGACTGTCTTGAAAAGGTCCTTTTCCGCCCAGTACTTCTGCCATTTCTGCTCAATCTCACGGAAATCATATCTCTCTGACATTATCTTACTTCTGCCTCCCAGTCAACGCTCTCACAATCACTCCAGATCTTTTCCAGATTGTACTTGTCGCGTTTGTCATCAGTGAATAAATTTACAACAACGTCTCCGAAGTCCACAAGTACCCATCCGGAACCGTTTCTGCCTTCAATGGCTCTAACCTGACGATTAGAAGCCGATGCTTTGTCATCGATCTCATCTGCAAGCGCATTTAACTGACGCAGAGAACCACCTGTAGCAATGACGAAGTAGTCTGCGAACGAAGACTGCTCTGATATATCCAGAACGATGACATCCTCGCCCTTCTTCTCCTCCAGGACTTTTGCGATATAAGTGGCAAAGGTTCTGCTGTTTTCAAAGGACTGGGAATGTACGATACCTTCAAAATACTTGAAGGCTCTCACCGTATCCTGATCGATGTATTTACCCGAGTTATCCAGAATTTCAAGACTGTATTTGGCAACTTCATAGCATGCCATGTCCAGATCTGAATAAGCGAGTCTGTTCAGACGTTTTGCGTCCTTATATGTCCTGTTTGGCTCTGTCGCATCCGCCACATAGATGATCTTCTCCAGCAGGGACATGCCTTCGCGTCCGGTGGTATGGAAACTCACTGCATTGAGAACATCCTCATCCACGACACCAAACTTGTCTTTAAGGATTGCTGCGGCAAGCTTACTGTGTGCCAGCTGTGGCTTGTCGATATAAACATCGCCGATCTCATAATACTCCACCAGCATGTTCATCTCCTCGATGTCCAGGTTCTTGCAGGCATCGTGAAAGAGCGCAGCCATATCTGCCTTGTCTTCGTCAATTCCATACTGTCTGGCGAGTCCAACTGCAGTCTCCACCACGCCCTGAGTATGTGCATAACGTTTTTCCGTAAGCCGGACTTTTACATAATCATCTAATTTCTGTCTGAATTCTTTATCCATGTAGTGTAGCTCCTAACCATGTTCAGTCTCTGTAAAGACCATGCTCCCTGATATAATCTTCGACGCTGCGGGGGACGAGATATCGGATATCCCTGCCCTCTTTGACCCGTTCCCTGATATCGGTTGAGGATATATCCAACTGAGGGACATCTGTCATTATAACTTCTGTTCCGTACTTTGAACGGAGACGTTCCGCACATTCCTGCAGTTCACCGTCACCTGAGCCGGGACGTCTGCCCACAGCAAATCCGTACTCCGACAGCAGTTCATCGGCTCCTGCCCACTTTTCCAGTGTCAGGAACGAATCACCGCCCAGGATGAAATAGAGCTTGTCCTCCGGACGATAGTCCTTCCTGAGTTCCCGCAGAGTATCCACCGTATACGACACCTTCCCGAGATCCACTTCATATGAAGAGACGCTTATTCTTTCATTATCCGCAGCTGCCAGCCGCGTCATTTCCAGTCTGTCGATCCCGGAGGCTCCGCCGTTTCCAACTTTAAACGGCGATTTCCATGCCGGCATCAGGATCAGACTATCGAGACCGGCTCCCTCACGTACGTGCTCAGCCAGAACGAGATGTCCCATATGAACCGGATCAAAACTCCCGCCGAAAATTCCGATTTTCATTATTCTTCCTGCTTATTTAAAACCACATCAATAGAAAGCTCTTCAAGCTGAACATCGTCTATCTTGCCCGGTGCTCCGCTCATGAGGCACTGTGCGTTCTGGTTCTTAGGGAATGCGATAACTTCCCTGATACTGGATTCACCGAGCATGAGCATAACCAGTCTGTCCATGCCGTATGCCAGGCCACCGTGAGGCGGTGCACCGTACTTCAGTGCATCCAGCAGGAATCCGAATTTCTCTTCAGCCTCTTCATCTGTGATGCCGAGAGCCTTCAACATTCTCGCCTGAAGCTTTGTGTCGTGGATTCTGATACTGCCGCCGCCTACTTCAACACCGTTGAGTACTATATCGTAGGCCTTAGCCTTGACATTTGCAGGATCTGATTCGATCTTGTCCAGATCTTCATCCTTAGGGCATGTGAACGGATGATGCATTGCCTGGAATCTTCCCTCTTCCTCGCTGTATTCAAACATAGGGAAATCTGTTACCCAGAGGAAATTGAACTGCTCATCATCCAACAGACCCAGCTGACCCGCGATATCTCTTCTGAGGAATCCCAGAGAATCGAAAACCACCTTTGCCTTATCTGCAACGATAAGAATGAGATCTCCATTCTCCGCGTTCATTCTTTCGATCAGCTTCGATGCATGTTCTTCATCAAAGAATTTTGCGATCGGTGAAGTAAGTCCTTCTTCCGTCATCTTCAACCACGCGAGGCCCTTTGCGCCGTAAGGCTTTATGGATTCCTGAAGCTTGTCGATCTGCTTGCGGCTGTACTTGTCGGCAGCGCCTTTTATATTAATAGCCTTGACGCGTCCGCCGTTTTCGATGGCATCCGAAAATACCTTGAATCCGAGGTCAGCTACGATATCAGCCAGTTCTGTGAGTTCGAAGCCCACACGTGTATCCGGCTTGTCGCTTCCGAAACGTTCCATTGCTTCATCAAAAGGAATGCGCATGAAAGGAATCTGAATATCCCTGTCCAGCATATCTTTGAAGAGCTTCTTCATGAACCGCTCCTGAACTTCCATCACATCCTCGGGCTCAACGAATGACATTTCCATGTCGATCTGAGTGAATTCGGGCTGTCTGTCAGCTCTCAGATCCTCATCTCTGTAGCATCTTGCGATCTGGTAATACCTGTCTACGCCGCTCACCATGAGAATCTGCTTGAAGAGCTGCGGTGACTGAGGAAGTGCATAGAATCTGCCGCTGTTGACTCTGCTCGGAATGACATAATCTCTTGCGCCCTCCGGTGTCGGCTTTATGAGTGTCGGCGTCTCTATTTCAATAAATCCCTCATCAGCGAGGAAGTTTCTTGTGCAATTTGCAACCTTGCTCCTGAAGAGAAGATTTTTCTGCATTTTTGGCTTTCTGAGGTCGAGGAATCTGTACTTCAATCTGAGATTCTCATCTACGTTATCGTCATCCTTCACGTAGATAGGCGGAGTTTCCGCTTCGGAATAGATTCTGAAGTCCTCAACTATGACTTCAACATCTCCCGTAGGAAGGTTCGGGTTCTTTGATTCTCTCTCTACGACCCTGCCCCTGACGCTTACGACATATTCGCTCTTAAGCCGGTCTGCAGCTTCAAAAATGCTCTTTTCAAGCTCATCGTTGAAGACCACCTGGGCAATGCCTGCCCGGTCTCTGAGATCGCAGAAGATGAGACCTCCGAGATTTCTCTTCTTGCTTACCCATCCGTTTAATACAACTTCTCTTCCTGCGTCACTCGCTCTGAGATCTCCGCAGTAATCTGTCCTCTTCCAGACTTTTTCCATTCTAAATACCATCTCCTGAATCTGATTTATTTTCTGAAACGGCACCGGATTTGATGCCGCTCTGAATTCTGTGTTATCCTCTGACAACCGAAGGAATGTCAACTTCACTGACCAGCTTCTGTTCACCGGTTTCCATATTCTTCAGGCTGACGCATCCGGATGCAAGTTCATCATCTCCGATGGTCGCCGTGAAGCGCGAATTCACTCTGTCGGAATACTTGAACTGCCCCTTCACATTGCGTTCCGCCACGTCGAGCATGACGCGAAGCCCTTCATTTCTCAGCTTCCGGGCCAGCTTCTGAGCTTCAGCCTTTGCCGCATCTCCTATAAATGCAATGAACACATCTGTCTTTTCCGCATCCGGAAGATATGCACCGGTAGCCTCCATGACTATGAGAAGTCTCTCGATGCCGAGGCCGAAGCCGATACCCGGCGTTGCAGGGCCGTCCAGTTCCTCAACGAGATTGTCATATCTCCCGCCGCCGCAGACAGTTCCCTGCGCACCTATGGTGTTGGTGACGATCTCAAAGGCCGTCTTCGTATAATAGTCAAGTCCCCTGACTATTCCCGGATCCACAGTGAACTCAACACCGCTGGCCTTCAGATTGCTCTTCAGCTCTTCAAATGAACTGCTGCAATCCTCGCAGAGATAGTCCAGCATCCTCGGAGCATCCTTTGCAATCTCGCCGCAGCGAGGTACCTTGCAATCTATGATTCTCATAGGATTTCTCTCGAATCTGCCCTTGCAGTCCTCGCAGAGTTCATCAAAATGTGGCCTCAGGTAATCCTGCAGCGCCTTTCTGTAATTTGAACGGCACTCAGGACAGCCTATACTGTTTATGCGCAGCTCAAGGCCGCCGACGCCCACTGATTTCAGAAAATCCATAGCCAGAGTTATTACCTCGGCGTCAGCCATCATGCTGGATGCGCCGAAAACCTCCACTCCGAACTGGTGAAATTCTCTGAGTCTTCCGGCCTGTGGTCTTTCATATCTGAAACAAGGAGTTTCATAATAAACCTTGGCAGGCTTTGTCCCCGCATAGATCTTATTTTCAATATAAGAACGCACAACTCCGGCAGTCCCCTCAGGCTTTAATGAAATACTTCTTCCTGCGTGATCTTCGAAGATGTACATTTCCTTCTGAACGATATCCGTGGTATCTCCCACACCTCTCTGAAACAGTTCAGTGTGCTCAAATATAGGAGTCCTTATCTCTTCAAGCCCATATCTGCGGCATACTTCACGGAATTTTTCTTCGACATATCTCCACTTCGGTGAAGCCTCAGGGAGTATGTCTTTTGTACCTTTTGGAGCCTTCGTCAACATTGCAGCTCCTCCTTTCCTGTATTTTTCAGCGCCGCTTTCCCAAAGAAGGAAACAGCTTCTGATTTTTTCTTTCTATCATTTCATCTATACGGTCGATATAGATGCTGTAATTGCTCACATTGGGAACGCGTTCCAGCCGGTTTTCCTCCGGATAGTACGCCTTGCTGATTCCGCCCGCCCCCAGCGCGACAATCGTCTGGTGTTCATCCATTATCCTGATGTTGTAGACCGATTCACTGCCGGGTCTGGCATATCCAACATTCTCGTAATTCCCGAGCATGTGCTTCTGACGATACATATAATATGGTCTGTAACCCGAATCTGTCAGTCTGTTTCTGGCATCTGAGACAATGTTTCCCACGTTATTATCAGTCTCATAATTGTAGTCCTGATTTGCCTCATGCAGCCTGGAGCTTCTCTTTACCGCAAGAGTGTGGACTGTGATGTTGTCAGGTCCGAGATCCAGGATCTGATCCAGCGTATTGGAGAACATCTCAGGAGATTCCCCGGGAAGTCCCGCTATCAGATCCGTATTTACATGAGGGATCCCGCTGGCCCTTACCAGATCAAAAGCAGTATACACATCCGCGATGGAATGTGCTCTTCCGATCAGTTCCAATGTCTCCGCATTCATAGTCTGAGGATTGATGCTGACTCTGTCCACACCGTGATCCTTCAGGACTTTGAGTTTTTCAGCAGTAATGGTGTCAGGCCTCCCGGCCTCAACACAGAACTCCCGTACATGCTCCGTATCAAATTCGGAGCACACTGAGCCGAGAAGTCTGTCAAGCATCTCCGCCGATAAGGATGTAGGAGTGCCGCCGCCGAAGTAAATACTTTCGATCTCGGCACCGGACTCTCTCACCCTGCTGCCAACTGCGCGAATCTCACTGAACAGAGCACCCAGATAACGCTCCATTTCAGCTTCGCCAACCTGATTTGAGGTGAACGAACAGTACAGACACCGTGTAGGGCAGAAAGGTATGCCCACATAGAGAGCCACCTTGTCCCCCGCAGGATCTGAAGTAATAAAGCTCTGGTTACGACAGGTTTCCTGAAGGAGCTCTGCCTTTTCTTCGTTTACATAATATTCTTTACGGAAAATGTCAAAAACTTCTTTTTCAGAATGTCCGTCCCTGTACAACATCTCGGTTGCAAGCTTTGCAGGTCTCACTCCCGTGAGTGTCCCCCACTCAGGTCTGTACCCGGTTGCTTCCGCCAGAGCATCATAGAGATAACGCTTTGCGGCATTTCTGTCCATGCCGCCCTCCGGAAGAGAGATATCCGCATCTTCCGCATTGTCCTCCAGGACAAACAGATCCGGTTTTATAAACTCACGAATAAGCATTTCCAATTCGTATTTTTTTTCATGATCCTTAAGATCTATCTTAAAAGAACGGGTTGTATTTCTTTTCATGTCCGATAGTCGTCTGCCTCATATGTCCCGGGAGCACAAAGGTGTCATCCGGAAGGGTGAAGAGCTTGGTCTTTACTGAATTAATGAGATCCCTGTATGAGCCTCCGGTGAAATCCGTTCTTCCAATGGATCCCGCAAATAAAGTATCTCCGCAGAATACCACATTTCCTACCAATATAGAGATCCCCCCGGGAGTATGTCCCGGCGTTTCAAGAATCGTCAGTTCCATAGGACCCACTTCCAGCTTATCTCCGTCGTAAACATAGATATCTGCGCGGAAAGTAACAGGATAACCGACAAACTGAACGGCCATGTTTTCTCTGGAATCCTGAAACAGATAATCGTCCTTGGTATTTGCAACGACCTTTGCCTCAGGATACAGCTCTTTATAATGAAGAACTCCGCCAATATGATCTCCGTGTCCGTGAGTCAGGACGATGTATTTGATCTCGTACTCGTTTGCTGCAATATAGCTTTCCAGAGGCTTGCTCACCGCACCCGGATCAACTATGAAAGCCTGCTTGGATTCTTCGTCCGCGCAGAGATATGTATTCACCGGCATCGGACCTGTGTAAAATAATTTAATATCCATATATGCTCCTTATCAACAGATTATCTGTCTGTCAGCTGCTTACTGTGTTTCCTCCGCGATGAACGTCTACGACACCCCGGAGGGACTTGAATCTGCGCATCAGAGAGGCAATCTGGTTTACATTTGAAATCTGAACCGTAAGAGCGATATTTGCAGTATTGTCAGTATTGCTCTTTCCGATTACTCCTGTTATGTGAACGTTCATATCTTCGCATATCTTTGAGAGATCGGAGAATAAACCCTTCCTGTCTTCAGCCAGAACCATGATCTCCGTCTCGAAGGACATCTGTTCATCCTCAAGATCCCATTCAACCTGAATAAATCTGTTCTTCTCTTCTTCGGAAAGAGCTACGATATTCGAGCAGTCCGCTCTGTGAACAGACACACCTCTCCCCTTTGTGATGAAGCCGATTATCGAATCTCCCGGAACAGGATTACAGCACTTTGAAAGTCTTATGAGAAGGTTATCTACGCCCTTTATCTTTACGCCGCCGCCTTCCTCATGACTTTTGCGCCCGCCGGACTGGCTCTTAGGCTCAAAATTCTTGATTTCTTTTGCCTTTTTCTGTTCCGCCTGTTTCTCTTCGTCGTAGAATTTGACGAGAAGATCAAGTACTTTTGAAAGGGCGGTACCACCGTATCCAATTGAAGAGAACAGATCCTCAGTGGAAGTGTAGCTCAGCTGCTTGGCCACCTTGTTGAGGCGCTGAGGCTTTACTATCTGACCGGAATCATATCCTTTTCTATGGATATATCTGTCCAGCATGGCTCTGCCCTTTTCCACATTTTCGCTCTTGTTCTCTTTCTTGAGCCACTGACGGATCTTATTCTTGGCATTTCTGCTCTTAGCGATCTTGAGCCAGTCTATGCTTGGCCCCTTACTGTTCGAAGATGTGATTATCTCGACGATGTTGCCGTTTTCAAGCACATGATCTATAGGCACCATCTTGCCGTTTATCTTGGCGCCTATACACTTCGCACCCACATCCGAGTGAATCTTGAATGCGAAATCGATAGGCGTGGAACCTGCAGGCAGCTCGATCACCTTGCCACCCGGAGTGAACACGAACACCTGGTTGGAGAACAGATCCACCTTCAGAGTCTCCATGAACTCCTTCGGATCATCCATATCCTTATTCCACTCCAGTGTCTGTCTGAGCCAGGCCAGCTTGACCTCTTCCTGATCGGTCTTGATGCCTTCCTTGTATTTCCAGTGGGCAGCGATACCATACTCTGCCACCTTGTGCATGTCAAATGTACGGATCTGTATCTCGAACGGCTGTCCGTCCGTGCCGAACACAGTGGTGTGAAGTGACTGGTAGAGATTTGCCTTTGGCATGGCAATGTAGTCCTTGAAACGTCCCGGTATCGGCCTCCACATCGTATGGACCACACCCAGGACTCCATAGCAGTCCTTCACCGAATCCACCAGGATCCTGATAGCCGTCAGGTCGAATATTTCATCCAGCTGCTTGTGCTTATCCCGCATCTTTCTGTAAATGCTGTAAAAATGCTTGGATCTGCCCTGAATTTCATAGTGAATCTTCATTTTATCCAGAACCTTTGACAGCTCTGCGATAATTCTTCTTATATTTTCATCGCGTTCCACTTTGCGCTGATTGATCTGTCTTGTAAGATCAGCATAGAGCTCCGGCTCGAGGTGCTTCAGGGCAATATCCTCGAGTTCGAATTTCATGTTGAACATACCCAGACGATCCGCAAGGGGCGCGTAGATTTCAAGAGTTTCTTTTGATTTCTCCCGGATCTTCTCGGGAGTCATATAGTCGATGGTCCTCATGTTATGCAGTCTGTCTGCCAGCTTGATTATGAGGACTCTTATATCCTTGGACATGGCCAGAAACATCTTACGTAATGTTTCAGCCTGTGCCTCTTCTTTCGTTTCAAATCCGATGGCACCCAGTTTGGTGACACCGTCAACCAGCTGTTCTACTTCTTTTCCGAATTCATCCTCCAGCTGCTCAGTGGTGTAGTCAGTATCTTCCACCACATCGTGAAGAAGGCCTGCGACGATGGTCTCATCGTCCATGCCGAGATCTGCAAGAATCTTTGCAACTTCCACCGGATGAATAATATATGGCTCTCCGGATTTTCTCTTTTGGCCTTCATGCTTTTCTTCAGCAGTCAGATATGCTCTTTTTATCAAATTGAGGTCATAATTCCTGTTCAGGGATTTCAGATATTCCAGAAAATCATCCATAATAGTTACCTTACAGTCATAAAAGTGTTGAAAACAATATTACTTTTAAATATGGCTATACACGCAGCCGTAACGCTGCGTGTATATGGACATTTTTAAACGAATGATTTAAGCACCTTAAGGCGACGTAGATATACGCCGCCTTAAAGAGATACACTCGTTGTTTATTATTCAGAAACAGGTTCTTGTTCTTCTTCCTGTGTTTCAGCTGCAGCAGTTTCATTTTCTTCCTTTGCAGCCTCACCCTCAGGGGCCTCTGTTTCCTTTTTTTCTTCAGCTTCAACTTCCTTTGAAGCCTCATCCTTTTCAGTGTTCTTTTCTGCAGGCTTTGCAGGAGCGTTTCCGCTCTTTACCTTTTCCTTTGCCTTTTTCTTTGATCTTGCCTCATATGAATCGTGATCTGTGAGATTAACGATATCATACCAGAGTGAAGTGGCAATGAAAATTGAAGACAGCGTACTTGCGATTACACCTACCAGCAGCGGCAGAATGAATGATCTGATCGTACTTCCGCAGAAGATGAGCAGAGGGATCATTACTGCGATCGTTGTCAGTGATGTCATGACAGAACGACCGACTGTCTGTCTGATACTCTCATCCACCAGATACGCAGCGGAAGAGAGGCTCTTTCTGCTCGTGAGACTCGCCGTGTTCTCTCTGATACGGTCAAATATAACGATGGTATCGTTGATACCGTAACCGAGGATCGTCAGCATAGCAGCGATAAACGGACTGTTGATGGTAATGTGGAACACTCCGTAGAAGCCCATTACAAGCAGAAGTGTATTCAGCAGTGCCAGAATAGCGGCGATGCCGTACTTCCACATGAATCTTACAGCGATATAGATCAGCATGAGTACAACCGCTACCGCGATTGCCTTAGCTGCAGATGTTCTCAGAGTCTGTCCTACAGAAGGTCCGATGTTGCTTACAGAAAGAACAGCGTCATCATCGAAGCCGAACTTATCCTTGAGTGCAGCTACTACTACTGTTCTCTTTTCGCTTTCAAGAGACTCACCTGTCTTGATCATGATCTGGGTATTGTTCTCACCGGCATATGTGACAGTTGCATCATTTACTCCATTATCTTTAAGGATGCTGTTTACGTCATCCTTGGAAACAGTCTCGCCCATTTCCAGCTGGATAACAGTACCGCCTGTAAAGTCGATACCGAAATTGTATCCTCTTACGAGACCAACGGCGATGGAGACAACGATCAGAATGCACGTTACTGCATAATACAGCTTTCTGTGCTTCATAAAATCAACTTTTTTAAGCTTTTCATAGAATGACATGATTACAGCACCTCCTTTGCAGCATCTGCTTCAGAGGCAGCTGCTCTCTCAGAGCAGGCAAATAAAGCCTTTGTTCCTAATGTCTTGTTCTCAGCGAAGAGCATGAGATACAGGTTAGTAACAACTGTTGCAGTGAAGATACTGATAATGATACCGATCATGAGCGTCAGTGCGAATCCGCGGACATCGCCTGAACCGAATTCGTAGAGTGCAACACCTGCAATCAGTGTTGTTACCTGGGAGTCGATAATAGTCATCAGCGCTCTCTTATAACCGGAGTGAGCAGCAACTCTTACTGACTTGCCCTTTCTGATTTCTTCTTTAATTCTGGCAAAGATGATAACGTTTGCATCTACAGCCATACCTACGGACAGAATCATACCTGCGATGCCCGGAAGTGTGAGTACGTTACCGAAGGCAACGAGAATCCATACATAGATCAGTGCATATGCTACCAGCGCAATATCTGCTGCTATACCCATCACTCTGTATGCGATGAGCATCATGAGAATTACGAGGAGCGTACCGATCAGAGCTGCGATCAAACTCTCGTTGAGAGAATCGATACCCAGTGTAGGTCCGATAATATTGGTCTCTACTTCGACCAGGTCTACCGGAAGTGCACCGCCTCTGATGAGAGCAGCCAGATTTGAAGCTTCTTCCTGTGTAAAGTTACCTTCGATTTCGCACTTTCCGCCGCTGATGACAGAGCTTACTCTAGGTGCGGAAAGGACGGAATTATCCAGCAGAATGCCGATGCAATTTGCCTGCATGAAGCTGGAAACATTTTCATTGAGAGTAATTTCGTTGTTAACGATGGCCTGTGTAGCCTGTTCAAACGCAGCAGCACCTGTACCGTCAAATTCCAGTGTAACCACGTAACCTGCACCGTTGGAATTGATTGCTGATCCGGCATCCTTAACATTTCCGCCGTCCAGGATCACATTTCCGTCTGCTGTGATGAACTGCAGCTGAGCAGTCTGGCCGATAGTTTCGATAGCGCCTTCTGCATCATCTGCACCCGGCAGCTCTACTCTGATCCTGTTCTTGTTTTCGATGGTTACGACAGGATTTGAAAGACCGAGTTCATTGACACGGTTTTCAATAACTGCCTGTGTCTGGGACATGAGTTCATCGAGCTCAGTGCCTGTCGCATCAGTGTCTGCTTCCAGAACGACATAAACGCCGCCCTGCAGGTCAAGTCCGAGCTTCATGTACTTGCCGATATTGCCGATCTTGCTGCCGGCACCGAACACCGTTACATACCAGCCCGCAACGAGTACTATTACTACTAGTACTGCCATTACACGCCTAAATGTTTTCATCCTTTATTATACTCCTTCCTCAGATCGATCCGAGAGATACGCCTGAATGCCGATTGCGCATTCGACGCGTTTCTTTTCCATCTCGCACCCAAGTCTGTATGGTTTCATGATGTCGCCGTTGGACTTAAATGCGTTGGAATGACATCCGCCGCTGCAATAGAATTTGGCCCAGCATTCCCTGCATTCCGGCTTGTTATAAACATGCGCACTGTTGAATGTATCAAACAGGCGGTTTTCATATTTTTCATCAGTAATGTTGCCCAACTTGAACATCGGGTTTCCAACAAACTGATGACATGGGTATATATCGCCCTCCGGTGATATTGCCACATATTCGGTGCCGGCGCCGCAGCCCGACACACGTTTAACAACACAAGGCCCCTGATCCAGATCGATCTTGAAATGGAAGAAATCGAACGGCTTTCCCTGCATCGCATTGGCGATGAACATATCGGAAAGCTTGTCATATTCCTTTACGATCGTTTCAATATCTTCTTCTCCCAGCGCATACGGATACTTTGAATCTGTAACTACCGGTTCAACCGATACATTCCGGAAGCCAAGCTCAAGGAGATGATTGATATCTTCTGAAAAATCAAGGTTATACTTAGTGAAAGTACCTCTGACATAATACTGTGCATCACCGCGCTTCTTAACGAAGTTCTTCATGTTAGGCACGATGATATCATAGGAGCCGCGACCGTTCCGCGTCTTTCTCATCCGGTCATTGACTTCCGGTCTTCCGTCTATGCTCAGGATGACATTGTCCATTGTTTCATTGATATAATCAATCTTTTCGTCGTCCAGAAGCACCGAGTTTGTGGTTATGGTGAACCTGATGTTTTTATTATGTTCGCCTTCCACTTCTCTTCCGTATCTGACAACCTCCCTGACAACATCAAAGTTCATCGTCGGTTCTCCGCCGAAGAAATCTATTTCAAGGTTTCTCCGATGTCCGGAATTTTCAATGAGGAAATCAATTGCCCTTTTCCCGATTTCCGGCGTCATGAGGCAGCGCACCCCTTCAAAGGCGCCCTGATCTCCAAAGCAGTATTTACAGTCAAGATTGCAATCGTGTGCCACATGAAGACACATAGCCTTGATCACAGGTTCTTTGTTTTCATAGACGTCAGGCACCACCGTATCCGGCGTGAAGAGCATGCCCTGCTCCGTCAGCTCCGCGATATCCGACATGGCATCAGCGATTTCCTCACGGCTGTAATCGCCATCCAGGTGATCAAATACCGCTTTTTCGTCAATATTGCCTGATTCGTCACAATAATCGAGTATATCGTATATGAGCGGATCCACTATGTGAATTGCCCCGCTGTTAATATCCAGAACAATATACTCATCCTTGAATATATACTTATGAATCAATCAACCACTCCTTTTCCAAAACAGCTGTGAACGCCGTTTCGGAGTTTATTTTCAAAAAAAGAAGCTGCCACATGGCGGTCATTTCTCTGCCAGAACGGTGGCCTTCACAGAAGCCCACGTACGTTCAGGGCACATCAGGAACGTCTGTGGCACCTTTAAAACGCACTATTTTCTCTTGTCGTTTTCACACTTCTGATTGGCTACAGTGCAAGATGTCTTGCAAGCAGACTGGCAAGAAGTCTGACATTCACCACAGCCTGTGCTGCATGCAGCTGACTTGAGAACTGGCTTCGCGATAGTCTTTACTCTCTTCATTTTAAAGATCCTCCTTTTCCAATATTTCAAATAATTTTATCTTTAATAAATTATTGCTGATTAACAGTAGTATTTTACCTTAACGATGTTGGAGTGTCAAGTAAAGTGCCTATTTTCTCGCATTTCTGACGTTTTTCCACAGAAATCGGAAAGGTTAAAAATTAAAAAACCTGTTCGGATGGGAACAGGTTTTTATAGTCAGTTATCTGAAATCCAAAGAAACTATTTTTCTTCAGCCTCTTCTTTGAGTGTCAGTCTCTTTGCTTTCTTCTTCGGAGCAGCCTCTGCTTCTTCCGCAGCTGTTTCAACAACCTCTGCTTCCTTCTGAGGCGCTTCGCTCTTGGCAGTAACTTCTGCTACAGCCCACTTTTTAAACTCCATCTTGGTCTTGTCAGATCCGCAATAGATCACGATGGACTCTTCCTTAACATTGAGAACCTTTCCTACCACGCCACCTATGGTAACGATCTCATCTCCCGGCTGGAGCTGGCTTCTCATTCTTCTCGCTTCGTTATCTTTCTTTCTCTGCGGTCTGATAAGGAAAAACCACATAAACCCGAAAAGCAGTATAAGTGGCACGAACATTTCAAGATAATACAGTGTAGTCTCGTTCATTAACTCTTTACCTCCAATAAAAATGGTGCCGGCGATCGGGGTCGAACCGATACGGTGTTGCCACCACGGGATTTTGAGTCCCGCACGTCTGCCAATTCCATCACGCCGGCACGTAACGGTCTTATTCTATCACGAATGTATTCAAAACACAACCGGATAAAAGCTGAATTTAATCTATTCTGTGATATCCGAAAAATCCCCGTTTGTCATTGATGCCAGATCTCCGGGAGATATCCCGATCTGTAGTCCTATACGTCCTCCACTCACGTAAATTTCATCGAAAAGTTCCGCAGTTTCGTCAAAAACTGTGGGCCACAATTTCTTCATTCCGATGGGAGAACAGCCACCGTGCACATATCCCGTACTCGCAAGCAGATCTTTCGTCGGGAGCATCTCCAGTCTCTTGACTCCGAAGTGAGCTGCGGCTTTCTTCAGATTAAGCTTGCAGTCAACAGGAATTACGCAGACAAAAAGCCTGCCTCTCTCTGCAAAAGTAACCAGGGTTTTGAAAACCTGATCGGGATCCATGCCCTGCTTTCTGGCAATATCAGAACCGCTGGTAAATCCATCAGCCGCAACGTCGTATTGTATCGCTCTGTATGTTATCCCCGCCGTGTCCAGCTCTCTCAGAGCATTTGTCTTTGCCTTCTGCGCCATGGTTCACCGTCACACATTCTCGATCAGTTCGCCGTTTTCCAGCAGATCGTTCTTGATAAGTTCAACTGATCTGAGTATTTCTATCTGATCGCGAATACTCATCATCTTCTGGTCAGTCTCCGCGATAGTATCCGCACACTCTTTCAACTGACGCTGAATCATATCCACATCAGGAACATCTTTTTTATATTTCAGATCATGCTCCAGACTTGCCCAGAAGTCCATAGCGATGGTCCGGATCTGAACCTCAGCCCGCAGATTTGCTTTTCTGTCCGAGAAGAACACAGGTATCTCGATGATCAGGTGAAGACTTCTGTATCCGTTCGGTTTCGGATGATCGATGTAATCTTTTGTTTCTATAAGAGTGACATCGTCCTGTTTTGTAAGCATCTCCGCCACATCATATATATCGTCAACAAATGAACATATTACTCTTATACCTGCCACATCGTTCAGATTTTGCATGAGCGAATCGATGGACAGCTCAAATCCCCTCTTTTGAAGCTTGTTCAAAATACTCATAGGTGACTTTACACGTGTCTTGATGAATTCTATAGGATTGCGGCTGTTCTTTAGAGACAGCTCGTCATTGAGGACTTCAAGCTTTGTTTTCACTTCCCTGATCGCACAGTTGTACATCATGAGAATATTCTGAAGTTTCTCTGCAGAGCCCAGGATATCCCGCGCCTTGCCTTCCATTTCAGGATTTATAATGGCGCTTGTCAGCACCTGCTTTTCAAGTTCATCCATTACTACTTTTACACCTCCGTGTGATATGCTTATGTATTATATCACATGAATATGATGATTCAGAGAAATAGTGTGAAACTATACGGTATACATAATAAAATCAGCCAGGAATCTGAAGAAACCCGGCTGATAGTTATAGTTTATTCTGAATAGATCAGTCAGGAAGCTCAGTGCGCTTCAGGTTGATCCTGCCCTGTCCGTCGATCTCATAGACGATTACATCCACCTGATCGTCAACATTCATCACGTCCTCAACCTTTTCAACGCGATGTCTTGCCATCTTTGAAATATGGAGCAGGCCTTCCTTGCCCGGAAGAATTTCGATAAATGCACCGAAGTTCATGATGCGCTTAACGACGCCGGAATAAACCTTGCCCACTTCAGCATCTGCTGTGATGAGTTCAACCTGTGCCTTTGCCGCCTCTGCAGCTTCCATGTTAGGTCCGGCAATGAACACATTCCCATCCTCATCGATATCGATCTTCGCACCTGTCTCGGAAATGATCTTGTTGATCGTCTTTCCTCCCGGTCCGATTACGATTCTGATCTTGTCAGCAGGAACTGTCATGCTGATGATGCGAGGAGCATATGGTGACAGCTCAGCTCTAGGTTCAGGAATCTCATCGAGCATCTGCTGCAGGATGAATTCTCTGCCCTCGTGAGCCTGCTTCAATGCAGTTGAAAGGATTTCTCTTGAAATACCGTGAATCTTGATATCCATCTGGATAGCAGTAACGCCCTTCCTTGTTCCTGCAACCTTGAAATCCATATCCCCCAGGAAATCTTCCATTCCCTGGATGTCACTGAGGATAGCAACTCTGTCTCCTTCCTTGATCAAGCCCATTGCGATGCCTGATACCGGAGCTTTGATAGGAACACCTGCATCCATAAGTGCCAGCGTGCTTCCGCAAACGGAACCCTGTGAAGTACTTCCGTTGGAAGAAAGGACTTCGGATACCACTCTGATTGCATAAGGGAAGTCTTCCTTTGAAGGAATTACAGGTAAAAGAGCTCTCTCAGCAAGAGCGCCGTGACCGATCTCACGTCTGCCCGGGCTTCTGGATGTTCTCGCTTCACCTACGCTGTACGCAGGGAAGTTATAGTGATGGATGTATCTCTTTTCTGTCTGCTCTGAAATTCCGTCAAGAGTCTGCGCTTCTCCGAGACCTCCCAGTGCAACAGCAGAGAGTACCTGAGTCTGTCCTCTGGTGAAGATACCTGAGCCGTGTACCCTCGGCAGCACGCCCGCTTCACACCAGATCGGTCTTATATCCGTAGTCTTACGGCCGTCAGGACGAACACCTTCAGTGAGGATGAGATCTCTCATCTGCTCTTTTCTTACCTTATAGAGAACATCATCGATGTCTTTGGCATTATCAGGATATTCTTCAAGGAATTTTTCCTTTGTCTCTGCTTCGAGAGCATCCATCGCATCCTGGCGTTCAGCCTTGTCACGAATCTGGATAGTCTCTCTCATTCTTGCTGTTTCGAACTCTCTGATGGATGCTTCGAGTTCCTCAGGGATTTCGTGAGCCGGAAGAGCTCTCTTTTCCTTGCCAACCTCAGCAGTGATAGCTTCGATGAACTCAACGATTTTCTTAATCTCTTCGTGAGCGAACATGATGCCGTCTAATACTTCATCTTCAGGAACTTCCTGTGCTCCGGCTTCCACCATCATGATGGCATCCTTTGTTCCGGATACAGTGAGGTTCATGTCGCTTACTGCTCTCTGTTCGAATGTAGGATTTACTACATACTCGCCGTCAACTCTTCCCACACGAACGGATCCTGTAGGGCCATCCCAAGGAATGTCGGAAATGGACAGTGCCACGGAAGAGCCGATCATTGCAGCGATATCAGACTCGCAGTCATGATCGACGCTCATTACGGTAGCAACAACTACTACATCGTTATAGAAGCCCTTCGGGAACAGTGGTCTGATCGGTCTGTCGATCAGTCTGGATGAAAGGATCGCTTTTTCGGATGGCCGTCCCTCTCTCTTGATAAATCCGCCCGGAATCTTTCCTGCAGCGTACATTCTTTCTTCGTAGTCGCAGCTCAGCGGGAAGAAATCGATATCATCCCTCGGTTCTTTTGAGCATGTTGCAGTAACGCTTACAACTGTATCGCCGTACTTGACTACTGCAGCACCGTTAGCCTGTTCAGCGACCTTGCCGATCTCGATTTCAAGAAGTCTGCCGCCAATGGCAGTTCTGAAAGTGTGATAATCTTCAAACTTCATGTGCTTATAACCTCCGTTCTGAAAATTACGTGTCCTGCCATCCCGATCCGACTTGACAATTCGACCCGCCGGTTTATCAGCCCTCCCGGTGAAGCGGATTCTCAAGTCAAAAGCCAGATGACAGTTTTAAATACTTAAAGCGGAGCATGCCAAAATAGCAGCTCCGCTGAGATGTCAATGATTGATTATTTTCTTAATCCGAGACGTGCGATAAGTGCTCTGTATCTCTCCAGATCCTTACCCTTCAGATAATTGAGCATACTTCTTCTCTCACCAACCATCTTCAGAAGACCTCTTCTGGAGTGGTGATCCTTCTTATGAACTCTGAGATGTTCGTTCAGGTCGTTAATTCTGTAAGTCAGGATAGCGATCTGAACTTCAGGGGAACCTGTGTCACCTGCATGAGTTGCATATTCAGCAATGATTTCTGCCTTCTTCTTCTGATCGATCATTTTAAATCTCCTTTGCTTGATTCTCTGTAAGCCGGGTGAGACGTCGGAGTGTCGTCAGACGCAGCATACAGAACAAAATAACTATTAATGTGCTCGCACATATAGAAAAGTATATTACCTGCACAATCCCTTGTCAACCGGAATTTTACAAAGTTCGTTCATGGTAACTCTTTGCCACCTTCACATCATTGTCCAGCTGAGCCGCCAGTTCATCCAGACTCGGGAACTTTCTCTCCTCACGGATCATCTTGATGAATTCCACCTCCATCAGTTCTCCGTAAATATCCCGGTCGAAATCAAAGATGTGAGTCTCGATACTCTTGCTGTAGGTCCCGATGGTAGGCTTGTTTCCGACGTTAGTTATGCTCTTGAAAACCTCTCCCCCCACCTTGCAGCGAGTTATATACGCCCCGTTCGGTGGAGATACCATAGTCTCATCGATGGTAATATTGCAGGTGGGAAAACCTATAGTTCTTCCGATAGCGTTACCCTTCACAACAGTTCCTCTTATGGAGTAAGTCCTGCCAAGAAGACCGGAAACTTCCTCCATATTTCCATCGAGTATCTGCTGACGGATCAATGTGCTGCTGACTACGCATCCGCCAAGATTAACCCTGTCCACCACGATCACATTCAGATCGTGATCCCTGCAGTAGTCTCTGAGATAGTCCGCCGTCCCTGCCGCCCTGCTGCCAAAGGTGAAATTAAATCCACAGACAGCAGTGTCCGCACGAAAAGTCTCGATCATGAGCTTTTCGATAAATTCGTCTGGACTCATGCTCATCATATATTCATCAAAATCCATGGAAAAGACATAATCGATTCCGAGTCTCTCCAGAATCCTCATCTTCTCATCCTCGTAGATGATGTTCCTCACAACATTGCTGTGGGACAGGACATTCTTGGGATGATTGGAAAAAGTGAACACGGCACTCTTCAAATTTTTCTCGTGAGCTATCTTCACCGCTCTGTCGATCAGTGCCTGATGACCAATGTGAACGCCATCGAAGTTTCCCAGAGCGACTACCGTTCTGTCAATATCTTTAATTTCTGATAAACTCCTGAAAATTATCATCTTACAAATACCTTGCCCACCGTATATATTCTTTTCCCGGCATCTGCCACGGCTGTCCCGACGAATCCGCCGTCCTCTCCGTAAACCAGATACAGATCCGAGAATCTGTTTCCTTCTCCAATAGTATTATCTGCCTTGCGCAACGCATTCCTGAACGCTATCTTTCCTCCGTTGCAATATTTCATTTTCTCCGGATCCGAAAGAACGATGCTCCCGAATCCGCTGAGCATCCTGTCCATAGGCATGATCATTTCCGAAACAGCTCCGCCGCTTACGCCTTCACGCCTGGTGGCCATGATTTCGTCACCGGAAAGCCCCGAATCCCTGCATGCAGCTTCCCGCAGTTCTTCCAGCGTCACAGAATCGGAAATATCAAAACGCCCGCTGCCCGTACGTATGAGGCAGGACATTGCCGCTCCGCATCCCAGTGCATTGCCCAGATCCGTGCAGATAGTCCTCACATAAGTTCCCTTTGAGCAGGTTACATCAAACATGACACGACCCGGCTCATAGAATACTCCTGCGACCTTTATATCATAAATAAAAATCCGTCTTGGTTCAACCTTTACTTCTTCACCCTTCCGGGCATACTCGTAAAGCCTCTTTCCGTTAACTCTTATGGCTGAATACATCGGCGGATACTGAGACTGCTCCCCCCGCATAGATTCAAGAGCAGTTCTCACATCCTCCTCTGTCAGGTCATCCGGCACAGGCCTGCGTTCCAGGACATTCCCCCAGATATCTCCGGTGTCAGTCACCGTGCCCAGCTGAAGCTCACAGCGGTAACTCTTCACATCTGCCTCGAGATATTCTGCAGCCCTCGTAGCCGGCCCTATACAAATCGGAAGGACTCCGGATGCCATTGGATCCAAAGTCCCGGTATGTCCGACTTTCTTTGTTCCTATGATGCGTCTGACGGAATTGACAGCATCGTGAGATGTCATGCCTGCAGGTTTAAGCAGATTGATAAATCCGTTCACTGTTTCATGCATCCTTTCTGTATTAATGATATTTGCCTCCGGCAAATTCCGTCCATTATTCTTCACTCATTCCGCGACGAGCGTCGTACTTCGCCATTTCTTCCTCCACCATCTTTCTGATGAAAGGAATTGTCTCTTCCATGTTTTTTTTGACTGTGCATCCCGCAGCATGGACATGACCGCCGCCGCCAAGCCTTTCGCAGAGCTTTGCAACATCGAAGTAGTCCTTGCTTCTGAATCCCACCTTGACCTCGTCAGGTGTCTTTTCTCTCATGAACACAGCAACCTCGACGCCTTTGATGTCTCTGAGCTTGCCGTTCATGCCGTCGCTTTCGGACGTCTTGGCATTGCAGGCCTCATACATTTCCAGCGTAACGTAAGCCATGGTTGCTCTTCCGTCACAGAACGATGTGAGGTTGTTCATTATGGTTGCATGGAGTTTCAGCTTTTCCATTCTCTCGCTCTGGAAGAGAATGATATTCTCCGTCTTTGTATCTATGCCAAGATCGTAGAGCTTCGCCGTGATCATATGGGTCTTCTTTGTGGTGTTGGTATACTGGAAGTTTCCGGTATCTGTTACGATGCCGGCATATAAAGCTTCACCGATTTCCTTGTCGAGCTCAACACCCATGAAACTGAAGAGCTCGTAGAGAAGCTCTGCAGTGGCGGAAGCACCCGGATCCACCAGATTCACGTTAGCAAAGTTGTCATTTGAAGTGTGATGATCGATGCAGGCGTTGCGCTTTCCGGCTTTAAAGAAGAACTTCTCTCTCTTCGGGAATCTGTCCACATTGCTGCAATCCACAGCCAGTGAAAGATCCCTCTGAGGCAACTCTTCGTCTTCCGTAACAAATTTTATGTAGCCTTTGTCCATGAACTGCAGATCGTCAGGAGTTTCATCTTCCATCAGGATATCCGCCTGCTTTCCGAGTTTTCTGAGAACCCGGCACATGGCACAAGCCGAGCCGATGGCATCGCCGTCTGCCACATAATGCGGGAAGATGTAAATGCTGTCCGCCATGAGAAGTTCATTGGTGACTGCCAGCATGTCTTCTCGTCTCACGTCATAGTCAAAATCAGGATTTGGCGAAAAATGATATCTTTCAGCATAATTTTTAAAGTATATGTCATCTGCTCCAGCCATAACGTTCACCTCATCGACTGACTCTGCATATTCCTCCGGAGCATCGATATCTTCAGCAGGTTCCGCTTCCATGTGGCTTTCTTCATCATCAGCCGATGCTTCCCCGTCTCCGGTGGATACCTTGAGACGGTCCAGAACAGCAGACATATGCTCTGCATAGTCCAGAGAAGTGTCGAATTTGAATCTGAGCTCCGGTACAAAGCGAACCTTGACTCTCTTTCCGATTTCCTTCCGGATATGTCCGGAAGCACTGGAGAAGGCATCGATGATGCCCTTCCTGTAGGATTCTGCAGCTTCCGGATCAGTATTCGTATTCAGTGCCGAAATATATAGCGTCGCGTAGCTGCCGTCATTGCTGACCTCAACCTCTGTGATGCTGACCATTCCCTCGTGCAGCCGTGGATCCTTCAGATCTCTGATGAGGAGTTCACCTACAATGCGGCGGATCTCTCCTGCGAGCTTTTCAGGTCTGTGATTCTTTGCCATATCGCTCACCCTTTACTTACGTTCTACTTCGACCATCTTAAATGCTTCGATGACATCTCCCACCTTGAGATCGTTGTAATCTTCGATGCCTACACCGCATTCAAAGCCCTTTGCAACTTCCTTGACGTCGTCTTTGAATCTGCGGAGGGAGGAAACCTTGCCCTCGTGAATGACAATACCGTCACGGATGAGTCTGACCTCTGCATTTCTCTCGATTTTGCCGTCTATTACGTATGAACCTGCGATCATTCCCACATTCGGAACCTTGAAAGTCTCTCTGACCTCAACAGATCCGATGACTTCTTCCTTGAATTCCGGATCCAGCATACCCTTGATAGCGTTCTCGACTTCTTCGAGAGCCTCGTAGATAACTCTGTATGTTCTGATTTCCACGTTCTGACGGTTTGCCTCTGCAGTTACAGCCGCGCTCGGTCTTACATTGAATCCGATTATGATAGCGCCTGTGGTGCTGGCCAGCATGACGTCGGATTCGTTGATAGCGCCCACACCGGTGTGAACGATCTTTACCTGAACATTTTCCGTGGAGAGCTTTTCCAGTGAAGTTACCAGCGCACCAACTGAGCCCTGTACATCCGCCTTTACGACCAGGTTCAGATCCTTGACCTCGCCCTGTTCGATCTGGCTGAAGAGCTGTTCCAGCGTTACACCTGCAGACTTCTGGAGAACTTCTTCCCTCTGCTTTTCTTTTCTCTTGTCAGCGATCTCTCTTGCTATCTTGTCTGACTTTACAACATTGAACTGGTCACCAGCTTCAGGTACTTCGTCCATGCCGAGGATTTCAACAGCAGTTGCCGGACCCGCCTTCTTGAGTGGCTTGCCCTTGTAGTTTGTCATAGCCTTGATACGGCCGGAACAGTTACCTGCAACAACTGCATTTCCGATTCTCAGAGTTCCGTTCTGTACCAGCAGTGTTGCAACCGGTCCTCTCTGCTTGTCCAGTCTGGCTTCAACTACAGTACCCAGACCCATTCTCGCAGGATTTGCCTTGAGTTCCAGCATTTCTGCCTGCAGCAGGATCATTTCCAGCAGATTGTCGATACCGTCTCCTGTCTTTGCGGATACGTTAACACTGATGACATCACCGCCCCAGTCTTCGACCAGTACACTGTGATCCGCCAGATCCTTCTTGACGCGGTCCGGATTTGCTCCCGGCTTATCCATCTTATTGATGGCCACGATAATAGGAACATTTGCAGCCTTTGCATGGCTGATAGCCTCGATTGTCTGAGGCTTAACGCTGTCATCCGCAGCTACGACCAGAACCGCAATATCTGTTACATATGCGCCTCTCGCACGCATTGCAGTAAACGCCTCATGTCCCGGAGTATCCAGGAATACGATGCGCTGACCGTTATAGTTTATCTCAGATGCACCGATGTGCTGAGTGATACCGCCGGATTCACCGGAAGTTACGCTGGTATTTCTGATCCTGTCCAACAGGGAAGTCTTACCGTGGTCAACGTGACCCATTACAGTAATAATAGGAGGTCTAGGCTTGAGATCCTCTTCCTTGTCCTCGAAGTTCTCGATACCCTCTTCACTGGCCTCGTCTTCAACTTCTCCTATAATGATCTGCTTGCCAAGTTCTTCACCGAGGATCTGAACGATATCCTCGTCCAGGTTCTGGTTGATATTTGCCATGATTC
Source organism: Clostridia bacterium (assembly GCA_024684465.1). Lineage (GTDB taxonomy): Bacteria > Bacillota > Clostridia > Peptostreptococcales > Anaerovoracaceae > JAIKWW01. The sequence goes on along the minus strand of JAIKWW010000093.1, from coordinate 14,132 downwards.
CCATCTTCATAAGTGTCATGATGAGCTGGGAAGTGGATACATCGATCTGTTCAGCGAGACCCGCCACCGTGATAGGTACACTTACTACCACAGCGCCTGCAGGAATAGCTTCTGCCTCCAGTTCAGCCTGCTTGGCAGCCTCTTTACGCTGTTCTTTTCTGACATCTTTCTTCTTTGTGTGGTGCTGCGGTTTGGCTATATTTAATACTGAAGAACGGCCGTTGTCATTGCGTCCGTTTTTCTGGTTCTTTCCGCCACGGCGCTCATTTCTGTTCTGGCCGCCGTTCTGACCATTCTGATTGTTGCTGCCCCCCGGTCCCTGGTGTCCTCTGTTTCTGTTTTCCTGACGCTGCTTACCGCCGTTACCAGCATTAGTTCTGCCCTGTCTGTCGTCTCTCCTGCGGTCATTTCCGCCTTTGCCCTGCTGAGGGCCGTTATTTCTGGAAGGCTGGCCTCCGGTCCTGGAAGCACCGGCTTTCTCATCCGCTCTGTGCTTCTGGCCGCCCTGCGGCTTGTCTGCAGGCTTCGCCTGACGCTTTTCTCCGCCATGAGCAGCCGGAGCCGCCTTCTTTTCAGGTGCTCTGCCTGCAGGCTTTTCCGCAGTCTTTCCGCCCTTTGCTGCCGGAGCTGCCTCGCGCTTCGTCGGCTTGCTCTGTGCAGCCTTTGCATCAGCCGCCTTCGCGCCGCCTCCCGCATAAGCGCCTCTCACCTTCGCCGTATCAGCATCCGTGAGAACGCTCATGTGGCTCTTCACCTGAATGCCTAATGTTGTCATTTTTTCAATAAGTTCTTTATTTGAAACCTTCAGTTCCTTAGAGAGTTCATATACTCTTATTGCCATTACCGCACCTCCTGTGTCAGTCTGCTACCTTATCATGTCTGATCTCCTTTATTATTGCCTGAGCAAAATTTGCATCTGTGATGCCGTAAACGCCGCGTCCGTCATTTCCGGTAATCAGCGAAAGGCTCTCGATAGTCCCCGTCACCCCAAAAGGTATGTCGCGGGTCTCGCACAGATGAGAAAATTTATCCTTCGTGTTCTGTGACACGTCTTCAGCTGTAATGATAAGCTTTATTCTGTTCTTCTTTAACATGTCGAGACATTTATGATATCCGGATACCACTTTCCCGGCTTTTCTTGCAAAACCGAGAAGGGACTCAGTCTTACTTCTCTCCATATGTCTCAAACTCCTCAGAAAGTCTGTCAAGATCGCTTTCCGATACAGTGATTCCCAGATTTCTGGCAATCGCCTTCTTCTTCCTGGCAAGCCGGAAGCATCCCGGGTCCGGGCAGATATATGCCCCTCTTCCCTGGGCTTTGCCGGTCCTGTCCAGCAGCACTCCGCCGTCCGCATCGGCCACTATCCTGACCAGAGCCTTCTTTTCCTTCGACTCCATGCAACCGATGCACCTGCGCATCGGAATCTTCCTGGTCTTCATTATAGGTCACCGTCTATTCTTCAACAGGCGTCTCTTCTTCAGCATCATCTACAAATACGATGCCGTCATCCCCGGCTTCCGTCTCAAACACATCTGCCTCAGCTTCAGCCTCGACCCCGGCAGCCTCATCAGCCTCCGGTGCCGGAACCTCGAAGCTCTCGAAAGCCTCAAATCCGCCTGCCTCTTCAAACTGCGTCTCGTTCTTGATATCGATCTTCCAGCCGCACAGCTTTGCAGCAAGACGAACATTCTGTCCCTCTCTTCCGATAGCCAGAGAAAGCTGATAATCAGGAACGATGACAACTGCGGAATTTTCAACGTGATTCATAAATACATACTTGGCCTTGGCCGGGCTCAGAGCACTCTTTACCAGTTCCTCAGGCTGATCGCTCCAATTGATGATGTCTATCTTCTCACCGTAGAGTTCATCCACGACAGCCTGGACACGGATACCCCTCTGGCCGACACATGAGCCCACTGCATCCACATCAGGATCAGTGGTGCTGACAGCGATCTTCGTTCTGGAACCTGCCTCACGCGCGATGCTTCTGATCTCCACAACGCCCTCGCGGATCTCAGGCACTTCCAGCTCAAAGAGCCTCTTTACCAGTCCCGGATGAGATCTGGAAAGATAGATCTGCGGACCCTTTGTGGTGTTCTTCACATCCATGATGTACACCTTGATTCGGGAATTCACAGGATACGATTCGTTTGCCACCTGCTCGTTCACCGCCAGTATACCTTCTGCCTTGCCCACATTGATAAAGACAGTGTCGTTGCTGACTCTCTGAATGACGCCGGTTACGATCTCGCCCTGTCTGCCGGAGAACTCATTGTAGATCATTCCTCTCTCCGCTTCACGGATCCTCTGAACCACAACCTGCTTTGCCGTCTGCGCCGCAATTCTTCCGAAATCCTTTGGCGTGATACGCTCTTCGATCACATCGCCGATCTGATACTTAGGATCGATCTCATGTGCCTCATCCAGCGTAAGTTCGCCGTATTCATCCATTACATCCTCGTCGGACACGACTTCCTTTCTCATGTAAACATCGATATCTCCTGATATTCTGTCGATATTCACCCTTACATTCTGAGAGTTTCCGTAGTTTTTCTTATATGCGGAAACCAGCGCAGATTCGATCGCATCGATGAGCATTTCCTTTGAAATATGTTTTTCCTTTTCCAGTTCCTCAACCGCTGCGATAAATTCCTTATTCATTTATCAAAAGCTCCTTTCTAGAATACTACTGCCAAATTTATTTTTGATATCTGTGATCGAGGTATATCAACAGATTCTTCGTTTTCATCCTTGATTATCACATTTTCTCCGTCCGGCGAAAGCCCCTTCAGCTCGGCCGTCAGTTCCTTTGTCCCATTAAATGGTTTGTAAAACTTTATTTCCACCAGGCTGCCCGAGAACCTCGTGAAATCCTCGTCGTGTATCAGCGGTCTGTCCATGCCCGGAGAAGACACCTCCAGAGTGTAGTTTTCACTGATAGGATCTGCCTCATCCAGCTTGTCGCTGAGCGCCCGGCTGACTCTCTCACAGGTCTCGATATCCAGGAACTGCTCCTCCCCGTTCTCATCCGGAAGCTTGTCGAGGAATACACGAAGATAGTGTTCCCTGCCTTCTTTAACAAATTCCACATTGAACAGGACTACTCCTTCAGCTTCCAGAATATCCCTGAGCAGGTCAGCAACAATGTCCTTAACTTTTTTCCTGGCCATAATACCTCCCAAATATCTCCCGGAAGACCTGCCCGGAGTCACCGGCCTCAAGCCTCAGTTCCGGACAAATCCCCTGATTAACGAACAAAGAGCGGGAACAGTTCCCACTCTTTGAAATAATCAAAGTATCAATTTACAGTAATTTTACCACATGTTCACAGTATCTGCAAGGACAATCCGATGCTAAACAAGGCTGAAGATTTCTTCAGGAGAAGAAATAATGACATCCGCCCCCCGGGCTTCCAGATCCTTACGATTTCTGAACCCCCAGTCCACAGCGATCAGATCCGTACCCGCATTCTCCGCAGTCTCCACATCCACTTCGGAATCCCCGACATAGCACACTTCTCCGGGTTCGAGTCCGTATTTTTCCAGCAATGCAAGTATGGCATCCGGAGCAGGTTTCCTGCGAACGCCTTCCTTCTCTCCCGCAGCACTGTGGAACAAGCCGGGAAAGTAGATCCTGCAGAGATCCTGAACTGCAAAATCCGCCTTGTTTGAGATCAGTGCGAGAATATAACCCCTGTCCCGAAGTTCCTTCAGCATATCTGTAACGCCGCTGTACGGCGCGGTCATATCATTGGAATGAGCGGCATAATGCTCTCTGAACTCGTTAAAGACCCTTTCAGCCGTTTCCTCGTCCACATCGGAAGGGAGCCCCCTGCGGACCAGATTTCGTATACCGTTGCCCACAAAGGACCTGACCTCCTCCGTAGTGCGTTTCCCGAAACCCTCCGCCGCAAGAGCGAAGTTCAGGCTTCCCGCCAGGTCATCAAGTGTGTTCAGAAGAGTGCCATCCAGATCGAATATTATCATCTTGTACTTCATATCATTTCTCCAGCCGACGCAGATCCAGCGAAACAAAAGAGCCGGCTGCCGCTTGACCGGCAGTCAGCTCTGATTCTTCCATCATCTACCTGGATCTCAGAATATCCAGTACATTGTCCAGGATTACATCCGCGGCAGCCCGCTTGCTCATGATCGGATATTCCGTCATGCTTCCGTCTGCGCTGCGTATGACAGTGATGATATTTGTATCCTTATCGAATCCTGCGCCGGGTGCGGCAACATTATTTGCCACGATCATATCGAGATTCTTCTTTTTTATTTTCTCCCGGGCATATTTTTCAAGATCCCTCGTCTCAGCGGCAAATCCGACCATGATCTGCTCCTGCTTCCGTGATCCGAGAGTTGCGAGGATGTCCGGATTTTCCGTGAGATTGAGACAGAGATTCCCGTCAGTTTTCTTTATCTTGTGTTCAGCTTTGTTCTCAACCCTGAAATCCGCAGGAGCCGCCGCCTTGATGACGATATCCGTATCGTCAAAGTTGTCGAGACAGGCTTTCAGCATGTCCTCCGTGGACTTCACGTCGATGCGTCTTATCCCGCTGCTGCACTCCAGATTGACCGGTCCTGCCACCAGAGTGACCACAGCGCCTCTATCAAGCGCCGCTTCCGCAACGGAAAAGCCCATCTTCCCGGATGATCTGTTGCTGATATATCTGACCGGATCGATCTCCTCCACAGTGGGACCTGCTGTAACCAGGATCCTTTTTCCTTCAAGGTCTCTCACAGAGGTTTTCTCCGAATTCACTCCGGTCTCTGCCGCCACAGATGCCACATACTCTGCGATCTCAACAGGCTCAGCCATACGGCCTTTACCCACATCTCCGCACGCCAGCATGCCGGCACCCGGTTCCACAAAGAGATATCCCAGTCTTCTGAGTTTGGCGATATTCTCCTGAACGATGACATTTTCATACATATTCACGTTCATGGCAGGAGCTATCACGACCCTGGCTCCGGTGGCCATCACCGTGGTCGAAAGCATATCATCCGCAATGCCGTTGGCGATCTTACCGATGATATCTGCAGTAGCAGGGGCTATTACAAAGACATCCGCCTTCTTCGCCAGGGCAACATGCTCGACTTCCCAGTACTTCGGCGCTGCAAATGTATCTGTAACAACCTGATTCTTTGATAATGTCTGGAATGTGAGCGGCGAAACAAAATTACATGCATTGGGCGTCATAATCACGTCCACGTTGAAGCCATCCTTCACCAGCCTGCTGGTGAGGTCCGCAGCTTTATAGCAGGCAATTCCCCCGGTTACCCCGAGAACTATATTTTTTTTATTTTCTTTCATTTCACTCATGGCTAAAAATCCCGCCGGTGCAGTCAAATGCTACAGTTCAGCGCTGTCCTCAGTATGTTCCACATCAGAAGGGAGGAGTTCCGCAAATTTCTCCCTGATCTCTTCTTCCAGTGATTCTTCCAGTTCTTCCTCATCTTCATTTTCATCGAGTCTCTCATATGTGATGAGATCCTCTGCAATTTCAGAAGTGGCAACAGATACCGGCTTTTCAATGCCGATGTCCACAAGAGGCGGCTTTCCGTCGATGAGATCTCTGGCTCTCTTGGCTGCCAGTGAAACCAGAGTATACTTGCTGTCAACTTTTGTTCTGAGTACATTGATTGATGGATATAACATTCTACTTCGTCTCCTCTTCGTATTTTCCTATTATTTCTTCTGCATCCAAAATCCTGAAATGCTCCGCCCTCATTATGCCGATCACATCTTCTGTTGCTTTTTCAAGATCGTCATTCACCACGGAGTAATCGTACTTTCCCGTATATCTTATCTCTTCGAGAGCTTTCCCGAGGCGAACTTCCAGCGAATGCTCCGTCTCGGTGCCTCTGCCCATTATCCTGTCCCGGAGCACGTCTATGGACGGCGGAAGGATAAATATATATACGCCATTGTCGAAGGATTCCTTAACCTGCATGGCGCCCTGTACGTCAATTTCCAGTATTATATCCTTTCCCTCTGAAAGAGCCTTCTCCACGGGAACTTTGGGAGTCCCGTAATAATGCTCATGCACGTGGGCATATTCCAGAAATCCCTTATTTGCGATCCTTTCTTCAAATTCCTCATTGGTCACGAAGAAATAATCTCTGCCTTCCTCTTCGCCCTCTCTCGGGGCTCTCGTCGTGGCAGAAACGGACAGTTCCACCGGATGTTCTGTTTCCAGTATCTTCTTTACTATCGTTCCCTTGCCCACACCGGAAGGTCCCGAAATGACAAACAGTCTTCCTTTATTCACGGATTCACCTTCCCTATTCTATATTCTGCACCTGTTCTCTGATTTTCTCAATTTCGCTCTTGAGTTCCAGCACAGTGTTGGTAATAGTCAGATCGTTGGCCTTTGAGCCTATGGTGTTGGCTTCCCTGTTCATCTCCTGGATGATGAAGTCCAGTTTTTTACCGTCGCATTCCGCATCATCGCTGAGAAGATTCTTCAGCTGTGACACGTGGCTGTGAAGCCGTACCGTCTCCTCTGTCACATTGACCTTGTCAGCAAACACTGCCGCTTCGAGAACGATACGCTCTTCCTGTCCCTCAAGTGCGCCTCCGATGAGCTCTGTAATTCTCTTGTCCAGGCGTTCCTTATATTCTTTGACCGTTTCCGGAGAACGTTCCTCCACTTCGGCAGCCATCTTGTCGATGAGATCAGCTCTTCTGCGGATATCATCCGCCAGTTTTTCACCTTCAACGGTTCTCATTCCGGTCAGCTTTTCCGCTGCCGCTCCTGCTGCTGCGCAAAGTGAATTTCTCACTTCATCCTCATCCTCCACCGCAGTGGTCACTTTCATGACGTCAGGCAGGGATGCGATATACTGAAGGGACGGCTTGTCCATTATGTAGAGCTGCTCTGCCAGGTCTGTCAGGCTTTCCACATACTGTTTCGCCAGATCCGTATTGATACTGATCTTAACTTCCTCATCAGTCGTATTTTCCACCGAAACAGAGACATCCAGCTTGCCTCTGCGGACGTATTTTCTTATTTCCTTTTTTATTGCTTCCTCAGCGAAAGCATATCTGCGTGGCATCTTTACAGATATGTCTGCATATCTGTGATTGACCGACCTGATCTCAACGGTAATATTCCGCTTGCCGTCGGAAAACTGCCCGCTGCCGAATCCAGTCATACTTCTGACCATTATGGTCACATCCTTTCTTTCAATCTCACCGCAGTTTATTTAAGTCTGCAAGATCATAACGGTTTTTCCTTCTGCCGGAGGCAGTTGATTACGGAAAAATCATTACTTTTCTCTCGAAATATGGTATCATATTGGGTATGTTTTGAGATTATCCTCTCCATTGCATACTCTTTTCATTATATTACCAGAAAAAAATATTTTCAATATCAGATTTTAAAAGGAGGAACACATGGCATTTGATGGAATGGTCACAACGGCCATCGTGTCCGAGCTCCGGGGAAAGCTTCTCGGTGCCAAGATAGATAAAATATACCAGCCGGCTCAGGATGAGATCATTCTCAACGTTCGCAGCGGCAGAGAAAAGCTGTATCTTTACATTTCTGCAAATACGAATCATGCGGGAGCATACCTGATCGGGGACAAAGGGCTGAATCCCCAGAACCCGCCCGCCTTCTGCATGCTGCTGCGGAAGCATCTCCAGAGCGCCCGCATAAGGGATATACAGCAGGTTGATTCGGAAAGGATCATCCGAATCGACACAGATTCAACAAATGAACTGGGCTTTGCTGTCAGCCACAGGCTAATAATCGAAATAATGGGAAAGCACAGCAACATATGTCTAACCGACATCGCCACAGGAAAGATCATCGACAGCATCAAGCGGATATCCGGAGACGTAAACCGGTACCGTCAGACGCTGCCGGGTCTGCTTTACGTGGCTCCGCCTTCCCAGAACAAGATGTCATACTTCAGCCTGGACAAAGACAGTTTCCTCGCTGCCATGGACAGCTCGGGACAGAATCCTGAGAAAAAGCTCATGCAGACAGTGGCAGGCATAAGTCCGGGAGCATCCTCCGAACTCTGCTACAGGGCAGGAGACCGCGTTGCGGGAACAGACAACAGTTTTTCAGAAGCGCTGTACGATGTTCTCACGGAGTCACTTGAGGAGCTCACCTCCGGCAGGGCATACCTGTACCGGGACACGTCGGGAGCACCAAAAGAATTTCACGCTATGAGAATGACAATGTTTCATTCCGAATATGAAGAAACGGCATATGAAACTGTGAGCGGTGCGTGCTCCGACTACTTTGAGGGCAGGACCTCCAGCAACCGCATCCGTCAGAAGTCCTCAGACATCAGAAAGCATGTCCAGAATCTCTTTGACAAGATGCTGCTCAAAAAACAGCGTCTTTCGGAGGATCTTCTCCAGGCGGAGGACTCCGAGAAGTACAGACTCTACGGGGAGCTGCTCACCGCTTCTCTGCACCTGGTCAAAGAAGGTCGCAGTGAAGCCGAAGTAACCAACTACTACGACGGCAGCACCATGACTATCCCTCTGGATCCGAGATTCACTCCGGCTCAGAACGCTCAGAGATACTTCAAAAAATACGGCAAATCCAAAACCGCAATTGTCGAAAAGAAAAAACAGCTGGCAGACAACGATACCGAGATCGAATATCTGGACTCTGTTCTCGCCTTCATTGATGACGCCCGCACCGGAGAAGATATCGAAGACATCCGTCAGGAGCTCATCGAGAACGGTTATTTAAAGAGAAGAAATGTCAGAGAACGTCCGAGAAAGATGGCGGCATCCCCGTATGAATATGTCACGTCCACGGGACGGCGGATACTGGTTGGCAGAAACAACCGGGAAAATGATATCCTCACCTTCAAGATGGCCGGCTCGAGAGATTTATGGCTCCATACAAAGGACATCCCCGGCTCCCACGTGATCATGTTCATGAACGGCGAAGAGGCAAATGAAACAGAGATCTTCGAAGCGGCCTCTCTGGCAGCTGCTCACAGCAAGGCAAAGATGTCCGACAACGTTCCGGTTGACTACGTGATGGCAAAATACGTAAAGAAGCCAAACGGCGCAAAACCTGGCTATGTGATCTTTACCAATAATCGCACGGTGTACACAGCACCTGCTGAAACGGAAAAATTCAAAGCCATGGAAAAATGATGCGTTTCCTGCCGCAGCCTGTCCGCACCGGACGTAACTTAACATTATGATAAAGCAAAATGGAGCCTTCGAAAGAAAGCTCCATTTTTATCAACTGTACTTTTGGTTCCGCAGTATTCCATGATCAGATCACAAGATCATCCCAGGTTGAGGCGCTTGTCCAGAAGAACTTTGCAGATCAGGAAATACAATGCTGAAAATGCTATGCTGATCAGGATCGACGGTACGAAAATGTTGTCGAAATCGATTACGCCGTTTGCAGAGAAGACTACGCTCACCATGGACGGCATGATATTCCTGCCCACAACCGACTCAAATACCAGAAGCAGGATAAATGCCGCTATGGATGCAAGAGTGGTATGGTTCGAAGCCTGATAACCGATTGTGAGTGCCGCATAGATTTGCATTATGGTCTTGATAATGGAAGCGATCATGAGAATAATGCCCTCTCCGAGATAGAGCCACATATGCTCCGGATAATTTATTTCCAGCATCAGCTTAAACCCTCTCATCACTTCATCAAAGCCGATACCCTGAGCGATCACTATCCCCAGTACCACTAGCAGGCCGGTTAAAAAAGCCACAAACATGGTAATGACTACCCACACAGTCGCCGATATCAGCTTGGTGCCTATGTGTGAGGCCGTGCCCACCGGAAGGATGTGATAGAAATAACCCTCATTACCCAGCAGACTGCTGCTGTAGCGCTGTACTATCATAACTATCGATATTACAGTGACCGCCGTGGCAATGGCAGTATAGAGAATGACTGATATTGCAAGCATAAAGTCCGACGGAGAATCCGAAAATTCAGCCGTAAGTCCAAGCAGCAACGCCGCGATCGCCCAGGCTGCATACAGCGGCAGAAGCTTTCTTCCCATTGCCGGAAGCTCATATTTTATCAATTTACCTAGCATTTAAATACCTCCCTGAAGAGCTTGTCCACGCTCTCACCTTTCTCCTGACGGATATCCTCCGCTCCTTCATGCATGACGATCCTGCCGTTCTTTATGAAAACCACATCATCCAGAACGGATTCAACATCCGCGATAAGATGAGTTGAAATGATAACCACAGCATCCTCGTTGTAATTTGAGATGATGGTTCTCAGAATATAGTCCCGGGTTGCCGGATCAACGCCTCCGATGGGTTCATCCAGAAGATAGACATCCGCCCTCCTGGCCATTACCAGACAGAGCTGGAGCTTCTCTTTGGTTCCCTTTGACATCTTTTTCATGGGCTGTTTTTCATCTATACCAAGATCGTTTATCATGGTCTCAGCCCTTGCCCTGTCGAAATCCAGAAAAAAGTCCGCATACATTTTCATCAGCTGCGGCGCAGTCATGTAATCCGGAAGAGCATCTCTGTCCGGAAGATACGCAACTGTCTTCTTCGTCTTCACGCCGGGCTTGTTTCCGTTGATCTCAAGTGTGCCGGATGTGGGCTGAAGCAGTCCGTTAAGCAGCTTTATCAGCGTGGTCTTTCCGCTTCCGTTCGGTCCCAGCAGGCCCACTATCTTACCCGCCTCAAGGGACAAGTTCACGTCATCCAGAGCAGTAAGACTGCCGAATTTCTTTGTCAGATTTTTAATCTCTATCCTTGCCATTGTTATCTCCTTCTATTCCATCAACCCATTTTTCGATGGATTCTTTTATCGCAGCTTTATCCATCCCTATCTTGCGCAGTTTCTCAGCAAACTCCTGGAAATATTTTCTTGCAAGCTCTTCATGCAGATTATCCAGCACTTCTTCCTCCTTTGTTACGAATCTCCCACTTGTACGTTCCGAATAGACTAGCCCCCTGCGTTCAAGTTCCGCCAGTGCCCTCTGCATGGTGTTGGGGTTTACTCCCGCATCCATGGCAAGCTCTCTCACTGAAGGAAGCTTTTCCCCCGGTGCATATGCATTACTTGCTATGCGCATGGTCATCTCGTCGATTATCTGAGCATAAATGGGAATCCCGTCTTTAAAATTCCATTCCATTTCCTCATTCCTTTTCTTTATATTCTAAATATGGATGCAGCAGGTTTTGTACTACTGTATTAACTACTTAATACAGTAGTACATCTCTATAAATCTGTCAACACAAAATGAAAATATTAATAAAAATAAAAAAATGCCGCTGCGACATCAGTCGCAACGACACTTTGTTAACGTTCATTAATATGATCCGGCAGATTGTATTGTATTGCTACGATATTGCTACGATAGAAATCGTATCGATGAAGAATACGACAGCACATACAGTAGTGATTCTGCTTAAGATTGTCTCATATCCCCTGCTCTTCTTCTTTCCGAAAAGCTGTTCAGCACCACCGCCGATGGAACCTGATAAGCCGGCGCTGTTACCGGACTGGAACAGGATGCTGGCAGTCAGCACGATGGAAGAAATGATGAGGATGATCATCAAAGCTGTTTTCATTTGGTCTCCCCCCTTTTGCGCGGAACGCAATATATTCTTGGAACGGGAAACCCGCTCCGATTCAATCATAAATCAACTATAAATTTTATAGCAGATTCCGAATTCTGTCAACTGCTATTTGAGATTGTAGAAGCTGTCCCTGCCGCGATACTGCGCAGTTTCGCCCAGGAGTTCCTCTATGCGCAGAAGCTGATTGTACTTGGCTACGCGGTCTGTTCTGGAAGGAGCACCTGTCTTGATCTGACCTGCATTGATCGCAACCACAAGATCAGCGATAGTCGTATCTTCGCTCTCCCCTGAACGATGGGAAACAACTGCAGTATAACCTGCCTGCTTTGCCATCTCGATAGCATCCAGAGTTTCTGTGAGCGTGCCGATCTGATTGAGCTTGATCAGTATGGAATTACCTACGCCAAGCTCGATTCCCTTTGCAAGTCTTTCAGTATTTGTAACGAACAGATCGTCTCCCACCAGCTGAACTTTATCACCGAGTCTTTCAGTAAGCAGTTTCCAGCCTTCCCAATCCTCTTCAGCAAGTCCGTCCTCGATGGAGATGATCGGATACTTTTCCACCAGCTCTGCGTAATAGTCTACCATTTCCGCTGCTGTCTTCTTCACGCCTTCACCCTTCAGGTCATAGAGACCGTCAGCGTAAAATTCGCTGGATGCCGCATCGATGGCAATGCAGATGTCGGTACCCGGCTTGTAACCTGCCTTTTCGACAGCCTCGACTATGTTGCTGATGGCATCCGCATTTGAAGCGAGGTTTGGAGCGAAGCCGCCCTCATCGCCAACTGCCGTGTTCAGCCCCTTGCTCTTGAGCACGTTCTTAAGGCTGTGGAATACCTCCGCGCACATGCGCAGCGCTTCGTGGAAACTTGCTGCGCCAACCGGCATAACCATGAATTCCTGGATGTCAACGTTATTGTCAGCATGCTTGCCGCCGTTGAGGATGTTCATCATAGGAACCGGCATCACCTTGCCGTTTACACCGCCCAGGTACTGGAACAGCGGAAGGCCGCATGAATCTGCAGCAGCTCTTGCCACCGCCAGAGAAACGCCGAGAATGGCATTTGCACCCAGCTTGCCCTTGTTCGGAGTTCCGTCAAGGTCGATGAGCATCATATCTATAGAGAGCTGATCAAATGGATTCATTCCGATCAGTTCATCTGCTATTATTTCATTTACATTGTTGACTGCGTTGAGCACACCCTTTCCCAGGTAGCGTGAATCATCGCCGTCTCTGAGTTCTACCGCCTCAAATGCGCCTGTAGATGCTCCGGACGGAACAATCGCTCTTCCCATGCTGCCGTCATCCAGTGAAACCTCTACCTCAACTGTTGGATTTCCTCTGGAATCAAGGACCTCTCTGGCAATGACATCATCAATGTAAGACATTCTAAACCTCCGTAAAATGAATGCGGCTTCGCCGCCAAATGAGTTTTTTAATCGTACGGGTTATTATATCACAAATGCACCTGCCATATGAAGAAGTAATATAAATACGCCGCAAAAATACTGACGGCGTTTCTCACAACACCTGCCCTCTGTATTTCATTAGTGTTACAGAATCAGGGGTTGAGACAATCGGACTATGGTAGCAAATGCTGTATAGTGTTATATTTTAAGTGTAATTATTTCTATATTTTACAATTCTACAGAAAGGACGGATAAAATGAAAAAGTATATTGCGGAACTCATCGGAACTGCGACCCTCACCGGAATCGGCTGCGGAACTGCTATGCTCGTGGGTTGCGACGCCGGCATCGGCGCCGGGTACCTCATCGTCGCTCTCGCCTTCGGACTCTCCATCGTGGCCATGGCTTACAGTATAGGAAACATTTCAGGTTGTCACATCAATCCGGCCGTTTCCCTGGGGATACTCATAAACGGAGGAATGAATCTCAAGGATTTCATCGGCTACGTGATCGCACAGATTCTGGGAGCATTTGCCGGCATTCTCATAATGGTGCTGATATTCACATCGGGCAACATTAATGACATGACAGGAGGCCTGGGAGCAAACGGTCTTTCGGGAGTAAGCGGAAGCGCCGGCGCAGGCCTGCTGGTTGAAATAGTTCTTACCTTCATATTTGTCACCGCAATTCTCGGTGTCACATCAAAGATCGGATCTCACGGTTCCTTCGGCGGGCTGGTGATCGGTCTTTCTCTGGTTCTCGTTCATCTCATCGGAATAGGCCTCAGAGGCTGCTCCGTCAATCCGGCCAGAAGTATCGCGCCTGCGGTGATCGATGCATTAAAGGGCGATGCTCACCCGCTCTCCGAGCTCTGGGTTTTCATAGTCGGCCCGCTCATCGGTTCGGCGCTGGCTGCGCTGGTATGGAAATATCTCAGTAGCAATGACGGAAAAGAAACAACAGTTTCTCAGGAGTCCGGGGAGGTAGAGCAGGAATAAAGCAAGCCTCACGGCTGCAGGCATGTTTTCTCCGGGGATCGGACAACAGCTCTGCTGAAAAAAATTAAAAAAAAACAGCTGCAACCATCACATATTGATATGCTCCCTTTATGATCAACAGTGAATTTGTATTTCACTGTATCTCATAAAGGGAGC
>JAIKWW010000080.1 GCA_024684465.1 Clostridia bacterium | reverse complement strand
AGGTCCTCCTGCTGGACGAACCGACCTCAGCCCTGGATCCGGAGTACACCTCGGAGGTCCTGAGCATGGTGGAGGAGCTTCGGCAGGCAGGCCTTTCCTTCATCATAGCCACCCACGAGATGGGCTTCGCCCTCCACAGCTGCGACAAGGTTGCCTTTATGAACGAGGGCCTGATCGCCGAGTACGGAGCGAGCGAGGAGGTCTTCCGTAACCCCCGCACCCCGGAACTCCGGGCCTTTCTCTCCAAGCTGCTCCAGTGGCAGGTGTGAACAATCCGCCCGACGACGAAGGAGTCGCCCGGCGGATTTCCCGCGAGAGACGTCCGCGACTGGCGAGCGAAGCGAAGACAGAGCGGAAACGGCTCGAACGTGAAACAATCCGCCCGACGACGCCCATTTTGACCGCAACAAGAAAAGGACTTGGAAACCCCAAGTCCTTTTCTTTTATGCACACCTGCCTTTACAGCAGATACATGCTCGCATCATTTTTTATTCCCGGCGGGAACATCTCATTAAGCCTCAGCAGAAGCCTCGCCTTCCTGAGTACCCTCAGTTGCCTGAGCTCCCTCAGTGTTCTCAGTCTCTTCTTCTGCCGGCGGAGTTGTTTCTTCCTCAGTAGCCGGCTGAGTAGCACTCAGAGAAACAAACCTCTGAATGATAGCTGCAACCTGAGCTCTTGTAGCGTCGCCCTGAGGTCTGAGCGTTCCGTCCTCAAATCCGCTGATGAGACCGTTCATTACGCACCAGTGGATAGCTTCGTCAGCATATTCGGAAATGCTGTCTGCATCGGAAGCTGTGAGTGGGAAGTACCAGGAACCTGTGAATCCGCCGCCATTGAACTGCTCGTATCTGTAGAGCATAGCAGCCAGCTCTTCACGGGTTATAGTCTTCGACGGCTTGAATGTGCCATCTGTGTATCCCTTAACGATTCCGTTAGCGGATCCCCATGCAACTGCATCGGTGTAGTACATGCCTGCCTTCACATCGCCGTAAGGAGCAGCTGTTGTAACTGCAGGTGAACCAGCCATTCTGTAGAGAATAGTCACGATCATTCCACGGTCAGTGGTGATCTCAGGTCCGAACAATGTGTCGGAAATACCCTTCATGTAGCCATTCTCAACTACGAACTTAACAGCATTTGCAAACCATGCGTTAGCAGGTACGTCAGTGAATGTGAGCTCAGGAGTCTCAGCTAATGGAACTTCAGGCTCAGGGATAGGTGTTACAGCCGGTGTAGTCGGAGTGGTTCGGCCACCGCCGCCACCGCCGCCGCCACCGCCGCCGGTGCCACCGCCGCCACCGGAAGTGGTCAGGGTGAATTCAGCAGTCAGTGGAGCGTAAACTCCGGACTTATCTTCAACTGTCAGCTTGTAAGTGCCTGCAGCTGTTGAAGTAGGATATGTCAGAGCTGTTCCTGCTTCGTTAACTGTTGCGCCTGTGAGACCTTCAACAGAGAATTCTGCTTCGAAGCCATCAGGGAGAACAGTTGTAACTGTTGTAGTTCCTGCAGCTGTTGTAGCGTTAGCAACCTTTACGGAAGCCTGATCTGCAGGAAGCTTGATAGGAACGTAGATTCCTTCAAAGTTAACCTTTACGCGACCCTCACGGGTAATGAACCAAACTGCGTTGATCGTTTCGCCGTTGAGATCTGCATAGCTTTCAGCGTCGATAGCTGCGCCGTCTACCTCAGTAGTCAGACCTACAGACCATGCCAGCTCGCTGAGGCTCAGTACGTTCTGTACGTGAGTCAGACTGTAAGCATATTCGCTACTCTCGTCAACTGTGCGGATGAGTACGCCGCAAGCCGGAACTTCGTCGAGAGAATCATAACCGAACAGTGCAGGATCCAGATCCTTCAGATTCAGCTGGAAGTCGCCGTAAGCTGTCTCAGTCAGAAGCTCTGCTTCGCCGTCGATCACTGTCTCAGGACCCTCAGCCCAATCGAAGTAGTATCCGATTTCATCACTGTAGTAAATTATCTTGTAGCAATCCGGGATCACATCGAGTTCGTAGTACGAATATGCCGGTAAACCGAAGAGCTCTTCTTCACTTTCAGCTACTGTCAATCCGTCAAGATCTGTATCAGGATCAACCAGTACAGGGAATACGATACCTTCGATGATACCGCTGTCGCCATCGTGGAATGTTCCTGCCAGCTTGCTGTAATCCTTGATTGCATCTGCAGTTGCAGCCTCAAACGGCTTAGCTACAGTATCAGCTTCTTCAAAGTAGAATCCTTCGTACGGGATGTTCATCAGAACAAATGTGCGGAGATCCAGAGTAAATGTCAGGTCGTGAGTGTAACCAACGGAGGATACTGTCACTTCATATACATTTCCTCTTTCGAATACAGGAGTTTCTTCAGGTTCTGTTCCGTCGCCTTCATCACCGTCGCCTTCATCTTCGGTGACGATTTCATCTTCTGCTGCTTCACTGTCGATAATGATATTTCCATTAGCGTCGATAACCAGAGCAGTGTCTTCACCTGTGAATTCCTTAGCTTCTCCTGCAGGATCTACCGGAGTAACTGTAACAGAATCGATGTTCTTCAGATAGCCCAGGAAGTGTGCTTCGCTCTTTGCAGCCTCGGACTGTACCAGAGCAGGAGCCTTCTGGCTCTGATTGAACTCTGCAGGCAGATCTTCAGTGTCAGTCTGAACTATGAAGTCGCCTTCGATGTTAGCGTAGTATGCGCCGTTATCCTTGAGCACCAGAGTGTATGGTCCAGGTACAGCATCTGTGGAGTACGCGATGGTAACCTTCTTGCCATCGTGGAGCGTAACAACCGCATCAGTGAGATCCTGAACAGAACCTGCTGCCTGGAAGTTGATCGGTGTCAGGTAGCCTGAAAGTTCAGCTTCTGTGCTGCCGCTTTCAAGTACAGCCGGATCGTCGATGTCAACAGTAACCTTGGAGTCAACCAGGTCGGACTGTGGGATCGCTTCCACGTAGAAATTTGCGTCGTATACATATACGCCATCAGTTGTGATATAAGTTACTTTATTAACAGTTGATCCGTCGAGAGGAAGCTGTGCATGTGTTCCTGCGATAGTAACCGCATCAACGAGGTTCGTAACGTGGAGCAGACCTATTCTGTCGCCCCGATCAGTATCGAAAATGATCGCACTTACTTCGGAGTCTGCATCGAATCCGAATACTGTATCTTCATCTGCAGCACCGAGAGCGATAGTGAAGTCAGGCTCGTCAGCAGCGCTGCTGTATGCGATCTCAGCATCCAGAGTTCCCTGTGATTCAGTGTTAACTCCGTCGCCCTTGATCTCGCCGAATACCGCTTCGTCATCTTCGAAGCTCAGCAGCTTGAATACTGCCGGTTTCTCCTCATTGGAGAGTACATAATACGAATAGCTTGCGCTGTTGGAGAGAGCAGATTCATCATCTGCTACTGTCGCATCTGTCTTGCCGTCCATAAATGCTTCCAGATCTCTGTCGGAAACCTTTACAGGGAAGATAACGCCTAATGCAGCGCCGTTTTCATCCACATACGCACCTGCAGCTGTGCCGTTTCCTGCCTCGCCTTCAGCAGGCTCTGTGAAGGTTGCGCCCTCTGCACTGTAGAAATCAGCGTAAGGGATGTTCATGAGAACATACTTGAAGTTCTCGGAAAGATCCAGTGTGAATGGCAGAGCTTTCGCAAATCCTGCGGAAGCAACGCTGACTTCGTAGCTGTTGCCTGCTGTGAAGATATTGTTTCCTTCTGCATCCTTTGCTTCCAGATCGATATTTCCTTCTTCATCGATGATCTTGACTGCACTTCTGCCTGTTGTAGCGTATTCAGTACCGTCAACAGTAACTGCAGTGATGTTCTTTACGAATGCTTCGAAGTAACCTTCTGTAGCACCCTCAGCCTCTACCAGTGCAGGCTCAGCCGGTTCTTCATTGTACTCAGCCGGGATCTCCTCTGTGTAGAGATTTACAGTTGTCTCGATGTCAGCGTAATGACCCTTAGTGTCAGTAATCGTAAAGTTGTATACGCCAGGCATAAGACCGCTTGCATATGTTAATGAAATATCCAATGTGTCAATCTGTATGCTGGTACCTTCGATAGGATTACCGTCTGCATCCTTCAGAACTCCAATTCGTTCGAAGTCAGTCGGGAGTGCTGCGGACAGCTTACCTGTCGCTGTTCCGGTTGTTGCAGTTCCGCCTACCAGGGAATCATCCATGGTAGCTGTGATTTTTTCTTCATCATACGCAACTTCAGGAACAAAGATGTCTGCGTCATATGTATAAACGCCATCTGCTGTGTAGAATGTCACAGCCTTGATAGTCTTACCGCCCAGTGGCAGCTGTGCCTGGAGACCGCCGATACCCAGAGTTCTCCAGATGTTGGTTACGTGAACCAGACCATACGTATTATCTGATTCTTCATCTGTAGTAACGACAATAGCGTTAACCGTAGTTGATGCGGTTATATCATCTGTAGCTTCGAGAGTGATCTCAAAGTCGTTGCCGTGGTGCGTGTTGTTCTCAACTGTTCCCTCGACAGTGCCAAGGGCATCTTCAGCCACTCCTTCGCCTGCAGCTGCGGAGAATGTTGCAACTGGCTCACCCTCTGCTTCATCAACTGTCACTGTCTTATATGCAGCAGTCTCATCAGTTCCAAGCACATAGTACGAGTAGCTCGGGCTGTCGAAGAGGATGTCCTTACCCTCGTAAGTAAGCTCGTTAGTTTTTCCACCCCTGCCCGCAGTAGTGATGGTTACAGGCTCGGAATCGTCAGTGATTTCCACTGCATCCGGATGCAGTGCAAGCAGTGCCTCCATATCTTCCGGAAGCGCTCTTACTGTGTAGATCACGCCTGTTGCGAGTCCCGTCTCTTCAACGTTAGCTGCGTCTCTCTTTTCGTGATATGAACCTGCAGCCAGGCTTCCCCATACCTTCTGAGTTGCACTGGTCACAGCATCAGCCGTGTTTTCAGCAGACTCAGATTCGTAGAACACATCGTAAGGAAGGTTCATAAGAGCGTAGGTGTAGGACAGGTCTAACTCGAAGTGTAAGCTTCTTTCAAAGCCATTTGACATTACAGTCAGATCATAGATCTTGCCGAGTTCGAAGACAGGATTGCCTTCAGCGTCAGTTGCTTCCAGATTGATCTTTCCTTCGTCGTCGATGATCGCTTCAGCAGTTTCTTCGTCGACTGCTTCAAACGTGGATTCTTCGCCGTCCACACTTACATAGTCGATGTTCTTAACGAAGTTTTCAAATTTATCCTGCTGGTACTGCGGATCCGTTGCCACGAGGGCAGGGTTCTTCGCGCTCTCATTGTACTCTGCAGGAAGTGGTTCTCCAATTGAAGCTGTAAGTTCGAAATCTCCGGTGATATCAGCATACTCACCACTTGTGTCATGCAGCTTAACCGTATACTTTCCTACTTCCAGATTCTTTCCGACATAAGTCACCTTTACCTTAGGGTTGTTGAAGTCGATTACATAGTTATCTTCATCAACCGGGTTGCCATTCTTGTCAAGGAGTGTAGCCTCAGCCTTAAACTCGTCAGGCAGCTTTTGGTTCAATCTGCCCAGAGTAACCCCTGAAGCAAGATCATTACTATTTACTTTGAGCTTCAGATCATTGATGACCTTCAGCACCTCGATGTCAGCTGTAAACTTCTTTACTACATCATTGCCTTCAGAATCAACATAGTAATATTCTACAGTATCGATTCTGTCGCCGTCTTTGATATCGATCTCATCCACATCGTATCCGATAGTTGCAGGACCGAGGACATTCACGCCCTTAAGAAGGCCAAAGCAGTGATGATGGTCATTCGGAGTCTCACATCTCACCCAGACAGCCTTGATCTGATCTGCGGATTCGATATCGAGATCATCCCCGGAGAAGGTTACCTCAACATCATTTTCATTCTCTGTATAATAGGAAACCTCACCTTCAAGCTCACCTGCATCGGTATCTACACCTTCGCCCTTCGCCTTTCCAAAGGTCGGTACACCCTCATCGCTTACTGCGGTGAGTTCCTTGTAAGCGGTAAGTTCCTCGCCATCTTCCAGCTCATAATAAGAGTAAGCCGGGCAGTCGAAGAGAAGTTCTTTTCCGCTGTACTCTTCACCCTCAATGGTTCTCGGCTCTTCTTTATTAACAAGGACAGCATTTCTGCCGTCAGATGTGTTGAGCAGCTTATTAAAGACTTCCTTTGAAGCTTTCACTCCAAACGTAACGCCCTTTACAGTGCCCTCAGAATTTTCACCGGTGTACGCCGGTTCATGATAATTGCCCTGTGAAGCCGCCTCATAAACAGCTGCACTCGGTGCTTCTTCGCCTTTATTCTCATTCTTGTTTCCGTGGAATTCCTCTGCATAGAAGTATTCGTAAGGAATGTTCATGAGAAGGCTCACTTGTTCCTCAGAATCATCCGATTGAGCCGTGAACTCTGCAGCTGCCGGTTCCGCGCCTTCATTGCCGGTATCGGCAGTTTCGTCCGCGAATGCCATCATCGGCATCATCGTCACGCTCATCGCAAGACTGAGGAAGATGGATAATGCTTTCTTTCTAAACATCTTTTCCACTTTGACTCATTCTTTCGAAATGTAGTCTTTCACCCTTTCTCCCGGATCTTTGCCCCGGGCAACAACATTAACAACACGTAATCCTCGTTTGGTTACAACTAACACACCTTGATTATAGCGAGACGTAACACCAGAGACAATAGATTTGCCAAAAATAATTACATTTTCGTTAAATCAATTTCACAGTTTTGTAACAATTCCGAAAATTGACGTTTTTCGTTTCCCGTTTCTGTAACTAAACAATTTTCGCAAGATTTAATCGGCTTGAAAATAATCAGCATATAGAGTACATTTAAATTAGACAATTCTCACATGAAGTCCGCGTCGCGAAATTTGTCATTTTTCCATCAATGAACGGGACCCTCGCCCACTGACATGTGAGATCCGACAGGATTTAACTACCTATAATATACAGGAGGATCTGAATATGCT
>JAIKWW010000079.1 GCA_024684465.1 Clostridia bacterium | reverse complement strand
TCGAGCTCTTCATCTACGGCAGAGAGATGGCAAACGCTTACTCCGAGCTGAACGACCCTATCGACCAGCGT
This sequence comes from Clostridia bacterium, assembly GCA_024684465.1. Classification (GTDB taxonomy): domain Bacteria; phylum Bacillota; class Clostridia; order Peptostreptococcales; family Anaerovoracaceae; genus JAIKWW01. The sequence goes on along the minus strand of JAIKWW010000079.1, from coordinate 11,987 downwards.
GAGCGTTTCGCTGAGCAGGACGCCCTGTCTGCTGCAGGGGACGAGGAAGCTCAGCACACTGACGAGGACTTCCTGAACGCCATGGAAATCGGCATGCCTCCTACAGGCGGCATCGGCTACGGCATCGACCGTCTGGTGATGCTCCTCACCGATTCCCCTGCCATCAGGGACGTGCTCCTCTTCCCGACACTGAAGTCCGGAAGCCAGAGCAAGGGGACGAAGAGTGCTTCACAGGAAGAAGACGGCTTCTTCACTCCGAACAGCAGGATCGACTTCAGCAAGGTTGAGATCGAGCCGCTGTTCCAGGATGCTGTTGACTTCGAGACATTCTCCAAGTCCGACTTCCGTGCAGTGAAGGTCAAGGCGTGTGAGGCGGTTCCAAAGAGCAAGAAGCTGCTCCGCTTCACTCTGGATGACGGAACAGGCACTGATCGTACGATCCTCTCCGGCATCCACCCGTTCTACGAGCCTGAGGAGCTGCTGGGCAAGACTCTGATCGCCATCACTAACCTCCCTCCGAGAGCCATGATGGGTATCGAATCCTGCGGCATGCTGCTGAGCGCAGTCCACAACGAGGAAGGCGAAGAGAAGCTCCACCTGCTGATGGTAGACAACCATATCCCGGCGGGAGCAAAGCTGTATTAATATCATTAATAACATAAACATAAGACAAACGAGGACTCCTGTAAAAGGGAGTCCTTTTTTTACCCGGGGGTCAGGGGTCATATGTAAAGATTAAAGTAAATATCTGCACACACAAGACGATGTGTGTATGTTTGATTTATTTACTCTTGACTTCCTGACAGGAAAAGATACAATTAGAGTAAAGATACGCATGAATGCTTTGCGTGTGTAGTATTGCTTAAAAAGGAGGCCGATATGCTCCTGACATATAATGAGTGTATTGAAAAATACGGCAATGATTATCAATTGAAGAAAGAAATTGCAAGTGGGAATATATTCATGAAGGAAAAGGGGATATATTCTACAACCAGAAATATATCTGATGTTGAAATTATCATGAGTAAATACCCTAAAGCAGCCTTTACTTACAGGAGTGCATTTTACTATCATTCTCTCACAGATGTAATACCGGATTTTTTTTATCTGGCGACTAAAAGGGCAGATAGCAGAATCAGGGATAAGCGTGTGAAACAGTCTTTTCTGCTCGAGGAGATTTTCGAACCGGGAATTGAAGAAATTTCATACAATAACATACGGATCAGGGTCTATAGTAAAGAACGTATGTTGGTGGAACTAATGCGTTTTAAATCGAAAATGCCATTTGACTACTATAAGGAAATAATCCGAAATTACCGAAGGGCTGCTGAGGAGATGGACTTTGGACTTGTTGAGGATTATGCTTATATGTTCCGTAATGGAGAGAATATAATGAATCAGATCCAGATGGAGGTACTTTGACGTAAATGAATTTAAGAGACGAAGTCGAAAAGATAAAAGGAGAGGGCTACAACGAGGCAAATGCTGAGTCCCGGCTCTGCCAGGATATAGTACTTAAAGCAATTTCGAAAAGTGGAATGGGTAGGAATACCACTATAAAAGGCGGTGTTGTTATGAAATGAGCATTACAGTAAATTTGCGTTACAAGGGCATTGATGGTGCTGCAAAAAAATTTACAGAGGAAATGGTCAGCAGTGGAACAGTTGAGAAGATTCGAAATGAAGCAGGAAATCTCAGGTATGAGTATTATCAGGCGCTGGACGACCCTGAGACGATCCTTCTGATAGACAGCTGGAAAGATCAGAAGTCCATCGATGCTCATCATGCTTCGCCGATGATGGAGACAATCATGGAACTCCGGGAAAAATACGATCTTCACATGACAGTGGAAAGATATGTATCCGATGACAGCATGCCTGAGAAGGATGCAGCGTTTATCAGAAAATAGGAGGATGGAAAAATGGGAACAGCTTTAGGCAGTCTGGTTAAAATGATACTGGTAACTTCACTTGCAGTATTTGGATTCGGTGGCTGCACCGGCAGTCCGGGAAATAATGAACCTGCCCCGGCCCCTTCAGCTGAAACGACTGAAGCGGAAGCAGGTACAGTTAATGGTAATGTTAACGACGATTCTGACAGCAAGACACTGGTGATCTATTTTTCGGCAACAGGAACAACCAGGGGAATCGCCGAGAAGATCGCATCGGCTACAGGGGCTGATCTGTATGAGATCGTACCGAAGGAGCCGTACAGTGACGAGGATCTGAATTATAATAATAATGACAGTCGCGCTACGAAAGAGCAGGACGATAAGACAGCAAGACCGGAATTCGAAGACATAACGGTTGATATAGAAAAAGATTATTCAACTGTTTTCATCGGATACCCGATCTGGTGGGGCGAAGAGCCGAGGATCATGGACACTTTTGTTGAGAGTTATAATTTTGAAGGAAAAACCATCATTCCATTCTGCACATCCGGGAGCAGCGACATTAGTGCAAGCAGCAGGAATCTCGAGGCAAAAGCGGGAACCGGAAACTGGCTTTCCGGCAGCCGATTCAGCGCAAGTACATCAGCTGAAGAGATAAAGACCTGGATCGCAGGACTTGGACTTAATTAGAAGGAGTGGGGAGCATGAGCCGTATTCAATCTGGCAAAGGAAGTATATTATGAAAGTTTATGAAAGAAAAACACTATTATGAAAGATTATGAACGTTTATGAAAGAAATGTGGAATTATGAAAGTGTTTGAGGGTATAATTAGGCTGTGAGAGAATGTGAAAGGGGGTACCCGGATGAAGAAGGATAATCCATTTACACTGACTTTCGGTAAGCAGCCGAATGAATATATTTCCAGATATGAGAACACGGAGATGATCATGAGCACCTTCGAGGCAGAGAATCCGGTAAGCCAGGCTTATCTGATCGAAGGAATCAGGGGCAGTGGCAAGACCGTTTTGATGACGGCGATTGCAAATCAGCTGAAAAAAGACAAAGAATGGATCGTGATCGACCTCAACTCGACCCAGGATCTGATCACTGATCTGGCCATGAGACTGATGGATGCCTGCAAGATGCTGTCGGAGCATCTTCCCCAGGGAATCAATGTGTCATTTGCCGGTTTTGGAATCGGTGTTAACGGGAAGGTGAATGAAAAGGATAGCGTGAGCCTTATAGAAGAGGCTTTGGCTTCTGTAAAAAAGCATAATAAAAAGGTGCTGATAACCATTGATGAGGTTCTGCACGACGACAACATGCGCCATTTTGCCAGCCAGTTTCAGATTTTTCTCAGAAAAGAGTATCCTGTCTATCTTCTGATGACCGGGCTGTACGAGAATATTTATGCGATCCAGAACGATCCGGCGCTGACATTCCTTTTAAGGACTCCGAAGATCAAGCTTGAGCCGTTGAGCATTCATCAGATAACGAAGCAGTATGCCGAGATCTTCCAGATTGAACACGCTCAGGCAAATATGCTGGCGAAAACTACCAGAGGGTATGCTTTCGCTTTTCAAGCGCTGGGGCTCCTGTACTATGAGCATCACGAAGAAATGGATCTGGACAGGATCATGTCCAAACTTGACGACATGCTGGATGATTTTGTTTACAAGAAAATCTGGACGAGCCTGTCAAGGCAGGATAAAGAAGTGGTTCTGGCAGTAAAAGGGGAACGCACAAATGTCAGCGACATCTGTAAGGAACTGAATATGGCTTCTGCAGTCTTTTCCAAATACCGGGATCGCCTGATAAAAAAGGGAATCCTCACATCACCGGAACGTGGCTGTGTATCACTGACCCTGCCGCGGTTTGAGGTAATAGCAAGAAACTATTAGAAATAAGGAATAAAAGAACTACCCTGACCGGCTTCACACCGGAAAGGGTAGTTTTCTTGTTTGAATGATCAGATTAAAATGCGGGAAACTCTGTTTTCGGAAAATGAAAAAACCGGACATATTGACAGTCAGCGCGTGAGGAGTATCTCAGCTGTTTTGCTTCGTTCTTACATTCAGCAGGATCACCGCTGAAAGTATCAGCAGGATGCCCACTCCGGCGCCCGGAGTCAGAGGTTCCGAAAAGATGAAGACCCCCAGCAGCGTGGCAACCATCGGCTCCACGGTTGCCAGGATCCCCGCTTTGCTTGCTTCTATATGGCGAAGCCCCGTTGTATAGGACAAAAACGGGACAACCGCAGTGATGAGAGCCGTCAGGAATATGAAGATCATCATCGATGACAGATCCTCAGCGTCGAGTATATTAATGATCATATCCGCCGGATCACAGATCACCACAGACCCGATGGCAGCGAGCAAAAAAGTCCAGGTGGTCACAGTGAGCGGCGAGTATTTTCGCAGAGCTATCGTTCCCAATATGCTGTACAAGCCGTAGCCGATTCCGGAACCCAGCCCAACCAGAAGTCCCGGCAAAGTCATATCGCCACCGGATAACCCCGAGACCATCACGCAGCCGCCGAATGCCAGCATCAGCGCATTTATCTTTTTCCCCGTAAGCTTTTCATGGAAAAACAGTACTGACATGATCATGATCCAGATGGGGGATGTATAGAGAAGGATGGCTGCGGTGGAAAGCGGCATCATCGTAATGGCTGTGAAATAGCACACGGTGAAGAACAGGATGCTCCCGAGACCGAGCCCCAGAAACAGAGGAATGTCCCTGAGGGACACCTTAAAACCCTTCGGCTCTTTTATCAGAAGTATCGCACAGAATATAACAGCTGCTATAGTGACACGCAAAGCAACTATCTGAAATGAGCTGAACCCCTCCGAGGAGAGTCTTCGCACGAAAAAGCCCATGCTCCCCCAAAAGCATCCCGCAATTATTATGAGCAATGCTCCGAGATTTTGTCTGTTTCCTTCCATAATGTGACTCTGCCCTTCATGTTAAAACGTTGTTCAGGTAAATATTATACAATTAATCAAATGAAAATGTATAATGATTCTTCGTAAACATGAATAAATGGAGCTGAGCGCTATGCCGTGAGCCGGTCGGGTTCGTCAGCTTCGTCATCACCCATGAGCCGGAACAGGCCGACCAGCATGGAGCCGGATATGTTGTGCCAGACGGAAAAGATGGCGCCGGGAACCGTTGCCATGGCCAGGTTAGGGAAAGCCGTCACCGCCAGGGATGTGGCCAGGCCGGAGTTCTGCATGCCGATCTCGATGGACAGAGCCTTCTTCCGGGCCGGCGGGAGCCGGAGCAGGCTGCTCAGGATGAGCCCCACCGCGAAACCCAGCAGGTTGTGAAGGATCACCACCACAAAGACGATGACTCCTGTTTCCAGGATGCGTTCAGCGTTGTGGGATATGATCGCTGCCACTATTAATGTTATCGCCGCCACGGAAATAATAGGGAGCATGTCGGATACCCTCCGGGTGTACGTGCCCCAGAAACGGTTGATCAGGAAGCCCAGAGCGATAGGGACTATGACCACCTTCACGATGGACAGGAACATGCTCACCACGTCAACAGTGACGGAAGTCCTGAGAAGAAGGTACGTGATGGCCGGGGTCAGGACCGGTGCCAGAAGCGTGTTGACTGAAGTCATGCCCACAGACAGCGCCACGTCGCCTTTGCTCAGATAGGTGATCACGTTGCTGGCAGTGCCGCCGGGGCATGTGCCAACCAGGATCACGCCTGCCAGGAGGCCGGCTTCCAGGCCGAATGCCTTTCCCAGGACGAAGGCCAGCAGGGGCATGACGGTAAACTGGGCGATGCAGCCGGTGATCAGGTCCCTGGGACGTTTGAAGACTATGGCGAAGTCTTCAAGCTTCAGTGTGAGGCCCATTCCCAGCATGATGATCATGAGGAAATAGTTGGTCCAGGACGTGTCCAGCCACTGAAAGGTCTCCGGGACGAACAGTGCCAGTGTGGAAAAGCCAAGGACGATGAACGCCATGTACTTTCCGACAAAGCCGCTTATTGCTTTCATAATGAGTTCTCCTTTTGATATAATAGGACTAACCGGAATCATCCGGGAGAATGACGATGTTCGACATTCTTATTTTACTATAGAATATGAAATGTAACAGTTAAAAAACGCCGGATCGAAACTGCCGTACGGAAAGGCCCGTCGGGTACGCCGGAAAGCGGTTCGCGATCTGCGGCAGCACCGGTGTTATTATTTTTTGTGATTTGAATTTTCAGGAATTGATTTTGTGGGGTAAAGAGATGAACAGGAAAATAATACTGCTGCTTATGCTTACGGTTGTGCTGACGGTGATGATGACGGCATGCGCACCAAAGGAAGAGGAACCTTTAGAGGTGATCGCCGTTGCCTGGAGCAGGATGTCCCGTGCCTCTGTATCTGCAGGGGAATGCAGATGATGTCTGTGGTTTCCGGGGCGGATATGATCCAGGATCTGCCGGCGTGGTACGGGGAACAGGGCGTCGTGCCGGAGTACGATCACAGGGATCCGGAAAAGGAAAAGTTTGTGTCACACCCGGTGGACGTCCTGACTCATGACTCGCTGCTGTATCAGGTCATGGGCGCAGATACTGTTTCAGGCGTTCCGTCCTGGCATCGCCAGGCGGTGGGAAGTGTGGACGGCACCCGGCTTCTGGTGACGGCGCAGGCAGTGACAGGTGGAAAGCCGATCATCGAGGCGGTGGAGCGGCCGGACAAGAAATTCTGCCTGGGACTTCAGTTCCATCCGGAGGTGGCTGTGAGAAAGCATCTGGATAAAGAAGAGGATGCGAAGGAATTTATGGATTACGACAAAGCAATGAATGTGTTTAAGGCCTTACTGGAGGCCGGAAAAGGAGTTGATCATGAGTAAAGTATTAATGTTGAATGGCAGCGCGCATCCTCACGGATGTACGGCAACGGCGCTGGAGGAGATGATCGCCGTTTTTAAAGCGGAAGGCATCGAAACTGAGCTGATCCAGGTGGGCTCGAAGGACATACGGGGCTGTATCGCCTGCGGCAAGTGCGCAGAGGCTGGCAAATGTGTGTTTGACGATCTGGTAAATGAAACGGCGCCGAAGTTTGCCGCTGCGGACGGGCTTGTCGTTGGGAGCCCGGTTTACTACGGTTCTCCAAACGGGACGATACTGTCTTTTATGGACAGACTGTTCTACAGTACGCCGTTTTCGAAGCACATGAAGGTCGGCGCTGCGGTGGTCAGCTGCAGAAGAGGCGGAAATACGGCCAGCTTTGACGTTCTGAACAAATATTTCACCATCAGCAGCATGCCGCTGGCATCATCCACCTACTGGAACCAGGTGCACGGTTTTACTGCTGAAGATGTGAAAAAGGACCTGGAGGGCCTGCAGACCATGAGAAATCTGGCCCGCAGCATGAGCTTCATGATAAAGGCATTTGCTGATGCCCGGGAAAAATACGGATGTCCGGAACCGGAACGGGTTGCATTCACAAGTTTTCCGGATGGAAAATAGTTTATGAGGAGGAATTGATATGAAGATTACAACACTCAATCCGCTGATCGTAACAAAAGACAGTGCGCCGATCATCAAACTGTTCGAGGAACTGGGCTTTGAGAGACGTCACAAGATCGAAGCGAACACAGGCAACACGGACTTCGCCAGTGTCCGGATGAAGAATGAAGGGGGATTTTACGTCGATATCGCAGAGATCCCGGGTTTCCCGCAGCAGGATCTGTCTCTCATCAGAATGAATGTGGACGATTTCGATGAGGCGTACAATATGCTTCTGGAAAAGGGATTTACTCATCCAAGCGGGAAAACGGTGGACACAAGGACGAACAAGTCATGCATGATGAAGTCTCCGTCAGGATTTGCATTTGACCTCTGTCAGCACATAAAGGAATGAATTATCTGAGAAAGATCTGAATATGAAAAGCACGTATAAGACAAGGGCAAGAGAAGTAATAATTGCGTATCTGAACGAACATTCCGAACAGAGATTTACTGCAAAGGAGGTGTATGAGTCCGTCGCAGGGCGGGTGAATGGCATAAACAGGACCACCGTCTACAGGAATCTCGATCGTCTGTGCGAAACGGGAGAATTACTGAGATTCAGGGAGCCGAATCAGGACTCGTGGTATTTTCAGTATTCCCGGGAACATGATAACTGTGATGAGCATATGCACGCCAGGTGCAGCATATGCGGAAGGGTGTTTCATCTGGAAAAACCCTTTGTCAGCAGATTTGAAAAGGATCTGCTGGAGGAATACGGATTGGATCTGGAACCGTCGCAGACGGTCATAATCGGGAAATGCAGCGAATGCAGGGACAAGTAAAAAAAACGTATTGCGACAGTGTGAATGCGGGGACAAAAATCGTATAAAAAATCAGAATCTGCAAATTTGTTGCAAATTCTGTTGACAAAATTGCAACGGTGCGTATAATATGCAACTGAGTTGCAATTTTGTTATTTTAAGGAGAATAATATGTCTGTGAGAGAAGTCCCTGTTATTATAATAACCGGCTATCTGGGATCCGGCAAAACAACCCTGATGCAGAATATACTGAAGCAGGAGCGCCGAAAGATTGCGCTGATCGTCAATGATATGGGCAGCATAAATATAGACGCGTCGATCCTGAACAAGACAGGGAATCAGGTGGCTCAGGTCGAGATGGTGGAAATGCAGAACGGCTGCATATGCTGCACACTTCGCGACGAATTTATGGCGGAGATCGAGAGACTGTCAAATGACCGGAGCATCGAAGCTATATTTGTTGAAGCTTCGGGAATCAGCGAGCCTTCTGCCATAGCGGGAGCATTTTTGAATTACGAGGAGATGACTGAGAATACGAGGATTTATCTGAAGAGCGTGGTTTCTGTTGTGGATGTGGACAGGATCTACCGGGAATTTCTTTACGATCTAACCTCGGAGGAGGATGCGGGGGATGGAGATATTATTAATCTCATCATGGATCAGATAGAATTCTGCGATCTCATGATATTGAACAAGACCGATCTTCTTACGGCGGAGCAGCTTGAGGAGGTGAAATCCTCTTTGCGGGAGATCCAGCAGGTCGCTGAAATGACTGAGTGCGTAAATGGAAATGTTGACCCGGATACGATACTGAACCGGAAGGATTTTGATTTCGACGAGGTCGATTCCTACAGCGCTGTTCAGCGGGCTCTGAACAACTGCGAACACGAGGATGAAAAAGCCTGTGTGGATGAATACGGCATCTCATCCTTTGTGTTTGAAGAGAGGCGCCCCTTTAACCGGGATGCTTTCAACCATCTGCTGGATGAATATCCGAAGTCGCTGATCCGCTCAAAGGGATATATGTGGTTTTCCGATGACTGGGAACATGTGCAGCTCTTTGAACAGGCGGGGCGAAACGCATCCATTACCGAACTGTCGGAATGGGTTTCATCCTGGCCGGAAGAAGAGCTGGAACAGGTTGTGGCACAATTTCCGGATTTTAAGGAAGAGTGGGACGAGACGTATGGAGACAGATGGAATCAGCTGGTCTTCATCGGTAAAGGTTATGAAAAGGCGGAAATTGTCAGCAGTCTTTACGAGTGCGTGGAAAATGCACCAGTTCACCGCTGACCGCAGGCTCATCTATAAAGTTCACCTGAAAGTGTTTTATATTTCGAATTACAAAAGCTGCTTCCGACGGAGCAGCTTTTTTTTGCATAAGCGACGCGGGAACTTATGAATAAATGACACATGCCGATAAATACTTTAAGGGTAAATGTAATTTCTATATGATTGGTATATTGACATAGATGCTCTTTTCTGTGCTTTTTCCAAGCTGTAACAGTACAACGGAAAGGTCGGGGCACTTTCATGAAGAATATAAAAAGGATTCGGCGAATATTAACATTGATGACATCCGTACTTTTGGTCATGTCGCTTTTTGTGCCTGTTTTTTCTCTGGCAAATACTGACACCAGAGAGGAACTGGTGGTTGGCGTGCCCACTGACAGATGTCCTATTTTTTACATTGACGAAGAAACCGGGGAAGTTACCGGTATCGGCATAGATCTTATCCATCTCGCCGCAGAGAGGGCAGGTTATGCCGCAACGATCAAACCTGTGACGGAGCATACATTGAAAGAGGCTCTGGATAATCCCGGGTACGATGTGATCGTACCTTTTGGAAGTGCGATCAAAAGTGAGTCCGGAAAAGAGACGGTCGTTTCCCAGAATCTGATGAGGGTGCCTTTTACTCTGGTCTCCAAGGGACACAAGAGCCTGCCGCCGCTGAACGAACTCAGGATCGGCATGCTGAGCTCTCTTGCCGGAGTGGTAGACACCTTAAGGGAAATGTATCCGAGAATAAAGATCGAAATGTACGACAGCATGCCGGAATGCGTGAGAGCACTGAGGGCCGGCAAAGTGGACGCGCTGATGCACAATTCCTATGTGTGGAGCTACGTCCTTCAAAAGCCTTCATATTCGGATCTGTCAGTGCAGCTGGCCACTTTGATCTCCATGGATTTCCGGGCCGGTACGCCGGATACTGAAAAGGGAAGGGAGATCATCGGAAACCTTAACAAAGGGATTGCCAGGATAACTGACGTTCAGAGAGAGGCAATCGTTCTGGATTACACATCCAGGAATCTGTATGTGAATGATTTCTGGGACAATCTCTACATGTACAGGGATTTACTGCTGGCAGGGGCTTTGATCATCACGATTCTGGCTATTCTGCTCATAAGAGCTTACGGGATTGCCAGGAGAAGGCAGGACAGAAAGCTGCGGGAGCTCATAGAGACCGACCCCCTTACAGGCATACTCAGTATGGAAGGCTTTAAGAAGCGTGCGGAGGAACTGATACGGGATTATCCTGATAACCAGTATCTGCTGTCTTTTAACAATATAAGGAACTTCAAGTTCGTCAATGAGAAAATGGGAAGGGAAGCAGGAGATGAACTCCTGAGGTTCTGGGCAGAACGGTCTATGTCGGTACTATCAGAAGAGGAAACCATGGGCAGGATCACCGGCGACAGATTTGCAGTGCTTCGAAGATATAAAGCCGATGAACAGCTGGGTAATGATTTGAAAGAAGTGATCGAACCTGTAAACAATTTCTTCATAGACCGGGGACAGGAAATGCGGATTCAGCTCTGCTCGGGGATTTATGCTCTTACACCGGAAGATCATGAAAATATCGATGTGGATAAGATGCTGGATTACGCCCGTATTGCAGAAAAGAAGGTCCGTTCAACGGGTAAATCCGGCATAGAGATGTACAATCCTGAGCAGTGGGAAAAGGAAAAACAGATAGTGGACATCAGCGGGTATCTGCCGGCTGCACTGAAAAATGAGGAGATCCAGGTCTGGTATCAGCCTCAGATCGATTCGGAAAGCGGTGAAATCTGCGGGGCGGAGGCTCTGTGCCGCTGGAATCATGCCAGACTCGGCTGGATATCCCCGGCTGTCTTTATCCCTATACTTGAAGAATCGGACCTTATCTATGAGCTGGACAGTTATGTCTGGGAAAAGGTCTGCAAGGACCTTCAGAGATGGAACCGGCAGGGCTTGAGGCGGAGTGTCTCGGTAAACCTGTCCCGTTCGGACATAAGTGAGGGACGAAATATACCGGGCTTTTTCTTCGGGCTTACGAAAAAATACGATATTGAACCGGAACAGCTGAGAATAGAAATCACGGAAACCGCGTACGTGGAGCATCCTGAACATCTCATAAGGACTACGGCGGAACTGCGGGAATACGGCTTCCAGGTGGAAATGGACGACTTTGGCAGCGGGTATTCGTCACTTCACATGCTGAAGGCGGTCCCGGTGGACTGCATCAAGATGGATCTTCATTTCCTCACCGGAAGCGGAGATCTGGAAAAGAGCAGGATCATCATAACTCAGGTTATAAAGCTGGTTCACATGCTGGGAATGAACCTGATCGCCGAAGGCGTTGAGACCAGGGCACAGGCGGACTTTCTGAAGGAACACGGCTGCCGTGAGATGCAGGGATATTACTTCTACAAGCCGATGCCGGTGGATGAGTTTGAAAAGCTGAAAATCGGCGATGGAAGCTGAGGAAAACTGAAAAAAGGAATTACAGGCGCCGGTGGAGTAATCCGAAAAAAATCAGAGTCGCCGGCGC
>JAIKWW010000044.1 GCA_024684465.1 Clostridia bacterium | reverse complement strand
CAAGATCGTGGCGGGGGAGACGCCGGTGGACATTCTCGTGACGCCGATCGTGACCATTGGCGTGGGAATCGCGTTATCAATAGTTTGTGCGCCAGCTCTGGGAAGCGCAGCCATGAAGATCCGAGAACTGATCATGTGGGCCACTGCCCAGCAGCCTCTGATCATGGGCATCGTGGTTTCGGTAATTGTCGGCATCGCGCTGACCCTGCCCATCTCCTCGGCTGCGATCTGCGCCGCGCTGGGCCTCACGGGACTTGCCGGAGGCGCTGCAGTTGCAGGCTGCTGTGCCCAGATGGTGGGCTTTGCGGTGATGAGCTTCCGGGATAACAAGGTGGGAGGCCTGATCTCTCAGGGCATCGGAACCTCCATGCTCCAGATGGGCAATATCATACGCAATCCCCGGATCTGGATCCCGCCGATCCTGTGCTCCGCGATAACCGGGCCGCTGGCCACATGTGTCTTCAAATTGGAAATGAACGGCGCCCCCGTGTCATCCGGCATGGGAACCTGCGGCTTCGTGGGGCAGCTCGGCGTATACAGCGGATGGGTTGCGGATGTGGCATCCGGCGCTAAAGCGGCGATAACCATGATGGACTGGGCCGGCCTGGTCCTGATCAGCATCGTTCTGCCGGCGGTTATATGTCCGCTGATCGCACAGGGCCTGTTCAAACTGGGCTGGATCAAGGCGGGAGACATGAAGCTGAAATAGCCGGGGAGCCGCCGGGAACGCCGGGGACATCGGAGTTGGCGGGAAAACCGGGATCACAGGAGCCGCCGGGTTCGCCGGAGTCATCGGGACCACCGGAACTGCCGGTAAAGCCCGGCCGCTCGAGTTGCCCGGGTCGCCCGTGCCGGCCCGGCATCACGTCAGGTTTTATCCGCAAGTCCGAAAAAAGGATCGGTATTTCTGATGGGAGATATAGTCACTATAGGCTACAGCCTATGACAGCTATAAAAAAATATTATTATGATTATTGATTAATATCTATTAAAATGTTTTGTACCCAAAGAATCTTCATCTTCTGGAGATTCTCCGTGTTGACACACGGGATGATAACACCCGCGGAAGAAGGGGGGCGCTCATGCAGTTATCAGCAAGAAACCAGTTTTCAGGAACGGTCACAAACGTAAGTTCCGGTGCCGTGAACGGGATAGTGACGATAGATGTGAAGGGAACTCCCGTTACTGCCACGATCTCCAACGGATCCATCCGGGGACTCGGGCTGAAGGTCGGAACACCTGCAACTGCCGTGATCAAGGCCACTGAGGTCATGATCGGCAAGGGTGAACTCATTCTTTCCGCAAGAAATAAATTTAAGGGAACGATCTCACGTGTGGAAAAGGGTGCCGTCAACTCCATGGTGACTCTGGAAACGGCAGCATTCGACGTAGTTGCTACGATTTCAAATGCTGCGGTGGATGAGCTGGAGTTGGAGGAGGGCGTGGAGGCTGTAGCTGTGGTCAAGGCCACATCGGTTATGGTGCTCTGCTGAACGCACTGTCGGAAGCTGCGCACTTGAGGCGCCGGTGTCTTTGCGCACCGGAAATGCCGTTGTCTGCAGGCTGAGAATCCGGAACCCCGTCCACGATCTTATAAACATTGCAAAACACATTTCCGCGTTACGGATCAACATGCAGGTCCGCACCGCGGAATCATTCCAATACTCTTTTTATTATGCCGCTGAAAAGCGGCACTTTTTTATGCCGGATCCCGGCCCCAAATCCCAAGTAAGGGGTTGAAAAGGCGCAAAAAGTGTGTTAATTTTAATTGTTACGAAAAACCAGCGGTTTGTATTATTAATAATGCATTCCGCCGGAAATATAAAAATGGCAATGATCGGGAAAAGTAGCCGGAAGCGCGCTCATCAGGGAGCAGCGTCGTGACTGAAAGCGCTGTGTGTGGCGGTCGGCGAAAGAACACCCGGGAGCTCGTGTTTCGAAAGTATCAGAAACAGACAGGAGATCGGAAAGCCCGGTCCGGTCAGATATGCTGTCCGGCCGCGGTGGTGCATGTTCCGGAAATGTTGAGTTTTCTGATTGCCGGTAGGGGCATGCGTGTGACGCGCGTTACTGCGTCGGTATGAGATGGCATCATTACAGGGAAGCCGGGGATCGTTACCGGGCCGCGCAGGTCAGGCAGCGGTTTCACGGGTAAGCCGGGCTTCAGGTTCCTGCACGATGCCGAAGCCGGGTGGCACCGCGATAAAGAGTATCGTCCCTGCAGTCTGAGTTGTATGACTCCGACTGTGGGGTTTTTTGTTTCTGCCGACATAGCCGGATTGGAGGAAAAACCATGAAGATTACAGATGAACTGATCGACTATATTGCCGATCTGTCCAGGCTCCACATGAGCGATGAAGAAAAGAAAAAAGCGGAGGATGACCTCACGGACGTGCTGAACTACGTGGAAAAGCTCAATGAGCTGGACACCGCGGGCATGCCGGAGATGTCCCATCCGTTCGAGAACGTCAACTGCTTCCGGGAGGATGTGGTCACGAACAGCGACAAGTGCGACGAGCTGCTGGCCAACGCTCCGGACAGAAAAGACAGATATTTCAAGGTATTTAAGGTAGTAGAGTAAATCGGGAGGAGAATTCAGGTGAATATCAGAGAATTGACTGCTCTCGAGCTGGGCAGCAGGATAAAAGCCGGCGAGATCAAGGTCCGCGAGGCTGTTGAGGCGTATCTGGACGCCATTGACAAGAAGGATGCCAAGATCAACGCCTACATCACGGTCATCCGTGAGCAGGCCCTGGAGAGAGCCGATCAGGTTCAGAAGGAAATAGACGCAGGCGGGTACAAAGACAGCCTTCTGGCAGGCGTACCTGTGGCGATCAAGGATAATATGAATACAAAGGGCGTGCGCACCAGTGCCGCATCCAGAATCCTGGACAACTTCGTTCCGCCGTATGACGCAACGGTTGTGGAGACACTGGAAGCTGCAGGCGCAGTCATCATAGGCAAGGTAAACATGGACGAGTTCGCCATGGGCGGTTCCACAGAGACCTCCTACTATGGCGCAACAGGCAACCCGTGGGATAATACGAAGGTTCCGGGCGGCTCCTCCGGAGGTTCCGCAGCTGCAGTTGCAGCAGGCATGGCTCCGTATGCCCTGGGTTCCGATACGGGCGGTTCCATTCGCCAGCCGGCAGCATTCACCGGCCTCACGGGCATCAAGCCGACCTACGGCAGCGTGTCCCGCTACGGTCTCCTGGCTTATGCATCATCCCTGGACCAGATTGGACCTGTTGCCCACGACGTGGCAGATGCAGCAGCTATCCTCAGCCTCATCGCAGGAAAGGACAGCAAGGATAGCACATCGGTAATAGGCGATGCGGAGACAAAGACTCCATACGACTCTGAGGAGTGGCTCAGGGAAGGCAAGTTCGATCTTATGAGCTGCCTGGCTGACCCGGCCAACGTGGATCTCTCCCTGAAGGGTCTCACCATCGGCATCCCGTCCAACTACTTCAGCGAGGGACTGGATCAGGAGACCAACGACGCGGTCCTGGCGGCAGCGCGTCTGCTGAAGGATCACGGCGCATCTGTAAAGCGTTTTAACATGCCGATCATCGACTATGCAGTTCCGGCATATTACATCATCGCCTGCGCCGAGGCCAGTTCCAACCTCTCCAGGTACGACGGCATCAAGTACGGCCACAGGACCACGGAGGCCGACAACATCACTGATACATATTACAAGTCCAGAAGCGAGGGCTTCGGCGAGGAAGTGAGAAGACGTATCATGCTGGGTTCATTCGTTCTCAGCTCCGGCTACTTCGATGCATATTACAAGAAGGCGCTGCAGGTGCGCGCTCTCATTAAGAAGGCCTTTGATGAGGCATTCGAGTCCTACGACATGATCCTCAGTCCGGTGAGCCCGACCACGGCATATGACATCGGCGGCCAGATCAGTGACCCGATCGCTATGTACATGGCTGACATTTACACAGTTTCCATCAACCTGGCAGGGGTGCCTTCCATCTCGCTGCCTTGCGGATTCGACAGCAAGGGGATGCCGATCGGAATGCAGCTCATCGGCGACAGCTTCTCCGAAGGCAAGCTGGTGAAGGCTGCCAGCGCATTCCAGGCACTGACGGATTACCACAAGCAGAGACCGGCGATCTTCGCAGATGGCGGAGAAGCCGCATATAAAGATATGACAGAGATCGCGGGAGCATCCAGAGCATCTGTTGATGCAGGATCTGCATCCGCAGCGGCCACGGGAGCATCTGCCCCGGCCGGCACTGAGAAAGGAGGTGCGAGATAATGGAATATGAAGTAGTAATGGGCCTCGAAGTCCATGTTGAGCTGTCCACAAAGACAAAGATCTTCTGCGGCTGCTCCACAGAATTCGGAGGCGAGCCGAACTCGCACACCTGCCCGGTCTGCACAGGTATGCCGGGAGCACTGCCGGTGCTGAACAAGGGCGTAGTGGACAGGGCCATCAAGGCCGGCATCGCTTTCCACAGCGATCTTCAATTCACAAATATCTTCGACAGAAAGAATTATTTCTATCCTGACCTTCCGAAGGATTACCAGATTTCCCAGCTGTATCATCCGGTATGCCTCAACGGTTACGTTGAGATCGAGAACGCCGCAGAGGGCCAGGATCTGGACGAGTTCGGCATGATCAAGGACAAGGGTGCATACGAGAACGACGGAGCAAACGGAGCA
>JAIKWW010000034.1 GCA_024684465.1 Clostridia bacterium | reverse complement strand
TGCTCCTCATGGAGCTCTCCGGGAAACTCACCGACGACACGCTTGTCATCTTGTAGAACGCGTAGCTTCCCACCGCAGTGATGCCCTCGTTGATCTCGATCCTGGTGATGGAATCCACCACATAGGAACTCTGCCACGGCGCACTCTTATAATAATTCGGATCCGTCTCCGTCACGCTGTAGGAAGGGATTGCTCCGCTTCCCGTGAAGCTCAGGACACCGGTGTCCGAAATGGAGTAATAAACTCCCGTAGGGCTGCCGGAAGGGTCCATCAGTTCTATCGTTCCCGTATCCGCGTACGACGGCGGAATGTTGAAAGTGCACATGGTCATCACCATCATAAAGCTGAGAGTGACCGCCAGCGCCTTTCTAAGATTTCTGCATCTCGATAACATATTTGTCCTCCATTGTCTTTTGTCTTTTCTATCCCCATATCTGACCGATATTCAACGTGATAAAGTCCTGTCCGTCCCTCAGGTTTCCCACCCCCCGGGATCGTCCCTCCGGCCGCGGACAGTAAAAAGGGCGCAGCAAGCCCTTCACTTACAAATAAAATTTCGACTGAGGCGGCGTAAAATTAACACTTTTCATTATTACATTTATATTGCACTGTTTTTTTGCGGAAGCATCATATTATTAATATGGGAAGCCTCCGGCTGTCATTCCTTAAGATTCAGCCATTTCCCGCCTGTGGATTTGCATTTTCTTACATTTTACGTTAGAATCATAGGGACAGTTTAAGACCGACAGATCAGGCCACTCGTGAAGACCTGCTCCTGACACCCGCTTTTATTGCGAATATCCGGAGGATCAACATGAAAAGACCCACTATTAATATCTTCTTTCCGGCCATGCTTGCAGCTCTGACGCTCACAGTCCTCTCCGGCTGCGGCTCCACCCCGGAGATCACCCTTGAGAGTCTGCAGGCAGCAAATACCGTTGATGCGGTTATGACCGGCCACGGCTCCGTTCTTCAGACTACTACCTACTACGAAAATCTGGACAACTCCGGAACTTTCGAGGCTGTTTCCGCCTACGTTTCCTACAGTGAAAACTCCGATTCAGACGAGGCTGGCGGATACTACATCACCCACGGCGCCGAGATCATCTCTGCGGAGAGCAGCACCGGTTCCGTCACCTACGACCCGGTCACCGGCTCCATAAACACTCAAAGCTACAGCTGGTTCATTCCCGACAATGTGGAATATTACCTGAAGGCCGACGGATCCGTGACCCTGTACCCGCTGCCTCATGAATATATGAAGCGTTTCACATCTCAATCCTTCGTGATGGAGGATCTGCCGGAGGGGAAGATTACCAGGATCACCAAAGACGACGGCGTTTACACCATCATCGTCGAGACCGGCGCTTCTGCATATTTTACGAAGGACACTCTGAAGGCGATGAACGAACTGGCCGGAGCTGACATAGAGACGGTGCGCCTCACTTACACTGCAGATTCCGGAAGCATGCTGCTTCAGGGCAGCAAGCTGAGTTACGTGACAAGTAAAGACAAGGAGCTCACCTTTGCTGTTTCCACGATCTCCTATGACGTGGCTGAGGAGGAGATTCCTTCTGCCCAATTCGCCACTCCGTTTATCACCGACCCGGATCTCAGGGCCGTAACAGTGGTGGAGAAGTCAAGTGGACAGAACCTGATCAACGCCTACTACGTGCCCCGCACAGCCCCGGTCGACTTTAAAGCATTCACCGACGCAGGCTACACTGTCTACGCCGATGAACTGAGCAGCAAGGTCTTCACCTCCGAGTCGCCGGGAGAAAACGGCCTCTACCCGGATTTCACAGTATACGCTGCGATCGATGCAGCAGATCCGGACGACAGTAAATAGAATATGCCGCTGGCTGTACAGCCCTTTTCACAGGCGCTCTCAGTCAGCGGCTTTACTGTTTGTTTATGACGCGGTGTGCGGGGGACCTCGACACGCTCCCGCTTAAATCGCGACCTAGTGGTTCCAGGTTCTGGCTTCGCCTTTCACAAATCCGGGCTCAGGCTCGCCAATCACCGGGAACCAATGTCGCTCCATAGTCTCGGTCAACCCCCCGCACACCGCGTTTACTGAGTCAAGCCTGCTGTAGATCAGAGCGCCTCTGATAAGCTGTAAACGGCGCGAGTACCGGTTTTTCGTATCCGCACCGGTCTCAGCGGCTTTACTGCTTGTTTATGGCGCGGTGTGCAGGGGGTTACCTCGACACGCTCCCGCTTAAATCGCACCGGTCTCGGCGGCTTTCCGTCATATAGATAACGACCGCAGCTGAGTATGTATGTCAAAAGTACATATCAGATGCGGTCGTTTGGTTTTTGTATATGTTTTTCAGGTCGCCCGGGACAAGTCCCGTGACTTTTTCCAGGCGCTCGCGTCCGGAGGACCCGGTGTCAGGGGCCGGAGATGGATGCCGGCGGCCCGGACTCCATTATTACTACTCTACCTGGGGAGAACCTCTGTCAGCTGCGGGATGATCTGCTTCTTTCTGGAAACCACGCCCTTCAGGTACATGCGGTCAGCCTCAGCGGAAGTGAATGCCTCGGAAGCCGCCTTTTCAGCGCCCTCGCCTGCGCAGATCAGTTCACTGGACTCGTCCAGCACGTCAGTGAGCATGAAGAACAGCATGTCAACGCCCTGCTTCTCCAGGTTGTTGTTCATGTATCCGGTCATTCTCTCCTTCAGGACCTTCAACTCGTCAGCGTCCACGGAAGTCACCTGGCCGACGCCGTAAGTTGTGCTGCCTGCAGTGAACTTCTTGTAGTCCAGATTGAAGATCTCTTCATCTGTCTTGTCGCCCATGTTGCTGCCTGCCTTGAGCATAGCCTTTGCGTACTCCTGAATATCCTCGATACCGGCAAGCTTAGCCAGAGCCTCAGCAGCCTCCTTGTCAGCCGGAGTGCATGTAGGGGAACGGAATGCCAGCGTATCGGAGAGGATCGCAGAACACAGCGCACCTGCCACATCCTTCTCAGGAACCAGACCCGCCTTCTTGAAGTGGTCGTACACGATGGTGCCGGTGCAGCCCACAGGTCTGATCAGGAAATAGATCGGATCCGGAGTCTGGATGTCGCCCACCTTGTGGTGATCCAGGATCTCGTTGATGTGACCCTCAGTCAGACCGTCAACAGCCTGCTCCTTCTCGTTGTGATCCACCAGGATCAGCTCCTGACCGGCAGCGCTCTCCAGCAGTTCCGGCGCCTGCAGTCCGAAGTGGTCGAGAACGAACTGAGTCTCAGGATTCAGCTCCCCTGCTCTGCGGGCTTCATACTCTTCGCCCGTATCTGCCCTCTTGAAAGCGGCGTACCCGATTGCAGAACAGATGGAATCTGTGTCAGGATTCTTATGTCCGATTACAAATGTCATCGTAATTTCTCCTCCTATTATATAAATAATAATATCGTTTGCTCTAATAGTCGGCGCCTGGCATCCCCGCCCTGCGCCGACTTCAGTCTACATATTAACACAAGTGCGCGCTGCAGCCAATAGAAAGCCCGCGAAACACTCAGCAGCGCCCCGGAAACACGCCGGCTCCGCCGGCAGACCCGGTCCTACAGCTCCGCTTCCTCCGGACTGCAGATCATCTTCACCCGGATCACGTCCCCCGCCTGGTGAGATGACTCGCCCAGAGCAGACCTGTACATGGCCTTCCCCTGGAACGCCTGCGCCTGTCTGGACTTCGGGCCGCCCGGACCCTTCTGAGGCTGTTCCCCCGGCTTCAGCTCCGGCTTGATCGGCACCGCGTGATAGCGGCCCTCTTCGTCCCTGTACAGATCCAGAGTCGTCAGCAGCTCCATGCCACCCGGCACAGTCTGCAGTCCGTCCAGCACTGCATCCACCTCAGGGTAAGCGTGAGGCTTTACCCCCAGCATTTTTCCCACTATGGCACTGACGCACCAGTCCAGGCAGTTCATAGCAGCCAGTGCCGGCCCGGAAATATTCACGCATGGTTTTCCATCCACCAGCGCAATGCTCATAGGCCTGCCGGGCACGCACTTCACCCCGTGCATCAGCAGTTCTCCGCATTTGTCCATGACCCTGAAGCTGAAGTCCTCTTCCCCCTTGGACGATCCGCCGCTGAGCAGAACCGCGTCGCACTGGGCCAGAGCTGTTTTCATCGCCCTTTCGATGGAATCCATATCATCCTTCACGATGGGATAGCACACCGGAATCGCACCCATTTCCAGCACCATTCCGTAGACAAGGATGCTGTTGGAATTGATATTCTGACCCCTGTCAGGCTTTTCACCTATCCCCACCAGTTCACTGCCCGTGGGAATGTAGCCCACCACCGGCATCCGGACAACCTTTACCTCAGCATATCCGCCGCTGGCAATGGAAGAAAGCAGCTGCGGGTTGAGCATCCTGCCGGCCTTAGCCAGCAGTTCTCCCTTGCGGTAGTTGGCCCCCGAAGGCTTGACATTCATATTCTTCTTAATGGTCTGTCCCTCCGGGAGATGAAATCTGAGTCCCCCTTCAGGCAGCAGTTCAACATCTTCGATCTTCACCACGCTGTCGAATTCATCCGGGAAATCGTCCCCGGTATCCGCTCTGCAGTAGTCCACACCCAGCTTCCATCCGGTCGTATCCGGATCTGCCTCGTACGCCGCATAGTTAAACGCAACACCGTCCATGGACGAAGCCCTGACCACCGGGATGTCATACAGCGCATACATATCCTCAGCCAGCGTTCTGCCGAAAGCCTCGTAAACGGGCACCACTTCAGTTACGATCTCAGGATTCCATTTGCTGAACAGAAGCTCCAGCGCTTCTTCCTTTGAAACCAGTTTTTCTTTCATTCCGAACCTCCGGTGCCCGAAGCACCCGTAATTATCCATCCTGTAAAATATTTGCTGTAACATCAGCGAAGGAGACCTGCGGATCTCCTCGTTTTCACATTTGTCCGCTGCAGCCCGATCACGCTTCTGCCGCCTTCGCCGCAGCCTGCTCAGCCTCCCATTCGGCCACTACCTCTTCCCACATGCAGTATCTGCAGGCTCCCGGGCAGTACCTGGGATCGTGGTACGGATTGAAGTAGTTTGGACACATGTTATTGGTCTCCTTGGGCAGTCTCGAGAACTGCGCGAATTTCTTGTCCAGCAGCCGTTTTTCTTCAGGTGTGAGCTTTTCCACCGAATAAGTTTCTATCGTCATATCTTTTCTCCTGACCCCCTGCCGCCCCCGGCAGAAAAATAAACTTTTAAAAGTATATTAAATATACTGATATATTGATTTCACTGAAGTTATAAACTTGCACTCACTAAATATTTTAGCACCAAATCACTCACTGCTCAAACGAATTCCGTTCCGTCGCAACGAAAAAACCGAAGCGAACTCCCCTGAGTCCGCTCCGGTTTTCCTATGCCAAACAACCTTAGAATTTATAGAGGACGATGAAATCGTGTCTCACAAGTATTGTCAACGGACTGATCACACCCTGCAGCGCCCTCCGGCACAGCGGATGTCTGTCATCCGAATTTATGAACCACGTCAGCATACTTTGCAAGCATGCCGATGTTCACAAAATAATAAGAGAACTTATCCTTCTTCATGACCTGCACAAGATTCGACTGACGCAGTTTCTTCAGGTGCTGGGAAATAGTTGCCTGAGAGTAGTCAAATGCAGCAACGATATCCTTGTTGCATACCTGCTGGCGCGTCTTATTGCAATTCATGATATATCTGAATATTTTTACACGCACCGGATGTGCCAGAGCGTCGGAAACATTTGCGATCAGCAGTACTTCTTCTTCCTGGAGATCGTCGCTTTCTTTTCTCAGTCTCATAACAACCTCACAAATCGTTTATTCTCTATGCACAATACTATCACAGCACCCCGCTGATTAGCAATGATTTTTTTCCTTCGTTCAGATATTTTTTATTGAAATTTGAATTCTCACATTAAATCGTCAATAGGCGAATGATTTTATCCTCCGGATTCTATTTCCCGAATCTCATTTCGATCTGCTCCGTTATCATGCTGTTAAGCGGCGCTTCCAGCCCCGCATCCCTTGCCAGTTCCGCCACAGCCCCGTTGATCACCCGTATTTCAGTCCTTCTGCCCTTTCTCACATCCTGTACCATGGAACAGAAGTTTCTTTCGGTCCTGCAGAAGGTGTCATACACGCTGGTCCAGATCTCATCAGCGTCATAGTGCCGTCCCGTCGCATCATTCACCACCTGAACCGCCTCAAATACCAGTCCTCTGGACTCGTTCTGCAGCTGTCTGTCCCGGAGAAGGATGCCGTTATTGCCGTCCGCCAGGGCACAGACCGCATTGATACCGATGTTTATGAAGAGTTTTCTGAAGACCGCATCCTCCGCATCAGACGTCATACGTACTTCAAATCCTGAATCCCGAAGTACCTGAGCTGCCTTCTCCGCGGCGCCTTTTGCAATCTCAGAGTCAGATACCAGAGGCCCTATGGTTGTAGGTCCGTTACCCGCATGTACGATGGTTCCGTCCTCCCGGATATTCACCCCCTGTCCGGTGGTTCCGATCACGATATGCTCCCTGTCCGCAACCTTCATCAGAGCCTTGTGATTGCCGTATCCGTTCTGCAGAGTCACCACCACCGTATCCGGTCCTATGAGGGCACGGTGCTGTTCCAGCGCACTCTCCGTAGCTCCGGATTTGACCGCCACCAGGACCATATCAGAGGGTTCACAGCCCGACGTGTCCACCAGCGCGCTCAGGGAGCCTCCCTCAGTGGCAGTTCCGTTCTCTCCGGACATCCCTCCGGCCTCCTCCAGAATGCTGATACCATTATTATTAATATCATCTGCCTGCGCCTGTCTCCTCACGGCGCAGAGCACATCGTTCCCGCCGGTTTTCGCCAGTCTTTCCGCAAAGAGTGAGCCCACAGCTCCGGCTCCGATTATCCCGATCTTCATTTCATTCCTCCCGTTTTATCAATTCAACTCATTTTAATTATCAGCTTTTCATTGTTTATCCTGTTTCCCGCCGTATTCTTTTATCTCATTTTCCTGTCTTGAACTTAGCGTTCCCTATTCATTCCAATTATTATTACTATAACAGAGAATCCCCGGCGAGGCTGTTTTTTTCCAAAAAAGAAAAGTCTCCCGATAAGTCTGATTGAAGCGGTTCGGACTGTCCCGGGAGGAGCTTTTCATAATGAGTATGGTAAAAATTCTTTAAAGCGGTTGAAGCGTCCGCTTTAAACAGATGTTTTCACATCTGTATATATACAAAACCTTTCGGTCTTGTAAGCATAGTTTGAGGAACTTTCAGTTCAAGCTTGAACGCGCCCGAACTTATTTAATCTTTTCTACCTTGATAGCGCAAACCTTGTACTCAGGGATCCTGCAGAACGGATCCAGCTCAGCGTTTGTAAGCCAGTTTGCATTGCCATCAGGGAAGTGGAACGGCATCCAGGTCTCGCCCGGAGATGTCTTTCCGCTTACTCTTGCTGTTGTGGTAATCTTGCCTCTTCTGGAGATAGCATATACCTTTTCGCCATCTTCGATGCCCAGCTTTGCAGCATCCTGTTCGTTGATCTCGATGAAGGAGTGTCCAGCGATCTTCATCAGACCAGGTGTTCTTCCTGTCATCGCTCTCGTCGTGTAATGATACAGGATACGTCCTGTCATGAGGATGAGCGGATATTCTTCATCCGGAAGCTCCATGCTTGGCTTGTACTTTGCAGGATACAGCCAGCCCAGGCCTCTGGTGAACTTGTCTACATGCATGATAGGTGTACCAGGGTGATCCTTTGAAGGGCAAGGCCACTGGATACCCTTTCCGCCGATCTCTTCGCTGTCCAGTCTCTCATGGCTGATGCCCGCGAAGGAAGGAGTCAGTGAAGCAACCTCGTCCATGATCTCTGCGGAAGTCATATGCTTCTGCGGATAACCCATGCGGTTCATCAGGTCGATAATGATATCTGTATCCAGACGGATGTCGAATGACGGATCCTTAGTAAGGTCGATAGCCTTGCGGACTCTCTGTACACGTCTCTCAGTGTTGGAGAATG
The DNA here is from genome assembly GCA_024684465.1 of Clostridia bacterium. Taxonomy (GTDB): domain Bacteria; phylum Bacillota; class Clostridia; order Peptostreptococcales; family Anaerovoracaceae; genus JAIKWW01. The sequence continues at coordinate 2,409 of JAIKWW010000034.1, read as the reverse complement.
TACCTTCCTTCTCCAGATAGCTCATGCCAGGGAGGATTACATCAGCGTACTGTGCAGTCTCTGTCATGAACAGCTCCTGGATTACAAAGAAGTCCAGACTTTCAAGAGCTTTGATGATGTGTGTAGTATCAGCATCAGTTACAACAGGATCTTCTCCGTAGATGTAGAGACCCTTGATCTCGCCCTTGATTGCCTTAGGGAATACGTCTGTTGCATATACACCTGTTTCAGGCTTAATCTTTACGCCCCATGCCTTTTCAAACTTGCCGCGTACTGCGTCGTCGTCCAGGTTCTGATAACCCGGGAGCTTGTTAGGCATAGCGCCCATGTCGCATGCGCCCTGTACGTTGTTCTGGCCTCTGAACGGGTTAACACCGCAGCCCGGCTTACCGAGCTTTCCAACCATCATCGCCATGTTGGACATGGACATAACGCCCTCAGTACCTGTGGAGTGCTCAGTTACACCCAGGCAGTAGATGATCGGAGCCTTGTCAGCCTTAGCGTACATTCTTGCAGCTTTTCTTATATCATCCGGGTCGAGGTGGCAGATCTCTCCTACCTTCTCAGGAGTGTAATCCTTTACGATCTCCTTGAGCTCCTCGAAGCCCTCGGTTCTGTTCTTAATGAATTCCTTATCGATGAGATCCTCTTCGATAAATACGTGGATCATGCCGTTTGCAAATGCAACGTTGGTACCCGGCTTGATCTTCAGATGGAGATCAGCCTTCTTTGCCAGATCGATGTCACGCGGGTCAACTACGATCAGCTTGGTGCCTCTCTGAACAGCCTGACGGATCTGCATACCGGCAGCCGGATGTGCTTCTTCAGGGTTGGAACCAACCAGCATGATAACGTCAACATCATGAGTGATGTCATAAATAGTATTTGTCATGGCTCCGGAACCCAGAGTCATTGCCAGACCTGCAACGGATGCGGAGTGGCATACACGTGCGCAGTTATCTGTATTATTGTTGCCGAAGCATGTGCGGACCATCTTCTGGACCATGTAAATGTCCTCGTTCGGTGAACGTGAGCAAGCGAAGCCTGCCAGACATTCCTCGCCGTAGTCCTTCTTCAGCTGCATAAACTTGCTTGCAACCAGGTCGAGTGCCTCGTCCCATGTTGCCTTCTCAAACTTTCCGGTCTTGTGATTCTTGATGAGTGGAGTCTTGATCCTGTCCGGAGCCTGAGCAAAGTCGAATGAACCGTTGCGTCCCTTTACGCAGAGGCGGCCCATGTTTGAAGGACCGTTAGCGGCTCTCATATCGACGATCTTACCCTTTTTAACTACTACTTCCATCTGGCAGCCAACTGCGCAGTGTGGGCAGGTAGTAATAACGGAATGTGTTTCCCAGTTTCTGTACTTTTCCTGTCTCTTCATCGTGAGAGCGCCTGTAGGGCATGCCTGTGCGCAGCTTCCGCAGGACTCACATGTGCTGTCCCAGAGAGAAACTCCAAATGCTGGCTCAACCAGAGTTCCGAATCCTCTTTCGGATACCTGGATAGCACCACGTCCTACCAGATTCTGACATGTTCTCGCACAGCGGCGGCAGAGAATGCACAGATTTGGATCGTATTTGATGAACGGATTTGAATCATCCACCGGACGCTGCGGCATTTTTCCTTCATAAACGGAATCTTCAACGCCGTAGTCCATGCAGTACTGCTGAAGTTTGCACATACCGTTCTGACCGCAGGAGAAGCAGTTCTTCGGATGATTGGAGAGCAGCAGGTTGAGGACTGTCTTTCTCGCCTCGATAACCGGCTCACTCATAGTGTGGATGACATTGCCTTCAGCTACAGGGAATGAACATGCAGTCTGCAGCTTCGGCATACCCTCGATCTCGCAGAGACACATACGACATGATGCATCCGGATCGAGTTCCTTGATGTAACAAAACGTAGGGATCTCAATGCCGATCTGCTCTGCAGCCTGAAGAATGGTTGTTCCTTCAGGAACTGACGTCTTGATCCCGTCGATTGTTATGTTTACCATAACTCATTACCTCCTAGACATAAAATTATACGTCGGTTAATAGTTGCGGGTGCCCTTATCCTTTCCTGTCCGACCCTGTGCCACCGCTTCTTTCCGATCGGATTGAATAATTTTGTCATTGCACCCGTTTATCCCGTCATACGAAAAATATTTCGGTTCACGATAACCCACTCACGTTCGTCGAAACTCCGTCAGACCGGGACTCACGAGTATACTTTATCACTTGATTTTTCAACGTTCAACAACAAAAAATCAATGAGTTGTCTTTGTTTTAACAGATTGATTGCGCGCTTCAATCTTTATTGATTTTAATGAAAAATGTTCAATAATTGTATTTTTTCGTTCTAATCCAAATGGGCAAAATCGGCGATTATTAAAAAATTAAACGAAATATTGCATTTTTCTTACCGATT
>JAIKWW010000023.1 GCA_024684465.1 Clostridia bacterium | reverse complement strand
TGCCTGCTCCGTTTACGATGATCGTGTTTTCCTTGTTAACCTTTACAGTCTCAGCAGAACCCAGCATGTCCACAGATGCTTCCTTCAGATCCATGCCCAGCTCGTCGGAGATAACTGTACCGCCTGTGAGAGCTGCGATGTCCTGCAGAGTTTCCTTTCTTCTGTCGCCGAAGCCAGGAGCCTTTACGCAGACGCACTCGAAAGTACCTCTGATCTTGTTCAGCACGATAGTTGCCAGTGCTTCGCCCTCAACGTCGTCTGCGATGATCAGGAGCTTCTTACCCATCTTTACGATCTGCTCGAGGATCGGGAGCACCTCCTGGATGTTGGAGATCTTCTTATCGGTGATGAGAATGTACGGATTAGCCAGTGAAGCTTCCATCTTCTCAGTGTCAGTTACCATGTAAGCGGAGAGGTAGCCTCTGTCGAACTGCATACCTTCAACAACGTCCAGCGTAGTGCCCATTGTCTTGGATTCTTCAACAGTGATCACGCCTTCCTTGCCAACCTTTTCCATAGCGTCAGCGATAAGCTGGCCGATAGTCTTGTCGTCAGCGGAAACGGAAGCTACCTGAGCGATGTCTTCCTTGCCGTTAACAGGCTTGGAGATGTTCTGCAGTTCCTTTACAGCAACTTCAACTGCGCCGCTGATGCCTCTTCTGAGGATCATCGGGTTAGCGCCTGCAGCAACGTTCTTCACGCCTTCGCTTACCATGATCTGAGCCAGCAGAGTAGCTGTAGTAGTACCGTCGCCTGCCGCGTCGTTAGTCTTTGTGGAAACTTCCTTGATCAGCTGAGCGCCCATATTCTCGAACTGGTCTTCCAGCTCGACGTCCTTTGCGATGGTAACGCCGTCGTTAGTGATCAGCGGACCGCCGAAGGATCTCTCCAGCAGAACGTTTCTGCCCTTAGGTCCCAGTGTGATCTTTACTGTGTTAGCCAGCTTGTCAACGCCTGCCTGTAACTTTTTTCTGGCATCTTCGCCGTAGTTGATATCCTTAGCCATAATCTGTATCTTCCTTTCTATCCATTACATTTCTATCAATAAAATGCGCCCCGCGGGGACTGCCCTCTGCCGTCCTGCCTGCTGCGGAGCACCGTAGCTGTCTTTTTTATACTAATAATGAAGGCTTCCCGCCGCGAGCTTACTCGATAACAGCGAGGATGTCCTTCTGGGAGAGGATGATCAGCTTCTCTCCGTCGTATTCAACTTCATTGCCGCCGTACTTTGTGAAGATTACCTTGTCCCCAACCTTGACTTCCATCTTTACTTCATCAGTTCCCGGGCCTGCTGCCAGAACTTCTGCAACCTGAGGTGTTTCCTTTGCGGAGCTTGCCAGGATGATTCCACCCTGAGTCTTTTCCTCTGCTTCAACACGCTTGATAACTACTTTGTCACCTAATGGCTTTATCATTTTGATTATCTCCTTTCGGTTCTATATTTATTTTCATGTTGTCATTTTCTTGTTAGCACTCTTTCTCTCCGAGTGCTAAAGATAATTTAACCCATTCAAACTTCAATGTCAATAGGAATTGTCCACATTTTCGCAATTCTAAAATGAAGATTTTTTCACATTTCTTTCCCCGCATTAATATATAATATACGTTAGATAACATCCGTCCCGGGAACGGCGGCGGAGGTTTCCTGATGCCGGTTTTCAAGCCGGGAATCCGGACAGTTTCAGTTTTGGGAGAGAATATGACGATATACGGACTAGTTGGAAAGAGCGGCACAGGTAAGAGCTTTCAGGCTCCGGAGGTGTGCAGGAACAGAAAGATTCCCGCCATCATCGACGACGGGCTCTTCATATACAGGAACGCCGTAGAGGCTGGCCATTCCGCAAAGCGGGATGAGAACAAGATGACGGCCATCAAGACGGCAATTTTTAACAACGAAGATCACCGGTTTTCCGTTGCCCGCAGGATCCGGGACGTGCAGCCGGAGAGCATTCTGGTGCTGGGCACTTCAGAGGGAATGATACTCAGGATCTGCGACAGACTGGAAATACCCGAGCCTGTCGAGATGATCCACATCGAAGATATCGTGGACAGTGACGCCATCAAAACGGCACTTCGTCAGCGCAGAGAGCTGGGCAAACATGTCATTCCTGTTCCCGCTGTGGCCATCAAAGAGCAGTTTTCAGGTTATCTGCTGATGCCGCTGCGGATCTTCCGGAGAAAGAACGCAAACAAGACGGAGCACATAGAGAAGTCTGTGGTCCGCCCTACTTACAGCTATCTGGGCACCTTTGAGATTTCCAACAAGGCTGTCAGGGAAATAGTTGAGATCACCTGCAGCAAGTATGAATTTGTTTCAGAGGTTTCTAAATGTTCCATAATCAGCGATGAAGACGGAGTCACCATCCTTCTGGGGATCATATGCCACAGGGTCGAAAACATACCGGCCCACGTGATCGAGCTTCAGAAGCGGATCCACCGTGCCGTTGAGGATATGACAGCATTCAACATAAAATCTACAGATATAGTGGTGAGGGGTATGCTCCCGCGCGGGCGTGCTCCCCGCAGAAAATGAGGGTAATCTGAATGTTATTTAAAAAGAAGACATCAAATGAAAATATCACCGCCATAACGCCGGAGCATCTGACAATAACCGAAGAGGGTGAACGCCGGATACGGGTTTCCGGGATCGACCACTTCGACCTGCGCCACACCTTCGACTGCGGTCAGTGCTTCAGATGGAACAGAGTACCCGCAGACGGCAGTTATACCGGTGTCGTGGACGACAAGATCATTAATATATCTCAGAAATTCGACGGAAGCTTTGTCTTTGACAACTGCACCCCCGATGAATTCAGGGATTTCTGGTTTGACTATCTGGATCTGGGAAGGGATTACGGAACCATCATCGAAACTCTCAACCGGGACGATGATGTGATGAAGACCGCCACCGGCTACGGCAGCGGCATAAGACTCCTGCGGCAGGATATGTGGGAGACTCTCATTTCCTTTATCATCTCCCAGAATTCCAACATACCGAGAATCAAGAAATCCATAGAGGCTCTCTGCAAAATCTCCGGAAGGCCTCTGGGGAAATACAAAGGTGATGAATATTATGCTTTTCCTTCTCCGGAGCGCATCAGCGGGCTGACCATCGAAGACCTGGATTCCTGCGGGCTTGGCTACCGCAGCCGTTACATACTGGACACGGCAAAGACGGTGGCTGAAGACGTATCCATAGAGCTGAACAGGATGAGAGATGTACCGCTGAAAGAAGCTGAGGAATATATCACATCCCTGAACGGTGTCGGTCCGAAGGTTGCTAACTGCTTCCTGCTTTTCGGAGCCTGGCACTACGAGGCGTTTCCAATAGATGTGTGGATGAAGCGGATAATGACCGAGCTCTACGGCTTCCGGGAAAACGACCTGAAGGGAATGCAGAAATATGCCGCAGATCACTTCGGAAAGTACAGCGGTTTCGCCCAGCAGTATCTCTTTTTCTACGCCAGAGAGAACCTGTGATACGTGACTAACTTCGACGTGACCAATAGTGGTAAGCGTTGCAATACCTAGGTTAGAGGCGCTTACATCGTCCGCCATTTCCGACAAAAAAGGTCAAAAAAGTTTGTTACAGCCAATAATATCTGCTATAATGTGAATTGCGTTAATGTATAACGATACTTAGATATTTAATTTCAAGGAGGAAACTTATAATGGCTTATGTAATTACTGATGAATGCATCGCTTGCGGTGCTTGCATGGCTGATTGCCCGGTTGAAGCTATCTCTGAAGGTGAAAAGTATGTGATCGATCCTGAAAAGTGCATCGATTGCGGAGCTTGCGCTGAGGCATGTCCTGTAGACGCACCTAAGCAGGCTTAATCTTTTTACGGATGCGTTGCCGCTTTCCCATTGGGTAGGCGGCTTTTTTTACGGCTCCGGCCGAAGAGAAAAGAAGCTTTACCACAGGGTAAAGCTTCTTTTTGTCATTTTTATTTTCTTTTAATAAAGATTGCTGATAAAGGTATTCTCATCCTTTTAGCGGATCCCGGCCTCTCTGACATCCTTTTCACCATAATCGTTGTGGGAAATGTGATATGCCAGTTCGTTGAGAGTTTCCGTCACGTGAACATTCTCCACGGAAACGTACTCCGGAACCTTCAGGTCGCATGGCGCGAAGTTCCAGATGCCCTTTACGTGTCCCGCTATGAATTTATCCGCAATGTCCTGGGCAGCGGTCTTATCTGCAGTGATAATGCCGATGTCCACCTTGTGTTCCTCAAGAAATGAAGTGAGTTCCTCCGCGTCCTGAACCTCGATATCATTGATCTTCATGCCGATGAGTCTCGGATTGATATCGAAGATGCCGATGATAGGAAAACCTGATTTGTAATACTTAGTGTGATTGGCAATTGCCTGCCCAAGGTTTCCGATACCCACAATTACCATACTGTACTCGGAATCGAGTCCCATGATCTTGCCTATCTCGTTGTACAGCGCCTTGATGTTGTAGCCGTACCCCTGCTGACCAAATCCTCCGAAATTGTTCAGGTCCTGTCTGATCTGGGATGCTGTGAAGCCGATCATCGAGCTGAGCTCGTTGGACGAGATCCTCTCCACATTGTCCGCCATAAGTTCTTCAAGATACCTGTGGTAGATCGGAAGCCTTTTGATGACAGCAGGCGAGATCCTGCTTTTTTCTTTCATTGCTGCTATCCTTCTCTTCTTTCCCGGCGCGAACCCATGTACCCCGAGGAGTCCGCGCGTCCATGTTACGAATTTTGTATTTTTCGCAGGTCGTTTCCGACCGCGTCTCTGATAATATTATATCAAATCAAATGTGCAGAAAAAAGATGTTGTTAACAAATATTTCATTACAAATAAAAAGCCGTTTGGATTGAATCCAAACGGCTTCGGGTTTTTTTAAATAAAAATTAAATTAGTTATTTTCAGTTTCTCCTGTAACGTAGTCAACAATATCGCCGATATTTGTGAATTTTTCGGCAACCTCATCAGGAACCTCAATGCCATATTCCTCTTCTACAGCCATGATAATTTCAACTGCATCGAGGGAATCTGCTTCCAGATCCTTAGTGAGGCTTGTTTCGAGAGTAACCTGGCTCTCATCTACGCCCAGCTGTTCTACGATAATTTCCTTTATCTTGTCAAAAATCATTTGAAAAATCCTCCTGTTCAATTTCTCGGTCAGCGACCCTATTCAAACATAACGCTATTATAAGATGTAAAAACTCCGTCTGCAATACTTTTTTCACTTTTGAGCAAAAATATTTTGATTATCAAAGCGATTTTCAATCATCCGAATATTCTGCCCATTCCTCGTAGGCTTCATCAAGTTTTTTCTGTTTTTCGGACAGCACTCCGGAGAGCTCAGCAAGTTTCACATGATCGGTCATGTATTCTTCCCTGCACATCTCATTCCTGAGTTCTTCTATTTCTTCCTCAAGTCTGGCGATGGTCTCCTCCAGGCCCGCGATCTTTCTCTGGCGGCGGCGTTCCTCTGCCTGCAGTTCCTTATTTCTGCGGCGCTCCTCTATATTCCGCTGCTTGTCGCTGACAGGTTTCGCTCCGGAGGCATCTGCAGCTGTGGCATTGGATCTGGCCAGATCTCCCATGTATGAATTTGCAGAAGTGATTGCATCTTTCTTTTCATTATAATAGTCGTATTTTCCCGGATATACTGTGATGCCGCTTCGGGTGAGCTCATAGATCGATGTCGGGACCTTGTTCAGCAGATAGCGGTCGTGGGATACTATTATACAGGTTCCCGGAAATTCCACCAGAGCGTCTTCGAAGACCTCCTTTGAAGGAATATCCAGATGGTTTGTAGGTTCGTCCAGCACCAGCACGTTTGCTCCGGAGAGCATGAGCTTGAGCAGTGCCAGACGCGCCCTTTCTCCGCCTGAAAGCGCAGAAACAGGCTTAAACACGTCCTCACCTCTGAACATAAACCGGCCCAGCAGGCCCCTCAGTTCGGTATCGCTGTAGAGGGAATAGGCATCTCTCATTTCTTCGATCACTGTGGAAGTCTCGCTGAGCATGCTCTGTTCCTGGTCATAATATCCAAACTGCACATTGTGACCGATCTTCACATGCCCCTCTGAAGGCGGTATCTGTGACATTATGATCTTCAGAAGAGTGGTCTTGCCTGTGCCGTTGGGGCCGATTATGCATATGCGTTCGCCCCTCTTGATGTCAAAATTCACATCTGTGAACAGAGTCCTGGAACTGTCTCCCATGCCGAATCTGCGACCAACATCAACTGCTTCTATCACGTCGTTTCCGCTCTTTGATTCCTCGCTGAAGCGGATCTTCATTTTCGCATTCATCTGAACAGGACGGTCCAGACGTTCGACCTTTTCCAGTGCTTTTTCTCTGGATTTGGCTCTCTTGGCGAGTTTTTCCGTCCCCCGCTCCTTGTAGCGGCGGATCATATCCTCCTGCCTTGCGATCTCGACGCTCTGTTTCTCATAAGCCCGGAGTTCGCTCTCGAACCGCGCCTTCTTTTCAACGGCATAGAAGGAATAGTTGCCTTCAAATACGGAAAGCCTGTGCTGTTCCAGCTCAAATATCCTGTTCACGGTGTTGTCCAGGAAATATCTGTCGTGGGAGATCAGTACCACTGTGCCCTTGTATGAGCGCAGATACTGTTCCAGCCACTTCAGCGTGCCTATATCCAGGTGGTTCGTAGGCTCGTCCAGCATGAGGATGTCCGGCTTCTTCAGCAGCAGCGACGCCAGCGCAAGCCTGGTACGTTCACCGCCGGAAAGCATGGATGTCTTCTTGTCATAATATGAAGGAGGGAATGCCATGCTGTTGAGCACTCCCGTGATCTCGCTCTTGTAGCTGTATCCGTCTCTGAGTTTGAACTGCTCGGTTATCCTGTCATACTCCCTCATGAGTTTTTTCAATTCGGGATCATCTTCCCCCGCCTCCGCAGACTTCTCCGCGATGAGGCCGGGGAGCTCGTGGAGTCGCGCTTCCATCGCTATGACATCATCAAAGATGGAAAGCATCTCCTCGTATACCGTCTTTTCCGATGTGAACAGATCATTCTGGCGATAGTAACCCACGTTCAGATCTCCCGCGATGAAAAAGCTTCCCTCATCATAGGGTTCGTCCCCGGCGAGGATGTTCAGCAGGGTACTCTTGCCGACTCCGTTGGCGCCAACCAGGCCCACTCTGTCGCCCTTTTCAACGGCGAAGGACACGCCTGAAAATATTTCCTCTCCCACGAAGAGTTTTGTCAGCCCGGTTGCTGATATAACTGTCATCTTATTCTCCTTAACGGGACCGGTGCCCTTGTCATTTCTTCTTAAAATCTGTCAAAATCCAGCACGGGCTTCGCATCCAGATCAAGTCCGTCAACATGACCCGCTTTGAATTTGTAATATGCAGCGCATGAGATCATTGCTGCATTATCCGTACACAGGACCGGCTCTGGGCGGTAGAACTCTATACCGTTTGCCCTGCAGGCTTCTTCCATGAGACGCCTCAGAAGGCTGTTTGCCGCCACGCCTCCGGCCAGAGCCAGCTTGTCCCGTCCGTATTCCTTTGCCGCAGCCACTGCCTTTTCCGCGATAACTTCCATGATGGAAAGCTGGAATGAAGCAGCGATGTCGGCGTTGTTCAGCTCGTTGCCAGCCTGTCTTTCCGTGTTCACATAGTTGATCACATGAGTCTTCACACCGCTGAAGCTGAAGTCGTAGCTTCCCTTTTCAAGGGTGACCCGCTTGAAATCGATGGCGTGCATGTTTCCCTGCTTTGCCAGGGCATCGATCTTGGGTCCTCCCGGATAGCCGAGACCAAGAACTCTGGCGATCTTGTCCATGGCTTCGCCTGCGGCGTCGTCACGGCTGGCTCCCAGGAGTTCCAGGTCGTTGTAATCCCGGACGTCCACGATATCCGTGTTGCCGCCTGATACTACAACTGCGGTGAACGGCGGTTCCAGATCCGGTGCTGCTATGTAATTTGCGGAGATGTGACCGTGGAGATGGTGAACGCCCACGATGGGGATGTCACCTGCAAACGCCAGAGCCTTTGCTGCAGCCACACCTACAAGCAGCGCACCGATGAGTCCGGGGCCGTGGGTCACGCCGATGAGATCGATGTCATCCAGGCTCACGCCCGCCTCTTCCAGTGCTCCGTTGATAACTTTGTCGATGTTTTCCAGGTGCTTTCTGGAGGCGATCTCCGGCACCACTCCCCCGAACAGCGTGTGTATATCTATCTGAGAGGAGATGATATTGGACAGGACCTGTCGACCGTCCGCAGTCACGGAAGCAGCGGTTTCATCACAGCTGCTTTCTATGCCCAGAGTAAGAAACTTTCCGTCTTTCATCACTCCTCACCTGCCTTTCCTTTTTCTGATCCGGCCTGTTCTGCCGGACTATCGGAGTCTCCGGATCCGCGCTTCCACATGATCAGCGCATTCTCTTTCGTCTCTCTGTAATAATTTTTGCGTCGACCTTCAACCTCGAAGCCGAAGGACTTGTAAAGGACTATGGCGCTGCGGTTGGACTCTCTGACCTCCAGAGTGATGTCAGTAACGCCCCGGTTTCCGGCATCTTCCATGCATATCTTGAGGATGTTGCCTGCGATACCCCGCATCCGGTACATCCTGTCAACTGCGATCCTGTTGATCTCACCTTCTCCCGCCACATATGTGACGCCGCCGTAACCGATAACTCTGCCGGCCTCATTTTCCGCCGCCACGAAGCAGCTGTCCGCCTCAAGCTCGTCGGTGAAGGAATTCTCACTCCAGCCCTTTGCAAAGCATGCTCCGTCCAGTTCTGCAAACGCTGCCGCATCTTCGGCGGTTGCTCTGCGGTATGTTATTTTTTCATCTTCCGGAGGAAGTTCCATTATTTCCTCCTCCTCAGCCTTTTTTGATTTTTTCACTCCAAGTTCATGAGCTTCCAGCTTCTTCTCCGCCTCGGTGCGGCCCAGGTAGACAGCCTCGACCCTGCTGTAGTGACACGGCTCCATATCCCTGCCGGCAAGCGCAGTCTGCGCCGCGCTCTGGTAACGGCGTTCCGGAGGTGCGAAAGAAACTGTATAACTGCGCTTTCTGGCAGCATAGTCCCCATATTCTTCCGCCTTGTCATCATCTGCCTGTCCCAGAGCAAGCCTGGATGCGATTTCCTCCGAATACCGGTCAACACCGTTCCCGAAGAATTCCACCGACTTGATCTCACTGAGGTCCGCTGCCATGCCCAGACACTTTTCAACGAATTCCCCCGCCGGATAGATCCCCTGGGGAATTATTTCCCTGATGCCGCGGATGCCTTCCGCTTCAGCGCCCTCAGCCGAGGTATACGCCCCTGCATAAACCCGGCCCCTACGTGCGTCCAGCATGCTGCAGACCAACGTACCCTCCGGGCTGCCTGCCGCAAACCCCGGAAGCACCGGCACCCCCGCAAGCGGCAGGCCCTGCGCCAGGGCAAGGCCCTTGGCCGTGGCCATCCCGATCCTGATACCCGTGAACGAGCCCGGGCCCGCTGAAACGGCGATCGTCCCGATGTCTCCCAGACTCACGCCGGCGTCTCCCAGCGTGTCCCGGATCATGGGGATCAGATCCCTCAGATGGTTCATCCGGTCATCCGAATGTCTTTCGTATATCTTTCCGTCCTCCGTCAGAACAGCAGAGGAGGACAGCTCGCCTGTAGTATCTATACCGAGTATTATCATTCTGTCTCACCTATATCGTAGATTCGCTCATCCGGGACACTGCCGTACTGAATCCTGATCAGCCGGCTTCCCTCCGGGATGGCTTCCGCCACTATGTCAGCCCATTCCACCACGCAGACTCCGTCCCCGTCGAAATACTCGTCGGCTCCGATGTCATACAGTTCCTCCGGACCGCCCAGCCTGTACACGTCGAAGTGGTACAGCGGCAGCCTGCCGGAATGGTATTCCTTTACTATATTGAATGTCGGACTTATGATGTTCTCCGTGACTCCCAGTCCCTCGGCGATGGCCTTTGTCAGAGCCGTCTTTCCGGTTCCCAGGTCTCCCACCAGGCAGACCACATCGCCGGGCTCCAGTTCCTGAGCCAGAGACAGTCCGAACCGTCTGGTCTCACTCTCATTCTTTATCCTGAGTTTCATCCTCTTCACTCCCCACCGGATACGGTTTCACCGCCAGCTCATATATGGCATCGGCGTATATCTCAGCAGTCTTCATAACATTTTCAAGTTTTACCCGCTCGTCCTTCTGATGCATCAGATCCACATCATCGGGATACATGGCTCCGAATGCCATGGCATTGTCCATCTCCCGGGCATATGTGCCTCCGCCTATGATGAGAGGTTCCGTCATATCGCCCGTATTATCCCGGTATATCTTCAACAGAGTCTGAACCATCGGATCATTCTCCGGATAATACAGAGGCTCCTGGCAATTCTGCTTCACCACGCCGATGTTGTGTTCCCCCAGCAGAGCAGACATGCCGCTGTACACATCCTCCGCCTCCAGAGTCACCGGATATCGAACATTGATGCAGATGCTTCCCTTTTCCTTATCCGTATCTATCATGCCCACGTTAAATATCAGCTTTCCTGAAACCTCATCCTCCAGTTCGCAGCCGATTCTCTCACCGTGAAGCCTGAATCCGATATGGTCGTTGTAAAATGCCACAAAGTCGTTGACCTCGTCACAGTTGAACCTGATCGTACCGAGGAATTCCATCAGCATGGAGATGGCATTCTTCCCCTTCCAGGGCATAGCCCCGTGAGCGGATATCCCCTCTGCCTTTATTTCCAGGCTCTTGCCCCTGACCCTGGAAGACAGACTGTACTGGGAATGCTTTGCAAACTCTTCCACCTCCCGGCGGATATCGTCGTACCCGCCCGGGGCATTGATCAGCGCGCAGGCGCTGTCCGCTACCATGTTGTATGCGGAGCCTCCGGTGATCTTTCTCAGCTGGATCCCGCCCTTCTGCGGCTTTCCGAACTTCTTAACCAGGTCGAACATCATTATTCCCATCTCGCCACGCACCAGAGGAAAGTTTCCGTCCGGCACGAGACCCGCGTCAGGCATGTCAAAGCGCTGCTTGTAGTACTCCATACCTGTGCTTCCGGTCTCCTCGTCGAGACCTATGATCATGCGCACACGCTTGCCCGGTATGTACCCGCAGTCGTGAAGCGCCTTCATTGCGTAGAATGCCGAAATCGCAGGTCCCTTGTCATCCATGGTGCCCCTGCCGTACATTTCGCCGTCCACGATCTCACCGCTGAAGGGTCCGTAAGTCCAGCCTTCACCTTCGGGAACCACGTCCAGATGTACCAGTATTCCCAGAGATCCGTTGCCGGAATCCGTTCCGTAGTCTATGTGGCCGCCGTAGCCGTCAGCATCCTCTGTGAGGAAGTTTTCCCTGCGGCCCAGGCCCATCATATAATCGTAAGCGTCCCTCACACCGGTTCCGAAGGGCGCGCCATCCACAGGTTTTCCCTGTACGCTGTTTATTCTCACAAGCTCCTGAAGGTCTGCGGTCATTTCTTCCCGAAGTTCCCTCAGCCGCTGTTTGTAATCCGGTATAATCTTCATTTCTTCTGACATTTCCTAATCCCCTGAATCACCGGAGTCCGATCCCCCGGGCTCCTCATTTTACATTGTCTTATGCCGCCGGTCTTTCGCTCTCTGAAGAGGAACTGCCGTGGCCTGTCATATCTAAATCTACGCCGTCTATATAATTCTGTCCGATGAGATTTGTGATGTCGGACAGCGCCTGCTGAGCTCTGGACAGATGTCCTGAAGCAGACAGAGCAGCATTGGTATTCATATTTCCGTCCAGCGGCACGATGGCATAGCTGGT
>JAIKWW010000015.1 GCA_024684465.1 Clostridia bacterium | reverse complement strand
CTCTCAGCTGCTGAACGATACTTCTCATGAGTGTATCCGATGATATGATAGCAATGCGCCTGTTAGGGAATTTTTCAGGCTGATCTGACATCTTGTGTGCCAGTTCCTTCATCTTTTCGATAGCCTTGTCAGCTCTTCTGAAGGGGTCATCCCCCCGGCACTCCTTCATAAAGGATGTAAAGTCTCCGTCAAAGCTGGTCCTTATGCCCACGACATATCCATTCTCCTGACGGATTCTCTCCTCCGCATTTCCAAACCAGAAACTGTTGAATTCAGGCAATAACTCGTCTTCGCTGATGGTCCGTCCAAATAACTGTTCCGCCGTCTGTCTGGACCGCTTAAGATCAGATGAGTAGATCCTGTCAAACTGAATCCTGTCATATTTCTTTTGAGCTGATCTTATCTGACTTTCTCCTCTTATGGACAGAGGATAATCTCCCCCGATCATATTTACTTCATTCGCTTTACTGTGGCCGTGTCTGACCAGATAAATTTCAATCAAAACCTGCCTCCTATTAAAAACTAATGTGAAACAAAGTCTTGCTGCAACTGTTTAATTATTTATCCACCCGGAGCAACGGGTTTCATTTCGAGCAATCTTCGTCCAAATATATTAAACCATATAACCTCTCGATTTAATATGATACATCAATCATATACCCAAATAAAGGATAATTCATCAGAAAACTAAATTAATTTTCCTAAAACATAATTGGAAATATCTATTCCCATTCTCGAGAATCTGAGATGATCATCATCAAGAACAAGCAAGCCGTCTCTGAGGAATTCGTCGGCTTTTCCCCCCAGCCATTCCATCACATCAAAACCGAACAGATCACGAAATCTCTGCAGATTAAGCCCCTCGCCCTTTCTCAGAGCGGTGAAAAGACAATCCGTGATAAGTTCATCCCTGTCGCTTCTCACAGCCTCATGCAGACTGCCGTAATCGATCAGGCCGCTCTCTCCGGGACAGTTCCGGATCGAGTCCACGTAAGCCCGGATCTCAGCAGGATTGCTGTACCGGCAGGAATCCACAAATGAATGCGCCGCCGCTCCGACTCCCACGTAGTCCTCCATGGACCAGTAACGGAGATTGTGCCTGCATTCCCTTCCAGGCTTTGCCCCATTCGAGATCTCATAATGGACAAAACCATTGTCCTTCAGTGTCTCCAGCGCTTCAGCGTACATCCCGCGGTCCGTCTCCTCGTCAGTCTGATCGATCTTCCCCCGCCTGAACAGATCATAGAGGACCGTACCCTCCTCGATCTGCAGACTGTAGAATGAAAGATGATCAATACCCATCTCAAAAGCGGTCTTCAGGGAATATCTCCAACTTTCCTGTGTCTGTCCCGGAAATCCAAAGATCAGATCGCAGTTCACATTTTCGATCCCGGCAGTCCGCACCGCTTCAAAAGCCGCTCTTGCCTCACGGGAATCGTGGACACGCCCGAGAAATCTCAGCTCTTCATCTTTAAAACTCTGAACCCCGAGACTAATCCGGTTTACCCCTGCCGCCGCAACGATCTTTGCCTTTTCAGCAGTAATGGACCCGGGATTCGCCTCCATGGTGATTTCAGCCCCATCCCTCACGGGAATATGCTCCAGGAGTCCCGCAATGTACTTCGCATCCACGAAAGATGGCGTCCCGCCTCCGATGAAGACCGTTTCAAACTGAAGATTTTTGCCGAAATAATCCGTGACTCCGTCAATTTCAGCCGTAAGCGCTCGAAAATACTCCTCGATCACCTCTGAACCGCAGCCGGGATATGAGGCAAAATCGCAGTATATGCACTTTCGCTCACAGAAGGGAATATGGACATAGAGTCCGCAGGTCTTACCGCTGCGGACTCCGTAGAGATCTCTGTTCAAGATGTATTTATCACTTGCTGTCATCGTATTTAAATACCGCTGTAAACGCTTCCTGAGGAACTTCTACCTTTCCGAACTTTCTGAGGCGCTTCTTGCCTTCCTTCTGCTTCTCCAGCAGCTTCTTCTTTCTGGAGATATCGCCTCCGTAGCACTTGGCCAGCACGTCCTTTCTCAGAGCCCTGACAGTGGATCTTGCGATGATCTTCTGCCCGATGGCCGCCTGGATAGGAACCTCGAACTGGTGAGACGGGATAACTTCCTTGAGTTTGTCGCATACGCTCTTGCCCCTCGGTCTCGCCTGACTTTCATGAACGATCATGGAAAAGGCATCCACGATCTCTTTGTTTAGAAGGATGTCGATCTTGACGAGCTGTGACTTCTCGTACCTGAGGAACTCATAGTCCATTGACCCGTATCCTCTTGTCTTGGATTTCAGCGCATCGAAGAAATCGTAGATAACTTCGTTCAGCGGAAGCTCATAATGAAGAGTTACTCGGGTCGGAGTGATATATTCCATGCTCTTCATCACGCCGCGCCTCTGCTGGCAGATTTCCATTATCGTTCCCACATAATCGTTAGGGATCATCAGATTTGCACTCACTATCGGCTCTTCGATGTGGTCGATCTCCGTCTGAGGCGGCAGGTTTGACGGATTTTCCACCATCAGCACCGTACCGTCAGTCTTGACCACTTTGTAAATTACACTCGGAGACGTGGTGATGACTGCCAGGTCGAACTCCCTCTCCAGTCTTTCAACGATGATCTCCATGTGCAGAAGACCCAGGAAACCGCAGCGGAAACCGTATCCCAGTGCGGCTGAGTTCTCCGGTTCGAAAATGAATGCGGCATCATTAACCTGCAGTTTTTCCAGAGCGTCCTTTACATTGTCGTATTTCTCGCCTTCACCCGGGTAAATTCCGCAGTATACCATGGACTGCACCGGCTTGTAACCCGGAAGAGCCTCCTCTGTAGGGTCGTTCTTGTGGGTTACTGTATCTCCGACTCTGGCATCCCTCACGTACTTTATGCTGGCGCAGATATAGCCAACCTCACCTGCTCTCAGGCAGTCCACCGGAACCGGACTGGGAGCATAAACCCCGACCTCGGTGACTTCATAATCCGCACCTGTGGCCATCAGACTGATGATCTCGCCCTTCTTCACGGTTCCGTCCATGATTCTCACATATATTACGACGCCCTTGTAATTGTCGTAATACGAGTCAAAGATCAGCGCCTTGAGCTTCGCGTTTTCGTCCCCGCCGGGAGCAGGAACATTTTTCACGATATCCTCAAGAACATCGCCTATATTCAGTCCCTCTTTTGCAGAAATGAGGGGAGCCTCCGAGGCATCGATTCCGATAACCTCTTCGATTTCTTCCTTTACTTCCTCGGAATGAGCACTTGGAAGATCTATCTTGTTGATGATCGGCAGGATCTCGAGATTTTCGTCAAGGGCCATGTACACATTGGCAAGAGTCTGCGCCTCAACGCCCTGGGTGGCATCCACCACCAGCAATGCGCCCTCGCAGGCAGCCAGACTCCTGGAAACCTCATATGTGAAATCCACATGTCCCGGAGTATCTATCAGATTGAATACATATGTATTTCCGTCCTTGGCCTTATAGTGCAGTCTGGTGGTCTGAAGCTTGATGGTAATGCCTCTTTCCCTCTCTATGTCCATATTATCCAGATACTGCGCTTTCATATCTCTCTGTGCCACCAGACCTGTGGTCTCTATGAGCCGGTCAGCCAGAGTTGATTTGCCGTGGTCGATATGAGCGATAATGCTGAAATTTCTTATATAATTGCGGTAAGAATCCATACTTCACCACTTTCTGTATTGCAGAAATGAAAATGCTTTAACAATTAATGATACCATTATCATCGTTCCAATTCAAACCCTTCGAATGCAGCTGCATCCGGACACTGCTCAGACAGAACCAGCTTCCTTCACGGGTAAAAAAGGGCATAAAAAAACGAAGGGTGAGACACAGCCCTTCGTTTATGTAGCCCGGCACAAATCTCTTGTGCTCAGCCTCAGTGTATTTAACTTATACACATATGTGGGGACGGGTGAGATTTAGTTCTGTGCTTTATTGAATTTCTGTCTGAGTCTGGAAACTTTTCTGGAAGCTGTCTTCTGATGAAAAACATTCTTTGAAGCAGCCTGCATGAACTTCTTCTCGATGAGAGTGAGCTTCTCGGAAGCTACGTCCATTTTCCCTTCGCCAAGAGCTACTTCGAACTCTTTGATGATAGACTTAAGACGTTCCTTGATTCTCTTGTTCTGTGCAGTCTTAGTTTCGATAACGGAAATTCTTTTCTTCGCAGATTTAATATTTGCCATTTATTTCACCCCACTTTCGCAAAATATCTCGTATAGTATAATACAACAAATTTATAATTACAACATAAATCGTAATTATTTTTCATTATTCGCCACTTGTATTCAATCGAAATCCCCTCCGTCCTCCGGAGGGGATTTTAATGTCACTCATCTATTCGTCGATATACTTTCTGCCGAAGCTGAAATTTACCAGGCTGGTAACTGCTGTTGCGATGCCTGCTGCAGCAATAACAGCGCCAAGTACGAACGTCACAATGGCAAGTCCTCTTCTCATGATACGCC
This sequence comes from Clostridia bacterium, assembly GCA_024684465.1. Taxonomy (GTDB): domain Bacteria; phylum Bacillota; class Clostridia; order Peptostreptococcales; family Anaerovoracaceae; genus JAIKWW01. The sequence goes on along the minus strand of JAIKWW010000015.1, from coordinate 5,369 downwards.
TCCTGAAGATCTTCACCTCATACATTGACTTAATACAATAATAATTTACCAAAAATCAATTGTTCTTTCAACAGATATTATACTTCCCCGTCATCAAAGGAACGCTTTTGTTCGATATTTGCAGCGCGTTTCACTTTCTTCGTGGTGGTCCGGATGAAGTCCTCTTTCCTCACATAGATTTCCTTTATGCGCTTATAGCTTGCAAGAGTCATGTTGAACTCATTGATGATATTCTTGAACATGGTATACATTTCTTCATCGGAAGGAATCTCACCCAGATTATCCTGTAGCTCAGCCAGATCCGGCATGATCTGAACGGCAACCACAGGCTCCCCGTCCTTTCGTGCCTCGTAGACCATCGATTCGAGAATGTAGTCATTCCTGTTGATTTCTGTCTCCAGCTCCTCAGGATAAACATTTTTTCCCGTCTTCGTCACAATGATGTTTTTGCTTCTGCCTGCCAGTGAAAGCCAGCCGTCCTTGTCTCTGAATCCCAGATCCCCGGTATCGAACCAGCCATCCACGATAACTTTGGATGTTTCCTCAGGCATATTGTAATATCCCAACATGACATTCGGGCCCTTGAACCAGATCTCGCCGATTCCGTCCTCGTCCGGATCCTCGATTTTAATCTGACCGCTGTATACCGGAACTCCCACTGATCCTGCTTTTCTGTATCTCTCAGCGTCGGTCTTCATCGGAGTCCCTGTTACCAGCGGAGTGCACTCTGTCAGTCCGTATCCCTGGAGCACCCTGATGCCGATGTCCTCAAATCCTCTGCAAACATTTGGCGAAATCGCAGCTGCACCTGTAATGACCAGTCTCAGCTTGCCTCCCAGCTCTCTGTGAATGGACTTGAACAGTATCCTGCTTATGTCGATGCCCACTGCCTTGAGCCGGTTGCTCCTCTTTATCGCCTTCTTCAACGTTTCCGTCTTACCCTGCTTTTCCGCAGACTTCCAGATTTTCTTGTAAATCATCTCGTTGATGAGAGGTACCGCGATCAGCACTGAACAACGTGCTTCTTTCATATTTGCGGTGATGTACTTGAGCCCTTCGCAAAATGCGGTGCTCCCGCCTCTGTAAAACATGAGCAGCATACCGTAGGTACATTCATATGTATGATGGATCGGAAGTATGGAAAGAGCTTTGTCCGAAGGCTTGATCTCAGCTATCCTGCAGGTATCCATGATGTTGGATACCACATTCCTCTGACTCAGCATAACTCCCTTTGGAGTTCCGGTCGTGCCCGATGTGAACAGCAAAATACTTAAAGCATCCGGATCCACCTTATGTTCGTAGAAATCCTCGTCCTTTTCCAGAATCTTTTCACCATCGGCAAGAAGCTCTCTCCAGGAATAGATCGCAGCATCTGTCCCGGTGACAGGCTTCTTTGCCGGAACGTTCTCCGATGCGGGCACTTCTATGTCCGTACGGTCTCCGTAGAACTGCATTTCCACCATGATGTCGATTCCATCCGCCTCTTCTATCTTGCGTTTCTGATCAGAAGTATAAAAAATAGTGCTGCAGCCTGCAGTCTTCATCAAATTGCTTATCTCCGCCGGACCGAACTCCTTGTCCAGAGGAACTACAACGCCGCCGCCTATTGTAACGGCCAGATATGTGACGATCCACTCATAGGAATTTACACCAACAACACCGATCTTTTCCTTTTGAAGGCCCATCTCTCTGAGTTTGGTGCCGATACAGGCCACATCATGCTTAAAGAGCGTATAATTTACAGCCTTGTAAGAGGCCTGCTTCTTGCCCTTGACCCACAGTGCGGGTCTGTAAGGATATGCTGCTGCGGTTCCTGTGAGAAGCTCATTAAAAGTGCTTATCTCGCGAATGTCTGTATACCAGTATTGATCCCTGTAATCTGACATTAGTATTCTCCTTAATGGTTATTTTTAATACATCACATCGATTATATAATCATTTTACGAAAATATAAAGTTGTAATTGTTTTTTGCCATCAAAATGATGTTATAACAATAACACCGGCACCACTATGTACGGCGCCGGCGTAATAATCATAATCGCTGTTTATCTTGAACCCTGAATGATTCTGCCCTTACTCAGGTAAAACTTCGCATTTGATAAAGATCTTCTCACGATCGTATTGGATTCACAGATCGAAATGTGAACATTTGAAAATATCTTTCTCGCAGATACAGTCCCCTGTACACAAGCCTGCCACACCTCTTCCATCGGATCCAGCTCCTTCTGGGCAAGAGCAAGCTCATTCGCCAGATCATAAAGATCCAGCTCCTCATGTATAACAGGTAATGTCTGCAAAAACCGCTTGAGCGCAGCCTTGTCATCGGCGTAGAGCTCGATCATCTTCTTTTTCTGATTGAACTGCTCGCGATTGGACCTCTCGGTCTTCAGTGTAACTGTCAGATCATTGACATTGGATCTGACCCTGAGATATTCCTGTTCAAACCCCTGAGGAAAAGAAATATCAATAGATGTCGGAATATTCTTGTCATTTCCGATGTACTTTGCTTCTATGGATTTTGCCGCAGAAAGCTTTCCTCCGATTACAGTGCCCTTACCGGAAGTGATAAATGCACCACCGTCAGTCCTGAGGGTGGAATTGACCACAGATTCCAGATGAACATCCCCGCCGGCCTTCACCTTGCAGCCCTCAACGAACTTGCAGGTCACTGCGCCGCCGGCCCTGATAACACCCTTGCCGCCGCCGTTCATGCCATGTCTGATAAAGACATCACCGTCGCATATGAGCATGGATGCTGAAACAAAACCCTCAACCGTGATATTTCCGGTTGCTTTGACAAGGTACCCGTCAGGGACATTTCCCTTGATCACAATGTCTCCCACAACGTTGAGATTTCCGGTCTTAACACCCACATCACCTTCTATGACCAGGGCTTCGTCCACGTTGAAACCGCCGTTTCTGAAAAAAAGGTGTCCGTCTATGTCAGCGACCAGAGCAGATTCATCCTCGGTCAGAGACACATTTTTCCCCTGCGGGATCGGCGGCATCTTTCCCATTACAGCGTGAATCACCTCGCCCTTGACATTCTTGCCGTCTTTTCCGGCTGTGGCATGTTTGATGTCACAGATCACATCCCCTGCATTTACCTTTACAAGCCAGTTTATGTTCTTAAAATCTACAACGCCCTGCTCGTCTTCATCAATTTCATATTTTATCTCTCTGTCATAATGATCAATAATTTCGCCATTCGTGCCCGGCACGGCCTTATCGCCTTCTGCGATCTGGATGAGTTTGAGATATAATTTTTCGTCCGCTATACGATTGATATTTGCATCCAAAATGCCGTAGCTGATGCCGAAACTCTCGATCTCCCTGCGAAGCTCATCAGCGGACATATCCTTACCCCCGTCCTGAGGCGGGAATACGAAGACATACGCCTTTAACGAATCACCGAACATATGGACATCACAAACAGCAGGCCTCGGATTACCGACATTCTTGTCAGAGCGGTAATCTGAAAGCATCTTGTCACATGAGAGGGCAATCTTCTTCCAGTACACCCTCATTATCACGTCATTTTCTATATCTTTAATCGCGAAATCCATCAGCGTATGAACCTTGCCTCGTGTTTCCGGAAAAATATACTCCCGGAACATCACCATCGGATCATCATGCTTCAGAACAACCTCCGATAATTTTTTTTCAGCAACTTCAGCCATCGCGTTGTTCTCCAATTGATGTTTTGAACTTCAAACTAAAATTCAAAAGAATAAAAAACTCTTCATGTTTATTATCGTCAAAATGAATAATAAAATAAAGCCCTAAATGTGAAATAATGGATACAGAAACCAATCTTTTTTGCACATATTACCCTTTTATTACCCTGATGTTGCCGTTTTGTTACTAAAAAAGAGATGTCCGGATGAACCGTCCTCAGATTGCCGGGATCATTATTCCTGACTTAATAGAGAACTGTACAAACTGACATCTCTTTTCTCTGTAAAATTGTAATTAAATATGTTCCAGCATTCCCAGCGCAGTGTTGATCATGTTGACAAAGGATTTTTCTCTCGCCTCGTTGTCCAATCTGCCTCCGGTCACGAAATTATCGCTTATTGTCATCATGGCAAGTGCCTTTGCTCCGTATCTTGCAGCGTTCATATACAGAGCTGCCGCCTCCATTTCCACTGCCAGGACATTCATCTTCGACCAACGTTTCCAGGTATCCGGATCGTCATCGTAAAAAACGTCCACAGAGACGATATTCCCGGCCTTGACACTGATGCCCTGCCTTCTCGCAGATTCGTCAGCCGCTTTCAGGAGACCGAAGTCCGCAGTCGGAGCAAAATTTCCCGGCAGGTTGAAGGTATACTGAAAATTTGAATCAGTGGATGCGGACATAGCCAGAACGATATCATTCAGATCCACATTCTCCTGGTAAGATCCTGCGGAACCTATTCTGATCAGATTCTCGCACTTGTGGATTTCGATCAGTTCATGGGAATAGATGCCCATTGACGGCATGCCCATGCCCGTACCCATGACGGATACTTCCTTGCCATTGAATTTTCCCGTGTAGCCAAAGTTGTTTCTGGTCTTGTTAATGCATACTGCATCATCCAGGAAATTCTCTGCTATAAATTTTGCTCTCAGCGGATCTCCCGGCAAAAGTACAGTCTTTGCGATTTCGCCGATTTCTGCATCGATGTGTAAGCTTGCTCCCATTATATGTGCTCCTCTCAGTCTATGGTCTTGCCAAAGAATTCTACTGTCTTTCTGATCTTTACCATGAGATCGTCAAAGCCCTCCGGAGTCATGGACTGAGGTCCGTCGCAGAGAGCATTTGCAGGATCATTGTGAACCTCGATCATGAGTCCGTCAGCGCCGGCCGCGATAGCTGCCATTGACAGCGAGCCAACCATCCATCTGATACCTGCCGCATGACTCGGATCAACGATAACGGGAAGATGAGTCATGCTCTTGAGCATTGGAATGGCCGAAATATCCAGTGTGTTCCTGGTGCTCGTTTCAAATGTTCTGATGCCTCTTTCGCAGAGGATTACGTTCTCATTACCACCGGCCATGATGTACTCGGCACTCATCAGAAGCTCCTCGAGGGTATTGGAGAGGCCTCTTTTGAGCAAAACCGGTTTATCCTGCTTACCCAGAGCCTTCAGCAACTGGAAGTTCTGCATGTTACGTGCTCCCACCTGAATGATGTCGACATCTTTAAATAACACGAGATGCTCCGGAGTCATGATCTCTGTTACGATAGGCATTCCTGTTGCTTTTTTTGCCTGCAACAGGAGCTTGAGGCCATCATTTTCAAGGCCCTGGAAGGAATATGGCGAAGTTCTCGGCTTGAATGCTCCGCCTCTGAGAAGGCCTGCTCCGCTCTTTTTAACAT
>JAIKWW010000166.1 GCA_024684465.1 Clostridia bacterium | reverse complement strand
TCGTTTATCTCAGTATGAAGAATTTTTGAATCTTCAAAAAGATTGTCCATAAAATGCTGTTCTCCTTAAATATCCAGATTCTGTACGTATTTTGCGTTCTCTTCTATGAATTTTCTGCGAGGAGGAACCTTTTCGCCCATGAGCATAGAGAATGTGTCATCTGCTTCAGCGTAATCCTCGATGGTAACTCTCGTGAGAGTTCTCGTATTGTAATCCATAGTGGTCTCCCAGAGCTGGTTTGCGTCCATTTCACCGAGACCCTTGTATCTCTGGATATCCAGTTTCTTGTTTTCGGAACCTATCTCCTTCAGAAGGCTTGTCTGTTCCTCTTCACTGTAAGTATAGAAAGTATCCTTGCCGTTCTTTACTCTGTAGAGAGGAGGCTTTGCCAGATATACATAGCCCTTCTCGATCAGAGGTCTCATGTAACGGTAGAAGAATGTCAGCATCAGCGTTGCGATATGAGCACCCTCCACGTCGCCATCCGTCATGATGATGATCTTGTGATATCTCAGCTTGGCCTCGTTAAAGTCATCACCGATACCGCAGCCGAAAGCAGTGATCATATTCTTTATTTCCTCAGAGCTGAGCACTCTGTCGAGTCTTGCCTTTTCAACGTTGAGAATCTTACCTCTCAGTGGCAGGATCGCCTGTCTCTTTCTGTCTCTGCCTGTCTTCGCAGAACCGCCGGCAGAGTCACCCTCTACGATGAAGATCTCGGAAAGTGCCGGATCCTTTTCACTGCAGTCAGCCAGCTTGCCCGGAAGAGTCATGCCGTCCATAGCACTCTTTCTTCTTGTCAGGTCTCTGGCCTTTCTCGCAGCTTCTCTCGCCCTCGCAGCTCTCATTCCCTTGTCGATGATAGCCTTGGCCTGCTGTGGATTCTCATTGAAAAATGCAGAGACGTATTCCATTGTGGCACTGTCTACAAATCCTCTCATTTCGCTGTTTCCCAGCTTGGTCTTGGTCTGACCTTCGAACTGAGGCTCAGTGAGCTTTACGGAAATGATTGCAGTGATACCTTCACGAACATCTTCACCGGAAAGCGGCTGATCATTGTCTTTCAGATACTTGTGCTTTCTCGCATAGTCGTTGAAAGCCCTGGTGAGAGCAGACTTGAATCCCACCAGATGGGTTCCTCCTTCTGTGGTATTGATATTATTCGCATATGAGAGGATGAACTCGCTGTAGCTATCCGTGTACTGGAAAGCGATCTCGCACTCGTAGTTCTCCTTGTTCACTTCAAAGTATACGATATCCGGATGGATCTCATTCTTACTCTTGTTCTGATACTGTACGAATTCCCTGAGACCTCCCTCATAGTGGAAATCCAGCTTCTTTACTTCGTCATTTCTCTCGTCAGTGAGAGTGATGCGGATTCCCTTGTTCAGGAAAGCCATCTCTCTGAGTCTGTGCTCCAGAACCTTGAAATCGTAGACGGTTGTCTCCGTAAAAATCTGAGGGTCTGGCTTGAAGTATGTGCATGTACCGGTACCTTCACCCGCCTCAAGGTCACGGATGACCTCAAGCTTTGTGAGAGTCTTGCCCCTGCTGTACTTCTGGCTGTAAACCTTGCCGTTTCTCTTTACTCTGACTTCCATATTCTCGGAAAGCGCATTTACAACGGATGCACCTACGCCGTGGAGACCGCCGGAAACCTTGTACCCTCCACCGCCGAACTTACCGCCGGCATGAAGTACCGTATGAATAACTTCAACTGCAGGTACTCCCAGCTTAGGGTGGATGTCAACAGGCATACCACGCCCGTCATCCTCTACCCTTATGCCGTTTTCAGCTGTGATCGTAACATGAATGTTATGGCAATATCCTGCAAGAGCTTCATCCACACTGTTGTCCACTATTTCGTAAACAAGGTGGTGAAGACCCATTGAGGAAGTAGAACCAATGTACATACCCGGTCTTTTTCTTACAGGTTCAAGCCCTTCCAGGACCTGTATCTGTTCGGCATTATACTCCTGTTTTACTTCTGTATCAGGCAAAATATTCACTCCTTTTCTATTTTCGGAATAATAAATCTATCAATAGGATCATCCCGCACCAGACTCGCGAGGATCTACCGGAGCCTCTCCGCGTGCCCGCCTTCAACACTGAATTCAGCGCTTTCCTTTATGGCGGACATGATGTCACGATCCAATTCCGTCGTCGTTATAAATATCTGAATGTCCTCAAAGGACTTTATGAGTTTTTTCTGTCTGCTGCTGTCCAGCTCTGACAGCACGTCATCCAGAAGAAGTATCGGATCTGTTCCGGTCTCCTCCTTGATCAGATCAATCTCAGCAAGCTTCATGGAAAGAGCCGCGGAGCGCTGCTGTCCCTGGGATCCGTATTTTCTCACATCTGTGCCGTCAATCTCTATTTTTATATCATCTCTGTGGGGACCGGCGGTGGTCATCCTTCTGTCGATGTCTCCTGTCCGCCTGGTTCTCAGCTCATTCCGGAACAGATCGCGTATTTGCGATATATCTGCATCTTCCGGAATCTTTACGCTGGGTTCGTAGCATGCCCTGAGATTCTCACGTCCGTCGGATATGCTGAAATGAATGCCGGAACTTATCCTGTCCAGCATCTTTACAAAGCCGGCCCTTTCGGACATGATGCGGGCGCCTCTTATAACCAGCTCTTCATCCCACACATCCAGCATATTTTCATCCGGATTTCTGTCCTTCAGCAGAGCGTTTCTCTGATTGAGTATTCTCTTGTAGTTGGAAAGATCGTCATAATAAACAGGCTTCATCTGACAGAGTTCCCTGTCCATGAAACCTCTTCGCTTTGAAGGATCTTCTTTAACTATTCTCAGATCATCAGGTGAAAAAACGACTATCAGAACATTGTCTATAAAATCCGAGATCTTTCTCAGATTAACTCCGTCAACCCGGATGCTCTTCTTGTTCTTCATGAGACCTATTTCGATCTCACTATCCTCTCCGTCTCTGGACACCAGAGCCCTGACCCTTGCCAGATCTGAGCCGAAGCGTATCAGTTCATTGTCCCTGGGAGTCCTGAAAGACCTGGCCAGGGACATTATATACAGGGCTTCGATGAGGTTTGTCTTTCCCTGGGCATTTTTGCCGGTTATGACATTTACCTTCTCGTTGAAACTAATCTTCTGATGTTCGTAATTCCTGAAATTTTCGATTTCTAATTCTCTGAAAAACATATTTCCGGATTTTTATCAGCTAATGATTCTTACAGGCAGAATGAGATATCTGTAATCCTGTGATTCAACAGGCTGGATGATGCAAGGCTTTACATTGGATTCGAGTCTGAATACGACAGAGTCCGATTCTATAACCTTCAGTCCTTCCAGCAGATACTTGGAATTAAATCCTATCTCGATGTCAGGTCCTTCTATTCTGCACGGAATATGTTCATCCACATCACCTGCGTCGGATCTTGAATTAATGAGCAGATTATCTCCTGTAAAGGTGAGTTTGATGAGATTGTTTCTTCCTTCCTTTGCGAAAAGAGAAGCTCTTTCGATGCAGTCGATGAAGCTCACTCTGTCCACTACCACATTGGTATTGAAGGACTCAGGGAGAAGTCTTCTGTAATCCAGATATTTTCCCTCTATTCTCCTGACGATGATCCTGCTGTCTTCGGATAGGATCACTGCCTTGTGCTCGTCGAACATGAGCTCCAGCATGTCATCATCCTCGGTTTCACCGATCATCTTGTTTATGTCTGAAATGATCCTGGCTGAAATGATGATGTCATTCTCGCCCTGATCCTCTATTTTCTCAGTTGCAACGGACATTCTGAAACCATCCAGAGCTACCATGTTGATGGAATCACCCTTGGTTTCCATGAGAACGCCCACTATTACTCCCTTCGACTTGTCGATACTTGCAGCGAAGGCAGTTTCGTTTACCATCTGTCTGAACTTGGCCCGGTCTATTCTTATCTTGCTGTGAAGATCTGTGCTTCCAACTTCCGGGAAATCTCCCGGTTCCATTCCGATGATCCTGAAATCGCCGGAAATGGTACTGATATGAATATTGTTATTGTCCTCCAGGACGAGATTGATCTCATATCCCGGAAGTTTTCTGATAACGTCTCCGAAGATCTTGGCAGGTATAACTATCTCTCCCGGTTCACTTTCTCTCACCGGAATCTTTTTCTCTATTGTGAATTCCATATCGGAAGCAGTCATGGTAAGCATACCTTCACTGTCAACTTTCATAAGGATACCCTTGAGAACAGGCATTGTACTTCTGGCAGTGACAGCTCTCGATACAAAACTCAAAGCTTTGTTTAATTCGTCCTGATCGATTTTGAATCTCATAGCATTCTCCATGTGTAAAACAGTACAGTCGATATTGTGTATAAAAGCCTGTGCGTCTGTATGCGGAAAACGGCGTCATTTATGTACTGTTGTCCGGAATCGTTGCGCAGAGGCGCGTTCAGCCTTATTTTTATTATTATTTTATTAGTAGTAATAATAGTAAGGCATGTGGATATGTTGATAAATAATGTGGATAATGGCTTTTCAAGGCCTTTTTATCATCATCAGGTGTGGATAACCGTCGATTTTAGTCCTTTTTGTCTGTTGATAAAATGTGGATAACCTGAGCCACATCTTTTACCTACTCATCCATAATGCTGCTCTTGAGCTCGTTAACTGCCTTGCGGAGATCATCGTCCGTCTTGATCTGGTTAGCGATCTTGTCGCAGGCGTGCATGACTGTCGTATGGTCTCTGTTTCCGAAGTTCTCGCCGATCTTTGGAAGTGATGTATCGGTGAGTTCACGGCAGAGGTACATGGCAATCTGTCTCGGAAATGCGAGATTTTTAGTTCTCTTTGATGAATCCATGTCCTGAACGTTAATGTTGTAACGTGCGCAGACTGTATTCTTGATGAGCGGAATGTCGATCTCCCTGTTGGTGGTATCGAACACATCCGTGAGAACTTCCTTTGCAGTATCGCGGTTCAGAGGTTTGTTTGTGAGATTGGCATGGGCTATTACTCTGTTGAGAGCGCCCTCCAGTTCTCTGATGTTCGTGGTGATCTTATCCGCGATCACGTAGAATATGTCCAGCAGATCGTCAGTCACCTTGATATCTTCCATTTCAGCCTTGTTCTTCAGGATGGCTACTCTGGTCTCGAAGTCCGGAGACTGGATATCCACCGGAAGTCCCCATTCAAATCTGGACTGGAGACGTGCGTCGATGGTGGCGATTTCCTTTGGAGGACGGTCGCTGGAAAGTACGATCTGCTTGCTGGATTCGTACAATGTATTAAAGGTGTGGAAAAGTTCTTCCTGTGTTCTGTCCTTTTTCTCGATGAACTGGATATCGTCTATCATGAGAACGTCCACATTTCTGTACTTTGTGCGGAAATCCTCCATCTTTTTCGCCTGAAGTGCGTTGATCAGCTCATTTGTGAACATTTCGGAGGAAACGTAGAGAACTCTTTTATCCTGGTTGTGCTGCAGCACGTAATGGCCGATGGCATGCATCAGATGTGTCTTTCCAAGTCCCGACTTTCCGTAAAGGAACAGCGGATTGTACTCTGTTGCTGGGTTTTTCGCAACTGCCAGAGCTGCCGCATATGCCAGTTCATTGTTGGCGCCGACTACAAAGGTGCTGAAATTATAGCGGGGATTCAGGAAGAGTTCGTCATTTCCCGGTCTCTTCATTACATCGATCATGTACTTTTCTTCTTGATACGCTTCAACCTTGTTATTCAGCTGTTTTTCATCAGCTGATGTGATGAAGATGACCTTGTAATTCTCATTGAATGTCCTGCTGATTGCTTCTTCTATCTGGTTTACATATCTGTTCTGAAGAAGGCCCAGAGACATGTCATTATAAGTCTCGATAGTCAAAGTCCTGTTGGTTTCATCCACTTCCCGCAGAACCAGGGGGCTTACCCATGAATTAAATGCCGTCGGCATCATCTCCTGGCGGAGAATATCGAGGACTTTGTCCCAATTAGCAATAATATTTTCCATATATCTTCCTTAAGTGAAACAATTCAGTAGTTGTGGATATATAATTGTGATGAAAATAAATAAAGCCCAATTTTCATCAGGCTCATACTAACAATATAATCACCTCTGAATATATATCCACAAGTTATCCACAAGAATTATAACATCATTTTTTAGATTTGAACAAGGTTTTACCGCTAATTTGATGTTTTTTATCACCTTTTCCACAAAAACGCTGATTTTCCACATCAGAGCTTTTCCACAGGCTGTTGAAAAATAAAACGGGATGTTATCCGGTGAAAAATGGTTGTTTTTTATGTCATTTTTACATAGCAGTTTTTTATTTTATATATAGGTGTCTTTTTTAATGATAAAACATTAATTGCTATTGCTAAATACACAGGATAGGATTTATAATTACAGCAGGATATCACTTGCTTATTTTTTAACAGCAAGATGCAGGTTATATTCAAAGTTTTTGAAACAGATGTTCAAAAGCGATTAGTATGTTTTGATTAGAACAGATACTGCTGTCAGGATTTTGACGGCAGTTTCTGTTTTTTGTTTTATTTGACAAGATTTTTTGCCATTAATAT
>JAIKWW010000156.1 GCA_024684465.1 Clostridia bacterium | reverse complement strand
TATGCCGTCAAACAGCTGCTCGATGTTACTGCCGTCCACCAGCTGTGCCCATTCCCCGTCATTATGGGTGATCCTGACTTTGTACATGTTGTCTTTACTGTCTTTGAGAATCACAGTATCCACCATGTCGGTGCGGTATGGAACCAGTTCCGTTCCCTTGCGGATCGTGCCCTCGGAAAAATCAGCCTCGCCCGGCTTCATAACCTCTGCATTCACATCCTTCAGAGCAGTGAGGGTAAATTCCGTATCCTCGTTCAGGAATGCGGTGTACATATCCTCGTCTGATACAGGCAGACCATCGTTTCCGACATGACACCTGTGCATTACCGAGTACGTGCTCAGAAGGTCAGTTCTGTTCATAGCGGTGAAATCAGCCGGATTGGAAGGGGCATTGCCGTAGAGTGCATCATCTGCGATCTTCTTTGTTATCTCCGTGCCGTTCAGGTCGTATACCGTGAGGACATGCCAGTCATTATCCGTGAGGCCGTCTGCATACAGGTAGTATTTGCCCTGATTCTTAACGACGTACAGGTCAAAGTCGTAGTAGAGATCATCCGAATCCTGATAAGTGGATTTCCCTGCCTGTATGGAGAGATAGTATCCGTAGTTGTACTCCGGATCCGGCATCATGCTTACGGTGAAATCCTTCACTGTGCCGTCGTCGCAAAGAAGCGTGATCTTTTCGTCGGATGCCACCGAAATGCCGTAATTTTCAGGATATCCCTCATATTTCTCCTCTATGAGACCGGGATGATCGCTGTAAGACAGATGAACGAAGGCCGGTCCCGCTGCGTACGCAGCCAGATCATATGGGGAAATGAAAACCGTTATCCCGTACGGGTCAAAGGTCCACTGCAGAGTTGTTTCCGTTTCATTGGAATCAAGCATTTTACGAACTTCAGCCTCAGGATCGTCCAACAGGTAGCTGTCCGAAAAATAGCTGTATTGTTTTTCCAGCTCGTCGATGAACAGGGCAGGGAAGCTGTCCGGATCCTTGAGGATATCCCCGAGGTAGAGCTGCTTGCCCGTTTCTGAATCGTAGTTGTAAGTCGTATATCCGGTATATGGATGAGGACCGCCGGCAAAGCTGTAATTTGTGTTCAGAATGCTGAAAGCTACTGAATCCGAACGCGTAACAGAGGCAGTTACCTCATTTGCATAGTAGGTATCATCCATATCAGCGGCGTCATATCCGCCGTACTCGTCGGCATCCGCGGAAGCGGAATGGTTTTCAGCCAGATCATCTCTTGCGATATCGGCGTATCCGTCAGCGGCACTCAGAGTACCGGTCTTGATATCGGAATTGTATTTATCTATTGCATTCGCAAGATTGCCGTACTTTTCGCTTCTGACAAATTCACCGTCGGCGTAGTCGCCTATCTCGATGTGGGGGTATTTCACGCTGACGAGGATCTGTCCGGAGTCACCCGTTATGTCGTCCCAGATGACAGTATTTTTATAATTAATAGCAGCAGAGCTGTCTGCTGTTGCAGATTCAACGGCATTCTCTTCCGATGAAGTCATGTCCGAAACAGAGGACTTGAGGGCGGAAGTGCCGCAACCTGTGACTGAGACCGACATGATCACACACAGGAGTGCAATGGTAAACTTTTTCAATAAAGCCACCTCCTTCTCACGAATGATAACATATGCCGTCGGAAAGTTTCAATTAGAGGGCAGTAAACATAATAAATGTTAAGATTTGTAAAGGCTTGGTCATAAGGACGACAGAAATCAGCTTCTTTCCGGTGTTTCCGACACGTTGATAATCGTCTTTTTTCGTCGTATACTATTACGGAAAGGGAGTTATTTCAACGATTCGGAGAGGCGGGTTTACAGGAATGGAAGATATGAATGCAGAAAGAACAGCCGGCGTCAGGTCAGAAGTGATCGGAGGGGCTGAAAGAGAGAAGATAATAATACGTACCAGCGTAATAGGAATAGCCGGAAACACCCTGCTTGCCGGATTCAAGGCCGTTATAGGCGTGCTGTCGGGCTCCATTGCCATCACTCTGGACGCAGTCAACAATCTCAGCGATGCGCTGGGGTCGGTTATTACTATAGTGGGGACAAAGCTGGCAAGGAAGAAACCGGACAAGAAGCATCCACTGGGACACGGCAGGATAGAGTACCTCAGTGCCATGGTAATCTCGCTTCTGGTTCTCTATGCAGGTTTTACTTCGCTGGTGGAGTCGGTGAAGAAGATCATGGATCCTGTCGTCCCTGAGTACAGCACGACAGGTCTTGTGATAATAACAGTGGCAGTGCTGGTGAAGATAGTGATAGGGAGATATTTCAGAACTGTGGGGGAAAGAGTAAACTCGGATTCGCTCATCAATTCCGGGCAGGATGCGACCCTGGATTCCGTTATTTCCGCTTCAACTCTGGTGGCTGCTGTCATCTTCATAGAAAAGGGCATTTCTCTTGAAGCATGGCTTGGTGCGATAATCTCGCTGGTGATCATAAAAGCGGGGATAGACATGCTCCGGGAGACCATAAGCCGGATTCTGGGAGAAAGGCCGGATTCGGACATCTCCAAGGGTATCAAGGCCACCGTGTGCAGCTTCCCTGAGGTTCTGGGAGCGTATGATCTGGTACTTCACAATTACGGGCCGGATCTGCAGATAGGTTCGATACATATGGAAATTCCCGACACTATGACTGCTGATGAGATAGACAGTCTCACCAGAAAGGTGGAACAGAAGGTCCTGGTGGAGAATCACGTGATCCTGGCTGCGGTGGGAATTTATTCTGTAAATACCAAGAATGACCACATAGCAATGCTCCGGGAGGATATCCGACACATTGTGATGAGCAGTGATTACGTACTGCAGATGCACGGATTCCATATTAATGAAGAAAATAAGGAAATAGCTTTTGATATGGTGATCAGTTACAGTGTTCCCGACAGAAATGCGGAGCATGAAAGAATCCTGGAAATGCTCCGGGAAAAATACCCTGATCACAGATTTAATATCACGCTGGATAACGATCTCAGCGACTGAGGAGAGAAAAGGGCAGAACTCAGGGGAGAAGTACGGGAGACGGGATGGAGAGAAAGTACGATTTAAGAATCGCGGTCTGCGAAGATGAAGACGGGGAGATGGAACGGATTACAGGTCTCCTGCAGGATATGGCGCCGGACTGCAAAGTTGATATATTCCGGGACGGAGAATCATTTCTCGCTGAATTCAGAAGGGGTAAATATGATCTTCTCCTGATGGATATATATATGGATGAGATGAACGGGGCTGAAGTGATGAAGGAGGTGCGTCAGCGGGATTCGGATGTACAGGCTGCCTTTGTGACCAGCAGTGAAGAGTTTGCACTGGAGGGATATCGCCTTCACGTTGCCCGGTATATCGAAAAACCGGTGACTTCAGAGACTTTGGGGGAACTGCTGGACTATACTGCTATGCATATCAAGCCGGAGCAGAGTCTTCTGATTGGAGGGAAAACGGTGCCTCTGAAAAAAATAGAGTATATCGAACAATCGGTTCATCAGATCAATTATCATATGAGCGATCGTTCCACTCTGACTGCAAAGGGAAAACTGGACGATATCCTGGAACAGCTGGACGATAAGATGTTTCTCAGATGTCATAAGAGTTTTGTGGTGAATCTGGATTACGTTATGGAAATCGACAAAGAGCTGAAGGTCTTTCACATGGAGAGCGGAGACAATGTCTACATAAGAAGAGCCGATTTTTCTGCCTGCAAAAAAACCTATGAGGATTATCTGTTCGAAAGTGTCCGGAGTATGTGATGAAAAACGTATTAAACAAGAAAACAGAACTGATCTTTGCTTCCGTACTTGGAATTATATTTGCAGTCATGGTGCTGAGCCTGCTGGTCAGCAGCCGCGCATTCATCAGAGATCCTGCTCCCGGCGGGGCGATGGGGGCGACAGTGATCGACAGCGTGCTGGTCACTGTGGACGGAGAAAGCACGGAAATGACTTTGCCCGCAAACTTACGCGGCTATGAAGCCGGGACTGATGTCATAGTTGACTTTGATGTGGATCCTGCATGGGGTGACACGCTTTTTGTAAAATCTGTCTATTCGTCTATGGATGTGTCTATAAACGGGAAAGTAGTCTATCTGTACGGATCGGAGGACTCATACCCGGATTTTATGGCGGATCCGCCGATTGCCTCAAAGTTCATCTCTCTGGCTGATCTGAAGGAAAAGGGACATGTGACTCTGACATATGAGATGCCGGTTTCAAAGCCGGACCTGGAACTGAAAGCTCCTCTGATAAGCAACAGTTCCGGCATGCTGAAATTCCTTTTTAAAAGGAATCTTTCATCCCTGATGCTGTCGGCGTTTCTGATAGTGGCTGTATTCGTGCTGATGCTGCTCTTCCTTTCGGTGGTCTTTATAGAAAGAGATGGGATAATATTTCTCAGACTGGCTGCTTTCTGTGCACTGACCTGCATATGGAATATAGGCGACTGCGAAGTCAGCGTGTATATATTTAAAAACCCGTTGCTGCTGTATCTGATGACCTTTATGGGGGTAACTGCGGCATCGATTCCCCTTCACAATGTGGTGCTTCAGATTCTCAATATTCACAACAGAGAAGTTATCATAGCAGCCCGGAGGATAATGAGTGTCTGGCTGATCCTGGCCGTTGCACTCCAGCTCAGCGGTCTCGTCATGCTGAGCCGCAGCGTTTATTTTTACATGATACTGATAATTCTGGATCTGTTTTTACTGCTGGGAGTTTCACTGTATGAGTATTACAAGTTTGACGACCGCTTTGGAAAGCCCATGAGCGTCGCGTTGGGAATACTGATCGTCAGCACCATGGCGGAGAGCTACAATTTCGGTTTCAGACTTAATACCAACATGCCGGTGTTCCTCGAGGGAGGTATTGCGTTATTCATCTGCGTTATGACACTTCTCAGCGGAAACTTCTACGTGGATGCTTTAAGAACCAGAAAAATGGAAGAAAAGCAGAAGATGGAAGTGACTTTGATGAAGATGCGCCTTGAACATGAAAAAAAGCATGCGGAGGTTGTCAGGGAAAATGAGAATAACCTGCGGCGCCAGAGACATGATTACCGCCATCATTTGGCCGTTCTCAAGAGTCTGAACGAGGCAAACGACAGGGAAGCACTTACAAAGTATCTGGATGAGATGATAGAGGATACGACTGCATACGGAGGCGAAAATTACTGTGACAACAGGGCAGTCGATGCAGTTGTGAGCGGATATGCAGCACGGGCGAAGAGCATCGGGGCGGAATATGAACTCCTGCTGGAGGTGCCGGATCATACATCTCACATCAATGATACGGAGCTCTGTGAGCTTTTCGGCAACCTGCTGGAAAATGCGGTGGAAGCCTGCGGCAGAATGACGGAGGGACGCAGATTTATCACCATGAAGAGCAAACTTCATTTTGAGACTCTCATAATAACCATGGATAACAGCTACAGCGGGGAAGTGCGAATGCGCGGCGGTGAATATATGTCCTCCAAGGGCAACAGGACCGGAATCGGCATGAAGTCGATACAGAATGTTGTGGAGAAGCATGAGGGCAAGTTTGAATTTTCAGCGGAAAATGGAATTTTTCATTCGTCAATACTGCTGCATATTTAATTAAAAGTGTTGAAAACACACAATGAACACGTTATGGCTGTTTTGTCAATAACCAATTTTGGACAAATGCTATCGATTTTCGGATATTGAGGCTGAAAATTGTATTTATTATAATTCAAGTATCAAATGGTATGTTTTTCGTTCTTAATATTACATTTTGTGTAACGAAGCGATAGGGCATTCTGAGATTGATTTCCGGAAATTGGGCGTCCGGAAAGAAGGGTATTTGATGAAAGATGAATACGATGATGTTAAATGCTGACATGATGACCAGCGAGAGCGGTACTATGAAGTACCTCTGGAAACAGTTTGGATTTGAGGAAAATGATAGTGAAGAAAAGACGCCGGATATGCTTTTTGCAAATCTGATGTCTGTTTCTGACAAGGTTGAGATCGAAATTGATGATCCCATGGAGGTTGCCGACAACCTTGGTAGATTTGGTTTGGGACTTATCAAGATTTTCGAAGAAGCGGCCTATGAGAACGATCTGGTTGATCTGGTTTTGACTTAGCCTTGGATGGCTTTGTGTTGAGTTGTGTTGGGGGGAACCTGTTGCCTTTGCGGTGACAGGTTCTTCTTGTTTTTGAAAAAGGCACATCCCTGATATATCGCCGCAGCCGTCTCGGAACCTGTGGAGCTGGGCGGATGCGTGCACCGGGATGTGCCTTTTGATTTGTACTTGTATTTTTACTATAATCCCTTTTCACTGACGGTGATCTCTATGCGGCTGCAGTCTTCATCCAGCGGCAGCAGGAGTTCTGTCACGAAGTGATCTTCGTTGCGGGTGGTGTATATGTCAAATATGAGGCGTTCACAGCAGTTCCCTGCAAGCTTGTATCTGTGCTCTTCAGCCCATTTGATCATTCGCTCGTATGTGTCCGAAACGTTTGACAGTGGACCGATGTGGTATGCGGCGACGGCCATAAATCCTCCGAAAGTGATGACCTGTTCACGGCTCTTGCTGTTTGGAAAGCTTTCCTGAAGGAATGTGACATCTTTATATGTGCCGTCCATTCGGGACTTATAGGATCCGTAGAGCAGATTGAATGCTCCGCCAACGTCGATCATGGAATGTCCGTTTTTCTTGGATTGGGTGTAATACTCCGTCTCCATGTAAGCTGAAGGGTCGGCTTCCGGCGGAATATCGGTGTGGAAACTGAAATAGGAACCTTTCGGGAAGAAACGCACGCTTACGTCTGTGAGATTGTGCTCCAGAACCGGGAGTCCCTCGACAATGAGATCTCTCCAGGCTCTCATACTGTCCAGCCGCTGGTGATAGAAGTTGATCTCGTCCTTTGTCGCCTCTATGTGTTTTTCAAAAGCCGTGTAAAGGGCGTCTATACTGTCCCCCAGCATCAGCTGACTCACTTCACTGAGGGAAAACCCGTCATCTATAAAGTAGCGGATTATCTGTACTGTTCTCAAAGTGTCAATACCGTAGTATCGATAGTGACTGGATTCGTCTATGCGGTCCGGCCTGATCAGTCCGATTTCTTCATAATATCTGAGCATTCTGGCTGAAACGTCACATATTTTGCTGGCCTGCCCGATAGAAAAGAGCTTTTCCTTTTTCATAACACCATCCTCCGAATAAATATTTGAGTAATATTTTATACATAAAAACCGCAGGAGTAAATGAAAAATTATGTCGGAATTACCTGCTGCAGAGGCAATGAAAAAGGCCAATCTCCCTGAGATTGACCGCTTTCGGACACATAATTTTATTTTTAAAGGATGGTGTAAATTATTTATAAATCATAACGTTACGTGATAGTCAACGCTTTTTTTTAAAAAAATATCGATAAATTTGAAAAAATTTTGTCAAAATCGTACCTGTTTTTGCCCGAAAAGCCCCTGTTTTCAGCCGTTTAGAGGGGGTGAAAAAGCAAACCTTGACATTACGTGAAGCTGGAAAAATCGTTGGAATTCCAACAATCATATTATATGTATGCATATCATATTCAGACGAATAGAATGTAAGTCAATATTTTTCAATTTTTTTCGGGTGCCTATTTTGTATTTTTGAGGCTGTTTTGAAAAAGACATCATTTGTGTTATGCTAAAATGTATCAGATTAAAGACAAAAAACGGCTGTGATGCCGGAAGCTCGGAATGTTATGGAAAGCTGTGGAGATATGAATGGATTTAAATATGAAGAAATCATAGATAATACAGGACGAAACGCGCTGGCGGTGGACATACTGCCTGTAAAGACCTGCAATCTGGACTGCGTATTCTGTCCTCTTGGCAGAACCGCAAATAAGACCTGTCAGCAGATGCACTTCGGAAATGTGACGGAGGAAGCTCTTCTCGAAATGAAGAGCAGGATCAGGGAACTGGAGCCTGAGATAGTCATCCTTCTTTCGAAGGGCGAAGCGGCATACAATGATGAATTCGGAAAGGTGATCGCTGCAGTGCACGATACCTATACGCCGGTTCAGCTTTTTTCAAATGGCTACAGTCTCAATGTACCTGAGATAAGGCGATTTGCCAACAAGTGTGAAGAGGTTGTGGGTGAGCTTCGCTGTACGAATGAAGAACAGTTCCGGAAGCTTCAGCGTCCCGTGGACAGCAGTATTACTTTCGGAGATTATATTCTAAATATGAAGGAATTCAGGGAACAGTATCCCGGAAAATTCATTCTCGAGATAACTGCGCTGCCGGGATTTAATGACGACAGGGAATCTGTGCAGCGCATGAAGCTGCTGCTCAAGTTCCTGCATCCTGCAGCGGTTTCCGTGGTTCCTGCGAGAAATTCCGACGGGAGTATGATGCCCGTGTTCGGCATGCCTGAGGAAAAGTTTGAGGAAGTAATGGAGAAGGTACGCAGGGATCTGTCCCGTTACGTGGCAGTTTACGGTTGATCTGAGCCGCAGGACTGCCGGAAGAGGCAGTTTGTTATTTCTGTTTTTTGAGAAAGTAAGTGATCGATAATAATATGGAAATCAGTACGACGGACAATGTTCACATTGACAGGACAGGCAGCCCGTTCCGGGAGGGAATGCGGGATGGAGTGCCTATCGCGATGGGGTATTTTGCAGTAGCCTTTTCCCTGGGCATATACGCCCGCAGCGGAGGCATAACTGCTATTCAGGGATTTATAGCCAGCCTGCTGGTCTACGCATCAGCGGGAGAGTATGCGGGCTTTACGGTTATGATAGAAAAAGGCAGCATGATGACTATGGTGATCGCATGCGTGGTCATTAATGCGAGATATGCGCTCATGGGATTTTCTCTGGGCCAGAGAGTTCCTGCGGGAACTCCGCTGTGGAAGAGGATCCTGATCGGGACGGCGGTCACTGACGAGCTGTTCGGCATAACTATTGCGAGAAGCGGCCCGGTGACGGCAGCTTACATGTACGGAGCTTTTCTTGTGGCTATACCGTCCTGGGCGGCCGGCACGGCAGTCGGCATCCTGGCAGGGAGCATTTTGCCGCAGCTGGTAGTAAACGGGCTTGGAGTGGCGCTTTACGGCATGTTTCTCGCCATTATCCTTCCTACAGCAAGGAAAGACAGGAACGTTGCGGCAGTGATCATCGTGAGTTTTGCTGCCAGCGGAATCAGCACGATCCTGCCGGTGATATCGGAACTTTCATCGGGAACGAGGGTCATCCTGCTGACTGTCCTGATCTCCGCAGCTGCCGCAGTTCTGAGACCGGTAAAGGAGGAACAGTGATGGATGCCATGATGAATTACACATACATCCTGGTAATGGCGCTGTCAACCTGGGCTGTGAGGACACTGCCTTTTCTTCTGATGAAAAAACCGATAGAGAACAGGTTTGTAAAATCTTTTTTATATTATGTGCCGTATGTGACTCTGGCAGTCATGACATTCCCGGCGATCATAACGGTTACCGGAAGTCCGGTTACCGGGATCGCAGCTATGATAACGGGCATCACTCTGGCTTGGACCGGCAGAAGTCTCATATGTGTGGCAGTATCATGCTGCGGAGTTGCCATAGCTGTGGAGCTGCTGAAACTTGCTGCGGGATTTTAGGCCGGCCTGATCTGAATCCGCAGCGGTTTATTTACAGTATTATTTTCTGAAGAAACCGGCCGATATTATTACTGAACGTCGAATTGTGAATGAAGTTATCACCATGCACGTTGAAGTTCAAAGAAAGGAGCTGCACTATGGATTTTAATTCTGATATTGCGGCAATGGCAGTGACCACGGCTCAGAGCAAGGTCGAACAAGTCGCTTCCACGAAGATCATGAAGATGGCCATGCAGCAGGAGAACCTCGAACTTGAGGCGATTCAGGACATGGCGCCTCCGGCTTCTGCTCTCAATCCTGCAGGAGTGGGACAGAACGTGGATTTTAAGGCTTGACGATCACTGACGGTCAGGTGACCGGGCAGTAAACGGCTTTTCCGGACTTTTGTCCGGAGGAGCCGTTTTTGTTATGTCGATTTTTGCATGGAAATCACGTATAATTATCTAGTGAGTCGTGTGGATCCGGAAGGAGGCTGAGATGCTCATAACAGAAGAAATAATCGATGGGGGAATGTTCACTTCATCGATTTATGAACAGTATTTTGGCGGCATGGAAGCAGTTGTGGCGGACATCGAGACCACAGGCCTTTCACCGAAGTACTGCCACATGGTGGTGGGTGGAGCTGTCTGCAGTGACGGCAATGGCGGACGTCTGGCAACCCAGTTCTTTGCAGGATCTGAATCTGAAGAGGCGGAACTGCTGGAGCGGTACGGAAAACTGCTGACAGAACACCGGATCATCGTCACCTACAACGGGCATGGCTTTGACATTCCGTTTCTGATAAGGCGGATGAAAAAACACGGACTTGATACGGAACCTCTGGAGAGCATGTATTCACTGGACGTGTACAGGATCCTCAGGAAATATTCCCATCTTCCGAAGATCCTGCCGAATATGAAACAGAAGTCGGTGGAGATATACCTTGGTGACTCGGCGGACAGAACAGACGAGATAGACGGTGGCCAGAGCATCAGTATGTACAGGGAATTTCAACAGAGCAGCGGTCCTCGCAGGGAGGAGCTGCTGGACAGCATACTGCTCCACAACCGGGATGACATCGTCAGACTCTCAGACATGATGCGGATCCTTCGCAAGCTGGATCTGCACCGGATCATGTTTGAAGAGGGCTTCCCGATCGAGTCGGGGGAATCGGTCATTCTGACAGAAAAAACCAGGCTGAAGGGCGGCGTGCTGCTGTCTGAGGGAAGGATCTTCGGCCCGGGACGGGGACAGCATTCATTCCTTGAGGGAGCAGAGTTCTTCTCGGATGAACGGGACGGCCGGTTCAGACTGAAGGTGGAATGCATGGACGTGCAGAATCTGAACGTGGTGGATGCGGACGCACTCGGGCTTGACAGCGGGCTGTTTGCAGGTGTGGACGGCTATGAGAGCGGTTATCTGGTGATCGGGGATCCCGGCGGGCTGAAGCATCGGGAGGCAAATCTGCTGGTCCGGAGCATGCTGGAAAAGCTGATCAGGTGATTGCAGGCTGACTGTTCCGGGCAAACGGGGGACAGGTCTTTCCATGAGCTTGTCAAAAGAACAATTGTAATGTGGACAGTCTGCGGGACGCATGATAACGTTATTAATAATATTGATATAATTATATGAGGTGATTTTTATGACATTAGGACAGAAGGCTGTGGAGATGAAGGCCCTGAGCCCGATGCTCGCTGCAACCAGCGTCGAGACGCGAAATGCCGCGCTGAGAGCGATCGCGGATGCCCTTCAGGCAAATAAGCAGGTGATCTTCGAAGCCAATGAGAAGGACCTGAATCTTGCCGATATCAAAGGTGTGGCGGATCAGATCGTGAAGAGACTGAAGTTTGGGGAGGAAAAGCTGGCTGACGTGATCAGCGGCATCGAATCCCTCATAGAACTGCCGGATCCGCTTAACAGAACTCTCATCAGGAGGGAACTGGACGAGGGACTGGTACTGAATCAGGTGACATGCCCCATCGGCGTGATCGGAGTAATCTTCGAATCCAGACCGGATGCCATGGTTCAGGTTTCCACGCTCTGCATCAAGAGCGGAAACTGTGCGATCCTCAAGGGCGGAAGCGAGGCCGAGTTCACGAATGCTGCGCTGTTCAAGGTGATCAGCGAGGCGGCTTACAGCGCGGGGATCCCTGAGGGAACTCTGCTTCAGGCTGTGACTCATGCGGACATCGAGGAACTGCTCTGGGCGGATCAGTCCATCGACCTTCTGATTCCGAGGGGCTCGAATACATTTGTAAAATACATAATGGACAATACTAACATCCCGGTTATGGGACATGCGGACGGGAAGTGCAGCACTTACGTGGACAAGGATGCTGACCTCGAAAAGGCGGTCCGCATCCTGGTGGACGCGAAGGTGCAGTATCCTGCTGCCTGCAATGCCACCGAGAATATCTTCATTCACAGCGATATCGCCGGAAAACTGGTTCCGGAAATGGCTCGTGCGATGAAGGAAAACGGCGTTCAGCTCAGGGGAACTCCTGAAATAATGGCGCTGACCGAAGACTGTGTAGAGGCTGAGGAAGAGGCTTTCGATACCGAATATCTGGATCTGATCGTATCTGCGACTACAGTGGAGAATATGGATGAAGCTATAGACTTTATCAACAGACACGGTTCTCACCATACAGATGCGATAATTACAGAGAATGATCAGGCAGCTGAGAAGTTCATGCAGCTGGTGGATTCTGCGGGTGTTTACAGGAACTGCTCCACCAGATTTGCCGACGGCTACAGATACGGTTTCGGCGCAGAGGTGGGCATCAGTACCGGAAAGCTCCATGCCAGAGGTCCGGTGGGCCTTGATGGACTGGTGACATACAAGTACAAGCTCTACGGAGACGGCCACATCGTCGGGGATTACGCTGCGGGACGCAGACAGTTCCATTTTAAAGATCTGTAGGTTTGTCTTTTCGCTGCGGGCTGTATTGCGCGGCACTCGGCGAATGGGGTATAATTAAACGTTCGTTGAACTGATGTCAAAAATTTCATTAACATATTTTTAATTCGGAGGAATAGTTTTGAACAGAGACAAGTATGAGAATCCATTGATCAAGCGTTACACCAGCAAGGAAATGTCTGCGCTGTTTTCGCCGGATAAGAAGTTCACCACATGGCGCAGGCTGTGGATTGCCCTGGCTGAGGCGGAGAAGGAACTGGGTCTGGATATAACGGATGAGCAGATTGCCGAACTGAAGGAGCACGTGGATGATATCAATTACGAGGTGGCAGAGGCCAGGGAAAAGGAAGTACGCCACGACGTAATGTCGCATGTTTATGCATACGGCGTTCAGTGCCCGAAGGCAAAGGGCATAATCCACCTGGGAGCGACAAGTGCTTACGTTGGAGACAATACGGATATCATCCTTCTCAGAGAGGGTCTTGAGATCGTCAAGCACAAGCTGGCGGATCTCCTCTATCAGCTCAGCAAGTTCGCTGATGAATATAAGGATCTTCCGACACTGGGATTCACTCATTTCCAGCCGGCTCAGCTGACCACTGTAGGCAAGAGAGCCACTCTCTGGATGCAGGATTTCCTGTTCGACTATTACGATGTGTGCAGACATATTGAAGATCTGAGAATGCTGGGAGTTAAAGGCACTACCGGTACCCAGGCAAGCTTCCTGGATCTCTTTGACGGAGATCACGAGAAGGTCAAGAAACTGGATGAACTGGTATGCC
>JAIKWW010000098.1 GCA_024684465.1 Clostridia bacterium | reverse complement strand
AGACAGACAGGAGACTTCCCACCACTGTCCAGATAAGGAACATGCCCGCGATCACCAGTGCTCCGATGCTCACCAGCTTCTTGTTCCTGTTCCTCTTTGCCCGGTATCCGCTGTATGGATCCCGCTTTGCAGATTCAGTACTGTCGTTCTTATTAACCTTTGCCATTATATTTCCTTCTTTTATCAAAAGTCCTCGTAGATCGCGTCCTTCAGGATTTCCCTGCTCCGGGCCTCGATCCTGTCCATGACCGCCTGACCGCAGACCTCCTTCACAGTCTCGATGGCAGTGCCCAGGTTTGGCGGCCGCCACTCCGGTCCGTGACAGTCAGAGCCCAGTATCTGGATCTTGCCGCTGTCCAGAAGCGGCTTGTAGTACGGTATGTGCGCCCTGCTGTTGATGTAGATGGCATTCATCTGCACAACCACCGGCATCTTGTAAAAATGCTCTATGTAGGACTCTTTTGTAAATGTGTGCATATACCGGTCGATATGAGGGATTATCGGCGTAAAGGGCGTGTTCAGCGCGATGTTGTCGATCACCTTCAGGTCCGCTCCCGTCCAGGGGGTAAAGGGCATCTCCGTCATGATGAAGTTGGTTCCGTTTATGGTGAGCTCATCCAGATAGTCCCACTTGTCCATGTCGGGCTGAAACTCCACCTCCGCCCCCAGTATGAGCTTCGGCATGAACTTTCTCTCCTCCGGACTTATGCTGTCAAAGAGTATGTCCAGTTTTTCCCGGCGGTCCTTGAGATAGGATCTGATTCTGTGCTCCCCCAGTCTGAAATGTGACGTGAGAACAATCGTATCGATACCCTGCGCGTAACTCATCCTGAGCATTTCCGCCGACTCATCCACATTGTGTGAACCGTCGTCGATGGCAGGGATTATGTGCGTGTGAAAATCAACCATTTTGAGCCCTCTGTTATGCTATGTAAAAACTACATCACCTACATATCAGATAATACCACGAGCATAGTGCCGTTAGCTACATCAACTTCCGCAGTATCAGCAACAAATTCGTTGCTCACGCCCCTCGGAAAATAGTTGTAGAGTTTTTCATTCTCAATTTCATATTTCAATCCCCTGAGAGTGACACCGCCTATCTCCCTGTCTATGGCAAACACCGAGAGCCACTTCCAGCTGTCCCGGGGAATCCTGCGGGAAGCACAGTAAAGAGAGAACATCTCGTGATGTTCGTCCACTATCCGGCACAGCGCCTTCTCTCTGGCGGCGTAGACGCAGGTCTGCACATTTGCCAGTTCATGATCCAGTCTGGCGCCGACTGCACCAAGGATAGTAATGTCGGTAAGCCCTCTTTCAATGGCAAGGCGCACCGCATAGTGGGTGTCCGTGTCATCTTTTTCCGCCGGAAGACGGATCACTTCCGTTTCACCCTCGATGCTCCCGTCATAGGAATCAAAGTCACCCAGCACGATGTCCACTCTGAAGCCTGCCTCTTTTGCGTGGGCATAACCCCGGTCGCAGGCTATGACCACAGCCTGTTCCGCATCAAGTCCCGACGGAACATAGCATTCCGGTGCTCCGGAAAAAATAATGCATCTCGTCTTTTCAGAAGCGATCATCTTTCCTGCCTCCATAAGTGTTTCCCGGTAGTTCAGTATCTCGTCGTTCATGACCATGTCCAGAAGTTTCTCCAGCATGATCCCGGTCCCCGCGCCGCTGACCAGGCCTGCCTCCTGCAGGTCCCGCCCGCTGACGGCGAGCTGTTTTACAGTAATGCAGTCTCCGTTCCGGAGTACGGCATCCTCTATCCCGCGGATCTCCTCATTTCTCCTCTCCACCTCGTTCAGAGATGTGGAATACTTTCCGGCAGCGTCCGCGTGTTTGATGATCAGCAGCCGGTCAAACTGCTCTCTGCCCAGAAATCCCAGCCACTTCCGCACAGAAGGGAAGTCCGCCCACAGCTTTGCATCATGATAGCGGATGAGCTGGGTAATCGTGTCCACTTCCGCGCCGGAGAACCGGAGCCTGCGCAGCACCTTCTCCGCGATTTCGGCGCCAACACGCTGATGGCCCATAAAGTGGCCACGGCCGCCTTCATCCAGGATTCCCAGCACCGGCTTTGCTATGTCGTGGAGCAGCATGGTTAGCCTCAGCTCAGGATACTCACCGGGTACGTCGTCCACGGCTGCCAGAGTGTGATGCCACACATCCCTGTTGTGATACGGGCTGTGCTGGTCGTAGCCGAACATCGGCAGGATCTCCGGTATGAAGACCGCCAGCACGTCCCGGTACTCGTTGAGAACCTCCACCGCCGCAGAACCTGTCAGGAGCTTCATGAGTTCGGTCTGTATGCGTTCATTGGAAATGCGGGTCAGCAGTTCCTTTTCGCTGATCATGGCGTCATGAAGCGCCTTATCCGCCCTGAATCCCAGAGTTGCCATGAATCGCATGGCTCTCATGATCCTGAGGGCATCTTCTCTGAAGCGCTCCCCGGGATCTCCCACTGCTCTGAGACGCCAGTTATCGATGTCAGTCTGTCCCCCGAATGGATCCACCAGCCCCGCCGACGGCGAGTAGGCCATGGCATTGATGGTAAAGTCCCTTCTTGCCAGATCATCTGTAAGATTCCGCACGAAGCTTACCCGGTCGGGATGTCTTCCGTCCGAGTATGCCCCCTCCGTCCGGAAGGTGGTTATCTCGACTTTGTCGTACTTCAGAGCAGCCTTTGCCCCGCCGGAGACCACGCCGTTTTCAACACCGGCATTTTCTCCGTTACCCGAACAGGCTTCCTCCGGCACCAGTACAGTGATGGTCCCGTGCTTCTCGCCGATCCTCAGTATCTTTCTGTCAGAAAAGACCCGGGCTGTCTCATCCGGCATCGCCGAAGTGCACATGTCCCAGTCGCTGGGAACTCTGCCCATCAGGCTGTCCCGGACGCATCCGCCCACAACATACGCCTCGTAACCGGCTCTCTCGAGTCTTTCGATCATATTCGAAATACAGGCCGGAACTCTGATATCAATCGGTACACTCATCTCTTTCGACCCTCACGAAACGTCTTCTTCCGAAGACATCGAACACCAAAGCCATGTCCCCGTTCCGCTCTGCGCAGAACACCCCATGACCGTCCACAGTGCCTCTGCAATAATGATCAACAAATTCAGAGGGCGCACTCTCGTAGATGCCCTCTATCTTTCTGAGATTCGACGGTGACAGTTTCACCAGAGACAGCTCCGTGCTGTATCCGGTGACCCGGGTCCCGTCTTCCGTTTCTGTTATAGCGGCTTCGAAGGCCGGAGGTCTGTCTTCATTACTGCCACCCCCGTAGAGCTCAAACCCCGTGCCGCTCCGCAGGCACCGCCTGACCGCATTGCTCATGGCCATGTCCCCGGGATCCACACATATGAACCTTCGTCCGCTGTCGTGGGCAGCCTCCGCCAGAGTCCCGGAACCGCTGTAAAAGTCGGCACACAGGGCGCCGGGCTCCGTGCATGCCTCTATGATCCGCTTCAGCAGAGCCAGAGGCTTCTGGGTAGCGTAGTTCAGCCGCTCCGAAGAGCTCCTGCCCACCATGTCTATGTTCCACACATCCCGCGTGTTCACCAGGGTGTACCAGCCCACTTCATCCTTGTACTCCGGTACATCCTTGAAGGAATACCTCTTGAACTTGCGGTTGTATGATTTTTCCTGTGTAACATTGAAGATGTATCTGTCCGATCCCGCGTAGAACAGGATCGTGTCGTGCTTCCTTGCAAACTTCCGCTTCGAAGACCCTCCCGACTTGTAGGTCCAGATGATCTCGTTCACGAAATTCTCCTGCCCGAAGATCTCATCCATGATCAGCTTCACCGCGTGAACAGCGTGCCAGTCCAGATGAATGAAGATGCTCCCGGTTTGCTTCAGCAGATCCCTCATCAGCATGAGCCTCACCGCCAGCTCCTCCAGATAGTCGTCAAAATCACCGGACTTGCTGTCCTCGTAGGCTCCTATCCTCACCAGCCGTCCGTTCCCAGGATCTCTGAGCTTCACCGTAGCCAGCTGATCGTCCCCCGTAAAAAAGGGAGGATCGCAATAAATGAGGTCAAGCCCCGGGCTGTCTGCATCCGTAAATTCCCATGACCTGCCACGACCCCGGACCATGTCAGCCAGCACTTCCAGATTGTCACACTGGAAAAAAAGGCCTTCCGGATCCCGGCCGCTTCGCAGGCAGCACTGCAGATCCCCGCTTCCGGCAGCCTCCTTCAGAATCTTCGCATATTTATTTCGGGCTCGCTCCATCACCTTCGGGAGCCTGTCGATCAATCCCATAAAATTTCCTTCTGTCTGTTAGCCTCCACCACCGGCAGCTGCCTCCTGACCTCCAGCGAATATGCCGGGTCTATCTCAGTCACCAGTATGCCGGGTTCACTGCCCAGACTTCCCAGCACGCGGCCCCTTGGATCCGCCACCAGCGTATGTCCGTAGGCCTGATACCGGTTTGTCTCATGACTCACAGCATTGCAGCCGGCCACGTACATCGTGGTGTCCGTAGCCCGCGCCCGTACCAGCAGGTCCCAGTAGAGGGGGCCGGTCACTGCGCTGAACGCCGCAGGAAGGATAGTCAGTTCCACTCCCCGCCTCGCCGCTTCTTCAAAGATGTAAGGAAATCTCACATCATAACAGATGGCTGCTCCTATCTTCGCAAACTCAGCGTCGTAAGTCACGATTTCATCTCCCTCAGAGAACATCTCCGACTCGGAACCCAGTTTCTTTCCGTCCAGTTCCGCATCAAACAGCTGAAGCTTCCTGTACTTTGCCGCGATGCTCCCGTCCGGTCTGAACACCAGAGTAGTATTGTACGGCAGCGGCACCCTGTCGTCAGTCTCCGGGAAAGAACCTCCGTGTATCCAGACTCTGTGCTTCTTTGCGGCTGCAGAGAGCCTTTCCGTGATCTCTTCCCCCACGTGCTCCGCTGCCGCAGCCACACTGCGGGCCGTGGAATCGCAGACGAAACATTCCGGGAGCACGATCAGATCCGCCCCTTTTTCCGCGGCAGCGGCGATCTCAGCCTCTGCCACATCGAGATTAGCCTCTTTGTCAGGAAGATTTTTATGCTGTATCAATCCCAGATTGAATTTTTTCATAGGCATGCCCTCCGTCCGCCTTTAGGCAAATGTATGCTCCGTTTTCTACAAAACGCAGTATTTCTCCATATACTCTTCCATGGACTTCTTCACTTCGTCATCGATGTAGATCTTTCCGTCCACCGGCTCGTTGTAGAGAGTGTCCAGCACTTCCTTCACCGTTACGATCGGGAATGTGCGGATGCCGAATTCCTCATAGAGTTCCTGGATGGCAGTCTTCTCGCCCTGTCCTCTCTCCATGCGGTCCACGGATACCATGAGACCTGCGATCTCAACGTCAGCCGCACCTTTCAGGATCGGAAGAGTCTCTCTGACAGCGGTTCCCGCAGTTATAACATCCTCCGTGATGAGAACCTTGTCTCCGTTCTGCAGCTTGTAGCCTACCATATTTCCGCCTTCGCCGTGATCCTTCTTCTCCTTGCGGTTGAAGCAGTAGTTGGCATTGATTCCGTACTGCTCCGTCAGGGCGATGCTGGTGCTCACTGCCAGTGGAATGCCCTTGTATGCAGGTCCGAAGAGAACTCTCGTGTCGGCAGGTATGTCTCCATTGTCCATGTGTTCCTTGATGCTGCTGGCATAGTACTGTCCCAGCTTTGCAGCCTGCTCACCTGTGCGGTAGTTGCCCGTATTGATAAAGTACTTCGTATTTCTGCCGCTCTTGGTGACAAAGTCTCCGAACAGCAGTACGCCTGAGCGCACCATAAATTTTATAAACTCTTCCTTATATCCCATAAAACTCTCCAGTCTTTTATTTCAATATCATCAGATCTCAAAGGCGTGTTTCATCTCGGAGATCTTTTCAAATCTGTTTTCATTCATATAATCGATGAGCTCGGACTTGATCCTCGGTATGGCAAGAGGATCTGCCAGTGCTGCTGTGCCCACCTCCACGGCTGTGGCTCCTGCGGCCAGAAATTCCACCACGTCGGTTCCGGTGGATATGCCGCCAACTCCTATAACCGGGATCTTCACTGCATTTGCCACCTGCCAGACCATTCTCAGGGCGACAGGTTTCACCGCAGGACCTGACATGCCGCCCACCTTTCTTGCCATGGTTGCTCTCCTGCGCTTGACATCTATGTGCATTCCCAGAAGCGTGTTGATCAGGGTGACTCCGTCAGCCCCCTCAGCCTCCACTGCCTTTGCGATCTCCGTGATGTCCGTAACGTTCGGAGTGAGCTTGAAGAACAGCGGCTTTCTGGTGAGCCTGCGCACCGCCCTGACCACCTCTGCAGCCATTTCCGGATCCGTGCCGAAAGACATGCCCCCGGCGCTCACGTTGGGACAGGAGATGTTCACCTCGAACATGCTGATCTCATCCCTGTCAGCCAGCTTTTCCACCACCTGTACGTAGTCTTCCACGCTGTGGCCGGCCACGTTTGTGATGATCTTCATCCCCATGTCAGCCAGATACTTCATGTCATTCTCAATATATGCATCCACTCCGGGATTCTGCAGACCTACGGAGTTGAGAATGCCTCCGTAGACCTCAGCGATCCTCGGGGTCTCATTTCCGGCCCAGGGAACCGGAGCCACACCCTTTGTCACCGCAGCTCCCAGCTCGGATATGTCATAAAACTGCCCTGACTCCTCCGGCATGAATGTTCCTGATGCGGGAAGGATCGGGTTTGAGAGCCTGATACCCGCCAGATTCACACTGAGATCTATACCCAGGGTCTTCGCTCTTTCATCCAGCTTAGCCATTACCAGACCACCTTCCTTCCGTCAAAAACAGGACCGTCCTTGCAGACCTTGAGCCTCTCTGTTGACTCCGTACCGTCCGCTCTTTCCGCTTTCACGTCTGTGACGCAGCATACGCAGGCGCCGTATCCGCAGCCCATGCGCTCCTCCATGGAAACCTGTATGTCCGCCTTCTCGTCCGCTGTAACCACGTATTTGCTCACTGCTTCCAGCATTGGCCTGGGGCCGCAGGCCATGTAACAGTCTGCGTTTATGGCATTGATGGTCATGCAGTCCACCACATTTCCCAGAAATGCGTCCTCCGCCGGCTTGTCCGTGGTTACCAGGACCCGGCATCCAAGTTCCCGGAACTCCTTCGTCATGAAAGTGTCCTTCCGGAAGCCGAGAACAGCTGTGACCTTGTGATGCGTCTCAGCCATATACCTGGCTGCGAAATACATGGGAGCTATGCCTATGCCGCCTCCAGTGAGGATCACGCGGCTGTCGGGATCCGGAATCCTGAAGCCGTTTCCCAGGGGAGATGTGATCCTGATCCGGTCTCCTTCCACCGCCCGGGACAGCTCCTCAGTTCCTGCTCCCACGATGTCGTAGATCAGAGTCAGGGTGCGGGCTGCGGTATCCGCGTCACATATGCTTATGGGGCGCGGAAGGATCAGTCTTTCAGACTTGGGATAAATATTTATGAACTGTCCCGGCCTGGCCTTGGCAGCCTCTTCGCCGACAGACAGAACAATCTTCATGATATGGGGCGCGATCTCCTGATTGGAGACCACTCCGGCGTAAAATACTCTCTTACTTTCCATAACTGTCGTCTACCTTTCAAATCTGCACAGAAAAACGCCGTTGATATCCGGCAGGACTCCGCCGTTTTCAGGGCGGTGATCCGTTTTATTCCATTCCGATGGCAGCCCGGAGCTGATCCCTCATCCTGAGTGCAGCTTCCCGCGCCGCGTCGGCAAATTCATTTCCTGCTCTTCCCTCCTTGCGATAGGCGGAAGTGATGCCTCTTGAGGAGTTGATTATCGCTCCTCTGTGCTTCTTGTCGAAAAATCCTGCCACGTCCTCCGCAGTGGCGCCCTGAGCGCCGTAGCCGGGAACCAGGAAGAACATGTACGGATGCTCCCTTCTGAGCTTTTCGCCCTGTTCACGGTGAGTAGCCCCCACCACGGCACCCAGCTCACTGAAGCCGTATCTGCCGATCAGGTCGCTGCCCCACTCATCTATAAGGTCCGCGACCGCCTCGTAGACAGTTCTCCCGTCTCCCAGCACCAGATCCTGGATCTCGCTGCTTGACGGATTGCTGGTCTTCAGCAGGATGAACATGCCTTTTCTGCGCTTCTCGCACTCCTCCTTGAACTGCCGGATCCCGTCGGAACCCATGTACGGGTTCACAGTCACCGCGTCCTCGATCCATGTGTCGAAGACCATTCCGCCCACTTCGGCTCCGCCCAGATGGGCCGCATACGCCGCCGCAGTGGAAGAGATATCTCCTCTCTTTATGTCACCGATAACCGTGAGCCCAGCTTCCGAAGCGTAGCTGCAGGTCTCGTTGTAGGCTCTTATGCCCTCCGTTCCGAACTTCTCGTACATGGCGATCTGCGGCTTCACCGCAGGGACGATATCCGCCACCGCGTCGATTATCCCCTTGTTGAATTCCACGAACATGTCCGCCACATTCCTCATCACAGCCTGCTCCCGGGAGCCCTTGCCCGCGATGTTCAGGATTACGGATTCGGTCTTGTTTCCGTCTTCCCTGGCTTCAGGATCTTTGTCACCCAGGTATTTTTCAACCAGATGTTCCGGCATCATTTCCAGCGTCGGATCCAGTCCCACCACAGTCGGATTCTTTTTGGCTTCGATATCTTCTATAAGTCTGTCAATCATTTGTCTCTCCTGTAGATGACTTTTCCTCCCGCCACCGTCAGATCGATGCGGCCCCTGAGTTCCATTCCTTCAAACGGCGTATTTTCGCCTCTTGTCCTGAATTCCGCCGGATCCACAGTCCACACCGCTTCCGGATCCGCCACGGCCACGTCCGCTCTTGCGCCGGGCTTCAGGCTGCCGCCGTCACAACCCAGCACCTTTGCTCCGTTGGTGCTCATGAGGCTCACCAGCCGCAGAGGCGCGATGTATCCGCCCTCCACGAGAGCTGTGTAGCTTGCGGCAAAGCTGGTCTCCAGCCCCACGATCCCGTTGGGGCACTTTTCAAACAGTACTGACTTTTCCTCCGGACTGTGTGGTGCGTGGTCTGTGGCGATCACATCCAGCGTGCCGTCCATCAGGGCCATTATCACGCTGTTCCTGTCCTCTGCGGAACGGAGAGGCGGATTCATCTTTCTGTGGGAATCCACCAGCAGTCCCGAAGGGGAAACTGTCACGTGGTAGCTGTCTTCTCCACGTCCCTCCGGCAGCTTCACATTTCCGCCGTCCTCAGACAGTCCTCCCACGATCACATCTCTGTCAGTGAAGATGAAATAATGAGGAGCGGTCTCCGCAGTTACATCCAGGCCCCAGGATTTTGCCAGTCTGATCAGATCCAGACTCTCCCGGGTGCTGATGTGGGACAGGTGTATCCTGCAGCCTGTCTCCTTTGCCAGCAGCATGTCTCTGATGGCGATCTCGGCCTCTGCTTCGGAAGGTATGCCCTTAAAGCCCGCCAGTTCCGAGTACTTGCCCCGGTGCATGGCGCCGCCCTTTGCCAGGCCTCCCAGTTCAGTATGGTCGAATATGGGCATTCCCAGAGATGCGGCCCTGAGCATCCCCTGTCTCATGACCATGGGATCGTCGACGGATCTTCCGTCCTCGCTGAATCCACAGGCACCTGCTTTCTTCAGTGCCTCCATATCCGTCACTTCAGTTCCCTGCTGACCCACTGTGATGCACGCCGATGGCAGCACCCTGACGCCGCAGGCTTCCGCTGCCCTGTCTATGATATATCTGACTGTCTCCGCTTCGTCCACCAGCGGCTTCGTGTTAGGCATGCAGCACACCGTGGTAAAGCCCCCTGCGGCCGCAGCTTCGCAGCCTGAAAAGATGTCTTCTTTATGCGTCTGTCCCGGATCGCGGAAATGCACATGCACGTCGATGAGACCGGGCATGATCCACTTTCCTCCGCACTCCTCGACCTGGGTGTCCGCGTCCTGCGGACCGGTGCAGGCTTCGTATATTCCTGCGATCTTCCCGTCCCGGATCAGCACATCCGCTGTTTTGTCCATATTCTGGGACGGATCTATAACACGTCCTCCTCTCAGGAGTAATTTCTTCATATTCAGCTCCCTTTTTACTTTCTGACCGGTTTTACGCCGGCCCGGGGCCGGTTCCGGATCTCATTACAGCCGGATCCGTTCCGGTTTCCGTTAAAGTACCTTCACATCCCTCATGGCGATGATCTCGTCGCAGTATCTGCAGCGATATTCCATGTTTACTTCATCGTTGAGGATGAAGATCTGAGGGATGTCCCTCTCGGTGGAGGTCACGCAGCGCGGATTTCTGCAGCTGAGCACATTTATCACGCTCTTCGGGAGTTCCGGACGAATCTTCTCCACCAGCACATTGTCCTTTATCACGTTCACAGTGGCCTCAGGGGCGATGAGTCCCACCACATCCATGTCGATATCCGTGCGGTCCTCGATCTTCACTATGTCCTTGCGGCCCGCCTTCTGACTCGTGGCATTCATGATGATCGCCACGGTCTCGGTGCCCTGTTCCGTGTCCACTCCGAGATAGTGGAGCAGCTTCATGGCGTTGCCCGCCTTGATATGATCGATAACAAGTCCGTTCTTTATGCTGTCTACTACCATTTCAGCCTCCTATGCTTCCAGTCCCAAAAGTTTCATAACCAGCGCCATGCGAACGAACATTCCCATGCGCATCTGCTTGAAATAGCAGGCTCTCGGGTCGTCGTCCACCTCTTTGGCGATCTCATTGACTCTCGGAAGTGGATGCATGATTATCATGTCAGGCTTGGCAAGCTTCATCTTTTCCGCGTTCAGAATGTAGAAATCCTTGAGTCGGATGTAGTCGTCTTCGTTGAAGAATCTCTCTTTCTGTACCCTGGTCATGTAAAGCACGTCCAGATCCGGAAGCACGTCCTCCAGCCTGTTGAACTCTTCATAGTCCATGCCGCTGGCTTCCATGACATTCTTTCTCACATATTCCGGAATTACCAGTTCTTTTGGAGAAATCAGCTTTATCCTGACATTTTTATATCTGGAGAGAGCTTTTATGAGGGAGTGAACTGTTCTTCCGAACATGAGGTCGCCGCAGAGACCGATGGTGAGGCCTTCCACACCGCCCTTGTACTTTCTGATGGTCTCCAGATCTGTAAGTGTCTGAGTGGGATGCTGATGTCCGCCGTCACCTGCGTTGATGACAGGAAGATCCGTGGCGGAAGCAGCCACTCTCGGCGCGCCCTCCTTCGGATGTCTCATGACGATTATGTCAGCGTAACAGGACACGGTCTTTATCGTGTCGCTGATGCTCTCGCCCTTCTTCACGGAGCTGGCCGATGGATCCGAGAAGCCCATCACCTGTCCCCCAAGCCGCAGCATGGCAGCTGTAAAGCTGAGCCTGGTCCTTGTACTCGGCTCATAAAAAAGCGTGGCCATTATCTTCCCGTCCGCAACATGCGCGTACTTCGCGGGATTTTCCATAATATCCTCCGCCAGCTCAAAGATCTCATCCATTTCCTCAACGGTGAGATCCATAGGTTCCAGTATGTATTTATTTTTAAGCATCCGTCAGCCTCCCTCTGTTTGACTTTAGCATTAATGTCTCTTGTCCGGATCCTGTCCGCAGGCATCGCCGGCGTCTTTAGTTCCGGCGTCCTTTGTCCCTGCGGTTTCGCCTTCCTGTTCAAGTTCTGCCGCAACCGCCTCAAAATCCATTTCCTCTATGGCTGCGCCGGCTCTCTCAGCAGATTTTCTGCGCCACTGAGCCCTGTCAGCATCGGTGATCTCCCTCTGCGTCTTCGGGCCGGAGACCGCATGATCCAGGTGAACAGTCACATTTGAATACGGGATCTCGATGCCCGCCTCGTCAAAGGCCAGCTTCACCGTCTCCTTCAGATAGTAGTCAGCATCGTAAAAATCTTTTGTGGAGCACCATACCAGCGTATCTATCATGACTGCGCTGTCCCCGTGCTCGCTGACGCCGATGATCGGAGGCGGATCCTGCAGAAAGAGATCCGAGTTGTCTATGACATCCCTGAGGACCTTCTTTGCCTTCTCTATGTCACTTTCGTAGCTGATGCCGAATTTTCCGTTCACACGGCGGCGGCTGGCCTTGGTGTGATTCGTCACCACCTGGGTTGAGATCAGGCCGTTGGGAATCGTCACCACCCGGTAGTCCAGAGTCAGCAGTGTGGTGTAGAGCAGATCTATGTTCTGAACTCTGCCCATGGTATTTCCGGTCTCTATCAGATCTCCCCGGTTAAAAGGTTTGGATACCAGGATCAGTATTCCCCCTGCAAAGTTGGACAGGGAGTCCTTCAGCGCCAGCGCCACTGCTGCTCCGCAGGCACCCACCAGCGTCACCAGAGACGTGGTCGGCAGACCCAGAAACGAGAGTATCGTGATCACCAGCACCACCAGCATGGCTGCCTTGCAGGTGTTCACAATAAATGTATGTACTGCCGCATCCAGTGATGTGTGGGAAAGCAGTCTGCGTATCACGTGCAGGAGCACTTTTATTATTACCAGCCCCGCCAGCAGTATCAGTATGGTGGAGACAGCGGCCGCCACCAGAGGTGCCATATGCCCCAGTTCCGACATGTATTCGTTGAACAGTACAGTGATACTTTCCATTA
>JAIKWW010000087.1 GCA_024684465.1 Clostridia bacterium | reverse complement strand
GCAGCTCCGCCGGCATTTTCAACCAGCATCGGAGTCTCAACTTCCATGAAGTCTCTGCCTGACAGAAAGTTTCTTATTTCCTGCAGAATCTTCGAACGCTTTATGAATACATTCTTTGAATTCTCGTTCATGATGAGATCCACGTAACGCTGTCTGTATCTCATGTCGATGTCCTGCAGGCCGTGGAACTTCTCCGGCAGGATCTGCAGGGACTTGGACAGCAGAGTGATCTCCTCTGCCCGAACGCTGATCTCCCCTGTCTTGGTCTTGAATACTTCACCCTTTACACCCACGATATCGCCGATGTCATAGGTCTTGAAAGTCTTGTATTCCTCAGGCTTGTCCTCAGTATTGATCACGTCTCTGGCAACGTATACCTGGATGCGGCCCTCTCTGTCCTGAAGCTCGATGAAGGTAACCTTGCCCATCACGCGCTTTGCCATGATCCTGCCCGCAACGGAAACCTCAGTTCCCTCTTTTGCGTCAAAATCATTCTTGATATCAGTAGTGTGGTCCGTAACGTCGAACTTCGTGATGACGAAAGGATCCCTGCCGGCTTCCTGCAGATTAGCCAGCTTGTCAAAGCGGATCTTCCTCAGTTCGTTCATGTCCTGAGGAGCTGCGCCGCCCTTCTGGTTGTTGTTTTCGCTCATTTAACTCTCCCGATTGTGGTTATTAATGATATAAGTCAGTATTTCCGGCGTCCCGCCGCGGATTCCCGCAGCCGGCGGTTTCCGGCCGGCGCCGCCTGTATTTCAATGCAGCTCCGGAAAATCCCGTCCCTGCGCCGCCGGTCTTATGATCAGTCTCTGGAAATTTCCAGAACTCTCAGATGTACGATGCCGTCAGGAATCTCGATCTCAACTTCGCTGTTCAGCTCAGCGCCGATCAGGCCTCTGCCGATGGCAGATTCGTTGGAGATGAGTCCGTTCAGCGGATCTGCTTCGTTGGAACCCACGATCTTGTAAGTTTCGAACTCCTCAGTGCCCAGGTACTCAACCTTTACAGTGTGGCCCAGGTTGACTCTGTCGGAAGTGATCTCGGACTCGTCGATGATCTTGGCGTTGCGGATCTGAGCCTCCAGCTTCATGATGCGCTCTTCCAGTTCAGCCTGCTCATTCTTCGCTGCATCGTACTCAGCGTTTTCGGAAAGGTCTCCGTAGGAGATGGCTTCCTTCAGTCTCTCAGCCACCTCAAGACGCCTTACGGCAGTCAGGTGTTCATGTTCAGCGACCAGTTTGTCATATCCGGCTTGTGTTACAAGCATTTCTTCAGCTCTTGCCATTGTTCAAATTCCTTTCGTGGTTGTATTTTACAGGTTTTGTATATGTAAATTTTAAATAGCTAACAGTAATATTAATGCCAGTCGGGCTCCGCCCAACAGCAGCGCGGCCTCCTCAGCTGCAGCCTGCCGCCTTATCGCAGATGCGCCTCAAAGCGGTCCAGTGCCTCCCGCACTTCATCGATGCCTTCCAGCATGTTTATCTCCCGGCGCATCCCGGCAGCTCCATGCATGCCCCGCAGGTACCAGCCAACGTGCTTCCGCATGGCCCGGATCCCCACATACTCGCCCTTTTCCTCTACACAGGACTCGATGTGCTCCCGGAGCACCTGCAGCCGGGGTCTCTGGCACGGGGACAAGGCCACCGAGTCACTCATGCGGCTCTATGATGACGAGCAGCCGGCGGCCATCCAGATCTTCGGGTCTGAACCTGAGATCATGGGGGAGGCTGCAGCCATGCTCCGGGACAGGAAGAACCGGTTCCTGGACATAAACATGGGCTGCCCGGTGCCGAAGGTGGTGAAGAACGGGGACGGCTCGGCACTGCTGAACAACCCGGGACTCCTCTCAAAGGTCGTGGAGTCCGTGGTGCTGAAGGCCGGAAAACCCGTGACTGTAAAGATCCGTGCCGGCTGGAATGAGGACTGCATAACGGCGGTGGAGAACGCAAAGCGCATCGAAGCTGCGGGGGCCGCTGCCATCACGGTGCACGGCCGCACCAGAATGCAGTTTTACAGCGGTACTGCCGACCGGGACGTGATCCGCAGGGTAAAGGAGGCCGTGAAGATCCCGGTCATCGGAAACGGGGATATCTTCACTGCTCAGAGCGCCTGGGACATGTTCGATG
>JAIKWW010000009.1 GCA_024684465.1 Clostridia bacterium | reverse complement strand
ACAGCTGCCGCACCGTCTATGGCCATGTGGAACAGCTTAAATATTTTCAGCTAGTTGTCGTTCAAGCCGGCCGCGCCACGCCAGTCTGCCCGGCGCCGGTCTCGTAAGTCTCGCGAGTCGCCCCTTACTTCACCACTTCCTCGTAAGCTGCCTGCTTTGCGATGGCGTCTGTGAGCTCGATCATGCGGGAAGTGTCTCCGATGAGGATGACACCCATGAGCTTGTTGTCCAGGAAGTAGAACTTCTGATAGTTGTCAGCATCCTTGAACTTCCAGGTAGTGTAAGGCTTGTCATCCTTGCCGTTGGTTCCCAGGGCGAAGATCTTCGTGTTCATGGCGTCGATCACCATGGAGCTGCCCAGAGGAACGTAGGTGAGGTTGTCGCCTGCTGCGTTGGCACCCGCGATGCGGCCGTTCTCGGAAGCCTGAGCCCAGAATGCCTGAGGCTGTCCGTTGACCTGTACACAGTCGCCCACAGCGTAGATGTGCTTCAGATTTGTGTGCATCTGAAGGTCGACATTTACAAATTTGTCCACTTCGATTCCGCTGTCCTCGGCGACCTTCGTGTTCGGCCTCATGCCTGTGGACATGATCACCAGATCAGCAGGGAACTTGCGGCCGTCCTTCAGCACCACGTCAGTGTCCGTAATCTCGTCAGTCTGCGCGTTGCACACGATATTCACGCCGGCTCTGCCGCAGAGCTCCTCGAAGAACGCAGAACCCTCGTCGTCGAACTGCTTAGGCAGCAGTCCCGGAGCACCCTCCAACACAGTCACGTTGTAGCCGCCTTCCTTCAGATCCCATGCGCCTTCCAGACCCATTACGCCGCCGCCGATGCACACGATGTTTTTCGCGCCTTTGGACTTCAGCAGCAGATGGATCTTCTCAGTGTCCGCGATATTTCTGATGGACACAACGTGCGGCCTGTCCGAACCCGGGATAGGTGGAACGAAACAGTGAGCGCCCAGAGCGTAGATCAGCCTGTCGTAAACGAACTGCTCAGCCTTGCCCGTGGTCAGGTCAGTGCAGTTAACCAGGTACTCCGGCGCGTCTATGGAAGTGACCCTGATGTTCTGGATCACAGTGACATTTTTTTCCTCGTACCAGCTCTTCGGCTGGATTGCGAAGGAATCATTGGTGAAATCCTGAAGCAGCGCCTTCGTCAGCATCGGACGATTGTAAGGCAGAGAGCTCTCATCAGTCAGGATCGTGATGTGCCCGGTGGTATCTCTCTCGCGGATTGCCGCAGCGGCGTTGAACGCGCCCGGACCGCCGCCCAGGATCAGGTAGCGCAGATCCGAGGAACCTGCCACGATAGCAGGACCGTTGTCCTCTACAGGAACGAACTGGTCAGAGCTGGCGCCGCACACAGGGCAGACCTTGACAGATGCATCAAAAATCGCGCCGCATACTACACATTTTACCATAGCCATAATTCATTACCTCCTAAATAATTTTCTTTAGATTTCAATATATTGACGTCTCCCGTAAAACCCATCACTTGATGCCTTCCACGCAGATCCAGTCCTTATCGAAGATCGTGTGGATCGAGGTCTCCCTGAACCCGGCCTCCTCAAACAGCCGGTGAAACTCCCCGATCGTAGGTACGAACAAGTCGTACTTCTCAATGTTCCCACGGGCGTGCTCTGAAAGATTCCC
Source organism: Clostridia bacterium (assembly GCA_024684465.1). Classification (GTDB taxonomy): domain Bacteria; phylum Bacillota; class Clostridia; order Peptostreptococcales; family Anaerovoracaceae; genus JAIKWW01. The sequence continues at coordinate 1,291 of JAIKWW010000009.1, read as the reverse complement.
GTTTTCGTAGATATCCATAACAAGAAAGAACCGGCCGCCCTCCCGCAGCACCCTGCGAACCTCCCTCAGGTCCTCCACGGGCTCCGGCCAGAAATAAAAACTCTCCACCGTGATGATCCGGTCGAAGCTGCCGTCATCAAAAGGCATGCGGGAAACCGAAGCTTCCTTCACATCCATCCTTCCGCTATTAATATATGGACGGTTTGTCTCTTCAGTCAGCCTGACGGAGACCGGGGAATAGTCAACTCCGGTGAGATGCGCCTCCGGCGCTGCCTCAGCCATCCTCGAAAGAGTGAGCCCACTGCCGCAGCCGATATCCAGGATGCTGCAGGCCTCTGCCAGATCCATCTTGTCCAGCGCCCAGCCGGTGACATGATAGTGGCTGTCATTCATGCGTTCCAGCATCTGTCTGCCGGCTTCTCCCTGAGGCTTGCCGGGATTGCCCAGCTCGGTGATATCAGGTGTGCCGTTTTCATCCCGGGATCCCGCCTGCTCCTTCGGGTCCACGCTGCCGGTCAGGCTGTCTGCAGGCGGTGTCTCCTGCCCGGTGCGGAGGGTATCCGCATCAGGCTGCTTACCGGCAGAGCCGCTGGAGATATTGCTATTAATATCATTTGCAGCCATAAAGACCTCCGGTGATCAGTACTGGCCTTTGCCGGCGCCGGGAACCACGTACTCCGCTGTCACGTCCGCATACTTGGGATCGCTCTCCAGAAAACGCACGATGTAGGAGCACTCAGGACGGATCTTCACCTCGTGATTGCGGGCTTCTTCCACCAGCATCTCAGCCATGCGGGCCGCGATCCCCTGACCTTCGTATTCCCGGTCAACCTCAGTGTGGGTGGCAATCCAGACCTCCTCGCGGGTGTGGCGTGGCATGAACTCGCATTTTCCCACCAGCTTGTCCCCGTCGTAAGCGGCGATCCTTCTCTTTGGCTCTTCAAAGCGTATCAGCATATGTCGGTCCTCCTGTATATGTAGGTAATCTGTTCTCGATTTAATGAAGTGGTTGCAGCATGTTTCCGCTTTATTTCATTTATGTGACGAAATAGTGACATTTTTCGCATAAGCTCCGGCGGCGTGCTGTTCACAAAGTCTACCTTAAATTTACTCTATATAATGATTATTTTCAAGCTGATTAAATCCTTCGGGAAGGGCGGTTACTTCAAAAGGAAACGAAAAACGTTAAAAACGGAAAATGTTACAAATTTGTGAAATCGTTTTAACGAAAATGTAATTATTTTTGCGCAACATGTTGCGCGTGTTGTTACATTTAAGTATAATTATCGTA
>JAIKWW010000146.1 GCA_024684465.1 Clostridia bacterium | reverse complement strand
GAAGTCCATCTGGACGTAGGAGGCCCTCAGGTACATCCTGTTATCTTCGCTGTACCACGCTTTTTCAAAACGTTCGTCCAGGATTTTCAACGCCTCATCCACAGACTGGTCCACAGGTGCAAGGATGACAAATCTGCCGTTTCCTATATAGAACACGCTGCTGTTTCTGAATGCGCCAAAGAGGAACTCGCTGATCTGCTCTATGGCAGTTTTCATCTGATTTCCTCCGTAAATATCCTTCATATACCTGTAGTTGTGCACTATCAGGCCGATAATGCGATAGACGTCCCTGCCCCTTTTTTCTTCCAGATAATCTGTGAAGGCGTTGCTGTTGAAGACGGAAGTCCTCCGTTCCAGGTAAAACTCGGGGTTCTGGAAAGTCAGATACACCACGATGATGGCCATGACGCAGAAGGTGTCGAACAATACCATCTGAGGAACGGCTTTCCTGACAATAATTCCCACTGTCAGGATCAGCTGATACAGCACCAGACAGTACCAGTGTCTCTTTCTCTTCAGATTGTGCCGGTATAAAATCAAAAAAATGTAGGAAAGCAGCAGATAGATCCCCGTCAGGAGATAGAGGATATTATATAGAGGTCCCGCCACAAATCCGTTCTCATCGAAATAGTAGACCAGATCTGTATAGGGGCTGGTAATGGCAAGTGCCACGCAGGCAATATAAGGAACCCGCAGCAGCAGCCTCGATCTCGCGGTCAAAAGCCAGTGCATCCTCATGACGCTGGCCAGAAAAGCGAAGAAAACGTATGACCTGAAATAAAAACATGCGAAATATCCCGCATTCAGAAAATGAACCAGAGCCATAGGGAAACTTTGATAATCGTTGTCCACATAGCTGGATGACACCGACAGAACGACGACCAGACAGCCTGTCATCAGCAAAATCAGAAACAACCGGTTCATACGCACGTTGAGCCGGGGCAGTGAAAAGTACAGCATCACGATGATAGTTATGACCAGCAGTGATGACACTGCAAAACTATAATCCCACATTCAATTCCTCCACAAGATCAATTCCTGAACACTTCATACGACCATTATAACCGTTTATGTTACAGAAGAGTATCAGTTTTGTATATTTTACATGCCCACACGTCAATTATCACATCCCGGAGGTATCTTAGCTAAATGCATGGGGCACTCGTCACCGGGTTCACCGGGACAAAAAACAAAAAAACCGGAGCTCCCGGCAGATTCGGGGAGTCCGATCTTCTGTAAATGTATACATACCTTTTGGAAGTTTTCAGCTGCAGCCCCGGCGCCCAGCCGCTGCCGGTGCGGGTTCGCCCGCTTCGGTCGCTGACGCCCGCTGCTGATATTATTAATATAAAAAGCCTGCTACAGGCCCAGGGCCAGTCCGGCCAACCTGATTATAAACGCCACGATCCAGGCGATAGTGCACTGCCAGACCACCAGGAACAGGGCCCACTTGCCGCCCAGTTCCCGCCTGACCGAGGCCACCGCTGCCACGCACGGGGTGTAGAGGACCGTGAACACCAGCAGGGATGCCGCTGCCACGGTGGACAGGGCGGATGCCACTCCCTGGGGGAAGAGGATCTCCAGTGTGGATACCACGCTCTCCTTTGCCAGGAATCCGCTAATCAGGGATGTGACGATGCGCCAGTCTCCCAGGCCCAGGGGTGCCAGCACCGGTGCGAGCCAGCCGGAGAAGATGGCCAGGATGCTGTCTCTGGAGTCTTCCACCATGTTGAAGTGTATGTCAAAGCTCTGGAGGCACCAGATTACGATGGTGGCAAGGAATATGACTGTGAAGGCCTTCTGGAGGAAGTCCTTGGCCTTCTCCCAGGAGAGCTGCAGGACGCTTCGTAGTCCCGGCAGCCTGTAGTTTGGCAGCTCCATGACAAAAGGCACAGCCTCGCCTCTGAAGAGTGTCTCTTTGAAGATCAGCGCTGCGAAGATTCCCATCAGGATCCCCAGAAGATACAGCCCGATCATGACTACAGCCCGGTGTTCCGAGAAGAACGCTCCCACGAAGAACGCGTATATTGGCAGCTTTGCCGTGCAGCTCATGAAAGGAGTCAGCAGGATGGTCATCTTTCTGTCCCTTTCGCTGGGCAGTGTCCTTGTGGACATCACCGCGGGCACGGTGCAGCCGAAGCCGATCAGCATGGGCACGATGCTCCTTCCGGAAAGTCCCAGCTTGCGCAGCAGTTTGTCCATGAAAAAGGCGACTCTTGCGATGTAGCCGCTGTCCTCCAGCAGGGACAGGAACAGGAACAGGGTCACGATGATCGGCATGAAGCTCACCACGGTTCCCACTCCCGCGAAGATGCCGTCCACGATCAGGCTCTTCAGCGCTTCGTTCACTCCCGCCGAGGTCAGGGCTTCAGCAGTAATGCCGGAAAGTGCTTCTATGCCGCTTTCAAGCAGTTCCTGCAAAAATGCTCCCACAACTTCGAAGGTGAGCCAGAAGACCACCCCCATGATGCCGATAAACACCGGGATCGCAGTGTACTTTCCCGTGAGGATACGGTCGAAACGCTCGCTGCGGATCCGCTCCCTGCTCTCTCTCGGCTTCACCACGGAATCCCGACAGACCTTCTGTATGAAGGCGAACCGCATGTCCGCTATGGCCGCGCTTCTGTCCAGGCCCCGCTCCTTTTCCATCTGGAGCACGATGTGGCCGATCATTTCCTCTTCGTTTTCTTCCAGATCCAGCCTTCCGATGATGAGAGAATCTCCCTCTATCACCTTGCTCACTGCGAATCGCGCCGGAACACCCGCCTTCACCGCGTGATCCTCTATCAGATTCATGATCCCGTGGATGCAGCGATGCACCGCCCCGCCGTAATCATTCTCATCGCAGTAGTCCTTCTTCACAGGACCCTCTCTGTAATATGCCACGTGAAGAGCATGCTCCACCAGCTCGTCCACGCCTTCGTTCTTAACCGCCGAGATCGGGACCACCGGAACTCCCAGCATGTCCTCCATCTCGTTGATGTTGATGGTGCCGCCGTTGGCCCTCAGCTCGTCCATCATGTTCAGGGCCACCACCATGGGGATGTCCATCTCGATGAGCTGCATGGTCAGATACAGATTCCGTTCGATGTTGGTGGCGTCTACGATATTAATAATAGCCTTCGGCTTTTCATCCAGAACAAAATTCCTGGAAACGATCTCCTCGGCGCTGTAGGGGGACATGGAGTAGATGCCCGGCAGGTCCGTCACCTGAGTGTTGGGATAGCCTTTTATGGCGCCGTCCTTTCGGTCCACTGTAACTCCCGGGAAGTTCCCCACGTGCTGGTTCGCTCCGGTGAGCTGGTTGAAGAGGGTGGTCTTTCCGCAGTTCTGGTTGCCCACCAGGGCAAAGGTCAGGATTTCTGACTTTTCCAGCGGCTTTTCGGCTTTTTTGTCGTGGTACTTTCCGCCTTCGCCCAGGCCCGGGTGATGCAGCGGAGCCCTTCTCTCCTCTGCGCCCTCTGCCGGACCCCGGGGTTCGCCTTTTGTCTTTCCTCCGGCTTCGGTATCCTCCGCCGCTTTCAGGGGATTCACTTCTATCCGGTCTGCCTCCGCAAGTCTCAGCGTCAGCTTGTAGCCGTGGATCAGGATCTCGATGGGATCACCCATGGGCGCGTATTTCATCACTGTAACTTCCGCTCCCGGGATTATGCCCATGTCCAGGAAGTGCTGTCTCAGCGCTCCCTCGCCGCCCACAGCCGTAACCACGGCGCTTTCTGAAATGCCTAGTTCCTTTAAGGTCAAAATGTCACCTCGTCATATTCTGAAAATAAAACCTGTAAAAAATGTAGTAATGGTCTTCCCGCGGCCGGGGTCCGGGCGGGACTTGCGCAGCCGGGGCCGGATTCCCGCGATCAGGGCAGGACTTGCGCAGCCGGCGCCGGATTCCCGCAGGCCGGATCCCCGGATTCACGCCAGGCCGCTGAGCCTCGCAGTCAGGGCCCGGATTCCCGCGATCAGACCGTGAAAAAGGGCATTGCTGCCCTTTATAAATTATCGTATAAGATTGACCGTGTGCCGGCCGCTGTTCGCGGGACGCGCCGGTCATGTGTTTTTACGGCTGCTGTTCGCGGGACGCGCCGGTCATTATTATTTCGGCCGCCATCCGCGATGCCGCTTCGCATCAATATAGCTTCTCCACGCTGTTCTTCCAGTCAAATATGCCGTAAATGTGTCCGTCCGGCGTCAGTATATCCCCGTCGGTGTAGACAAAGCGCCTGAGAAGCGTGAGGGCTCCCGTGTCAGGATCCATGATGTAATATCCGTCGTTATATGCGGAGGCGTTCATCAGCCCGCCTTCCATGCCCATCTCACCCACGCCCTGCTGGCACTTCACGTACAGCCTGCCGCCGGCGTCAGTTCCCAGCAGCTTCATGCTGGCGTAGTCCTTGTAGTTCGTGTCCATGCGATCCACCACGCCCGTGGCAGTGTTCAGCCGGTACAGCTCATAGTTGCCGCACACAAAACCTTTCCAGCCGGTGTACCTTCTTGCATTCACAAAGACATACTCCCCGGCCCGGATGGCATCCTCGGTGATAACTCCTTCATCCATCAGGTAATCCGTATCTCCGATCCGAGCGTATCCCCTTGAGGTAAACGGCGTGTAAGGCGCCGGTATCTGCTCGTCGGTGTAAGTGATGTCCGTTATCAGACTGATATCATCATCCAGCCGGCCCACCGGCAAATAATTCGTGTCCCCGACCCGGTAGCTCTCATAGCTGCCGCGCTCTTCACTCTCCGTCAGCGTTCCGGTGGCGAAGTCCAGCTTGCAGAACTCAACCCAGGCCTTTGTGGAATAGACGTCGGATCCGTCATGCTCCCCTATTACCACGCTTTTCGAAACATCCCTCACAAGGTACGCCTCAGTGTCCGTTACTTCGTAAACATCCAGATCATAAGAAGTGTCATCTTCAATCTGCCAGTGAACGGAGAACCGGTTCTCCTGCTGCGACCAGTCTGTATCCCAGTCAAACTCCTCCCGGGCAAACCGCCAGGTCATCGGGAAATATGTCACATCCCGGAAGTTCAGGATCGGATATTCCTCTTTGCTGTTGTCCAGCTGCTTTCCATTGACGAAGATCGGGTAGTCCGCCACGGTGGCCGTCACCTTTCCCGGGTTGCGGGATCCCGCGTAAACCGGAAATTCGTAGTCATACTCGCCGACAGCATAAGTCCCCCAGCTAGCGATAAAGAGGCCCTCCCCCTGAATCCACACGCTCGTGAGCCCCAGCGTCCGGCAGTACCCCCAGGTCATCGGAAAATATGTAACGCCCTTGTAGTTCAGGAGCGGATACTTTGACGTCTTATTGTCCACATCGTTGTATTCCAGTTCGCATTTATACGTGGGAACTGTCGCCGTCACTTTGCTGGCGGCGCAGGACTGCACCGGCGCGGCAGTGAGCGCCAGAGCCGCAGACAGCGTCAGCAGCAAAGGAAGCTTTTTTCTGATACTCCACATGACAAACCTCGTTTCACATCACACAGTTACGATCATCCGGAGGATGGCAATATTAATATTAATGATCACCGCCTCCGGCGAAAAGTCAGCTTTCAAACAGTTGCATCGAGCCCGGCAACTGGCACTTTGTACAGTTTGCGGCCGGTTTTTTCCGGGTGCAGGGCCGCCTCCCGTAGCGAAATTCGTTTCCAGGGTGCACTTCGCTATTTTTTGAGATACTGGGATGAAACAGGGAATTCAAAGTAAACGTCCGGATACGGCTCCTCTTTCAGGGAAAAATGCCACCACTCGACGTTCAGAGGCTCGAAGCCGTTTCTCACCATAACGTTCTGCAGAAGCATGCGGTTGTCGTACTGTTCCTCCGTGATGCCCAAGTAATCCGGATGGGAGCGCTCGCCGAAGAAATCGAACGGACCGCCCATGTCAACTTCCTTTCCGGTGTTCATATCCAGCAGGGTCAGGTCCACGGCGCTTCCCCTGCTGTGGGAGGACTGCTTTGCTATGTAGCCTCTGTCGAACAGCTCCTCCTTGTCCAGGACAGAATAGAAATACTGCTTCATCCTCACGTCCTAATCCTCGATGCCCCAGAGAGTGAAATGCTTCACCGCGCAGGCAGGTCTGTAGGCGTCAAATATCTTGAGTCTGTAGCCCTGCACGTTCAACTCGTTGCTTGCAGCCTTCAGAGCCCTGGCCGCCTCGATGGTGAACAGAGCGCATGGTTCTTCGTATCCGTCGATCCTGTCTCCGATAAAATTGTAGGTGGAATAATATCTTATTTCCTGAATGATACCGGGCACAAAA
>JAIKWW010000114.1 GCA_024684465.1 Clostridia bacterium | reverse complement strand
AGCTCGTTATGACCGCTTCGATACTTCTCCACAAATATTCTATTGTGCCCGGTCCCGTATGATCCGGAACCGGACTGACTGTTAAATACTATAACACTATAGTGCCCCTCCGGTCAATAGTGCTGTCTGGAGGAACGTCTGCTCTTTCCCGGACCCCGGTGACCACGGTAATTCCCCGAATTCCTGGATTTTCTCCCGGACCCGGATGCCTTCCTCTGCACAGGACGCTTTTTCCTTCCTATGCTGAAATTTCTGCGGATCAGCTCAGCCGCTCCATCTGAATCGATCCCGTCCACGTCCACGATGAAATCCGCAGCGGCACGGTAAGTATCATCCCTCTGCTTCATGAGCCATGAAATGTACCCTCTGCTCATGTACTTCGACAAAAGAGGTCTCTTTCCCCTGGAATGCCTCACCCTCTCGTACACTGTCTCCGGCTTTGCCCGGAGCATAATTATCCTGCCGCCCTTTTTCAGCGCATCCACATTCGCCCTGCGCATGACTGTACCGCCGCCGCAGGAAATGACAACATTCTTTCTGGACGCCACCTGTGCGGTAACCTCGGACTCCTTGTCCCTGAAGTACTTCTCGCCCTTTTCAGCGAATATTTCAGAGATTTTCATGCCCTCGGCCTTCTCGATCTCCGTGTCTATCTCCACGGCCTTCAAGCCGCATTTCTGCTCCAGTATTCTGGAGATCCTGGATTTTCCCGTTCCCATAAATCCGATGAGAACGATGTTCCGGCCCCTTTTAAGCCCCTCTCTTTTCAGATTGTAACGGGGATCGTCAGTCAGACTGCGATGCATGTCTATCAGGATCTTATCCGCCACGTCCGCCGATATCTGTCCCGGTGCCGAGCGCCTGCCCGCTGTGGCGAAAGTAACTGCCGAATGGAAAGTCTCTCCGGAGGTCCTGCTCACGGTTCCGAGCTTCCCCATGGAGATAGCAATGGCAGGAATGGCATCATCTTGCTCCGCAAAATCTTCTCCTGCAGTCATCAGCCTCAGCACATCGGATGCGTTCTCCGGCATCACAGCAATCTTGGCTATATCTGCTCCGCTGTCTTTCATTGCTCTCAGCTTCCCGGTCATCTCCTCAGTGGAAGGTGTTCTTTTGAAATCGTGGAATGATAATATCACCTTCTTGCCGGCACGGTGAACCAGGGACATCAGATCATCTCTCATCTCTGAATCCAGAGAGAATTCTATATCCAGGATCGAAACCGCCTCATGCTCCACTGCCATCCTGACCAGAGCCGCGTATTCCCCGGGTGAACCGGTCCATTCACCGCCTTCAACGGAAGTTCTGACTGTGAAAATGACAGGTTTCTTTTCAAGATGCCGATTCAGTGTATTGAGTGCAGACCTCTGAGCCTCGATGCCGGTCCCGCCTCCGTACAAGTCAGCGCGCCACTCCACCAGATCCGCCGGGGTTCTCATGATATTCTCAGCCTGCTCAGCCACCGATGCGTTGTTGAAGGCGACCACCGGGATGCAGATCTTCGGCATACCGGCTCCTATTATTACGCCGTTTACATCGACTGTTGTATTTTTACGGCTTCGTTCTCTATTCATTACTATCCTCTGATGCCTCTTCAAAATCGTCATCGATGGGCACGGGAACGATGACTTCCCTGGCCTGTTCGAGGGCAGACTCAGGTACGTAGATCTCTATGGGATATGCACTGGAGGATCCCATGGAGATCTCCAGAAAATTCGAAGCTCCCACATATTTCTTTTCGCTTGGAATTCCCTCGGCCTGAAGTTTTGAGACCAGCATGTCAGCCTCAAACGAATCGTGAGCCGTTGTCAGGAATACGCCCCCTCTCCAGGGTTCCTTTGTCTCTTTTGTCCCAAACAGGTTAAACATTTTCATTCTCCTAAGTTTCCCGTAATTAATTTACAGTTAATTTATCTCCATGCGGCTGATGAGTTCTCTTACTCTCTCATCCACATCTTCTGCTCCAAATACTGCACTACCCGCTACAAATATATCCACGCCGGCCTCTGACACTTCGTGAATATTGTCGAGTCCGATGCCTCCATCGATCTCGATTTCGTATCCGTATCCGTTCTCCGCCCTGAGTGCTGCCAGTTCTCTGACTTTTTTCAGGGATGAAGGAATGAATTTCTGTCCGCCGAAACCCGGTTCAACTGACATGACAAGAATCTGATCAGCCATTTCCAGCACGTATTCCAGGTTTCCGAGGGGCGTTGCCGGATTCAGTGCCACGCCGGCCTTAACTCCCAGCTTTTTTATGGAATCCAGAGTTCTGTAAAGATGTCTGCAGGCCTCAGCATGAACAGTGACAAACTCGGTCTGCGGCGTCAGGAACTCAGGTGCATATTTATCCGGATCCTCGATCATGAGATGTACGTCAAAGGGCATATTTACTTTGCCTGCAAGACTCTTCACCACCAGCGGACCAATGGTTATGTTAGGCACAAAACTGCCATCCATGACATCTACGTGCACCAGATGCGCTCCTGCCCGTTCCGTCGTCTTAATCTGTTCCGCAAGACATGAAAAATCTGCGGATAAAATGGATGGTGCGAGTCTTTTCATCTATGTTCCTCCCTCATTATCAGTATCTGTTCTTTTCTCTTTCTCTGATTTCTTCAATCCTGTCCCTGTACGAACTGTATCTGCGTTCGTTTATTTCTCCGTTCTCCGCAGCCTCCCGTACAGCACAATCAGGTTCGCTCATATGTCTGCATCCGTTAAACCGGCACATGCCAACGAATCTGCGAATTTCCGGATACATGAACTGCAGGTCATCTTCCTGCACCTCCGGAAGGTCGAAGGATGTGAATCCCGGTGTGTCATATACGGATCCGCCCTCTTTGAGTCTGAACAATTCCACATGTCTCGTGGTATTCTTACCTCTCCGGTTTTTTTCGCTGATATCGCCGATCTCTGCGGAATACTCATTTCGAAGGGCATTGATCGTGCTTGACTTTCCGGCGCCGGATGGTCCGATAAGCGCAGAACGCCTGCCCTTAAGGTATGGAAGTAGTTCCTCCATGCCCTTCGCATTCCTGGCTTCCGTGAAGACAATCGGATACGTATCACCGTAGATAGCCTTCACAGCTTCTATTTCGCCCTCTGAAGCCAGATCCCTTTTATTGAAACACAATATCGCCGGGACATCGTTAAACTCCGCATTCACAAGGAATTTATCGATGACAGCGAAATTAGGGTCAGGCTCTTTGAGAGCGCTGACCACTATAAATTGTTCCACATTTGCAACAGGAGGTCTGTCGAAGCGATTTGTCCTGTCATGTACTTTTGTTACAACAGGCGTATCCCCGGATGCGTCAACATCCACCAGATCGCCCACCAGAGGGCTCAGACCGCGTTTTTTAAATACACCGCGGGCCCTGCATTCCAGCACTTCATTCCCGTCATCCACATAGTAGAATCCGGACAGTGCCTTAACGATCATTCCCTGTCTGATATTTTCACTCATGATCAACCCAGCGAGCCATTCTCAAAGTTTACAGAATATTCCTTTACGATCTGGTCGTCAAATATTACTCTTACAGTTCCCTTGCCGATACCGGTAAGCGTTACTGTTTCACCGCCGTCGGATCTGACACGCTGCTGATTATTCACCACATAGTGGAGTCCGTTGGAATCCGTAACAGTGACCGTAAGGGCGAACACTTCATTGTTTGCCGCAGAATAATCGATTCCCAGAGGGACATCTACGCTCTGTGACTGGGATGAACCGGATTTACCCTTGCTGATCACAGCATTGACAGCGCTTCCGGAATTGACCTTGCTTCCCGCATCAGGGCTCTGACTTATGATCTTGCCCTCATCCTCGTCACTCTCATCCTCGGAAACCTCTCCCAGAGTGAGACCTGCTTTCTCCAGCGCATTCTTTGCCTCGCTTCTGGACATACTCTTGATGTTCGGGACTTCAACCTGCGTCATACCTCCGCTTATCACCAGATTGATCGCAGTTCCGCTTGCCACCTCAGAACCTGAACCCGGGTCCTGACTGACTACAGTACCCTTCTCAGCCTCATTCTCCTGAGTAGTCACACTGCCCACTGTAAGATCAAACTGCTTAAGTATCTTTTCTGCTTCCGACTGACTCATACCGGTAACAGTTGGCACGCTCACCTTGGCATCATCTGCGCCCTTGCTCAGGATAAGGACAACTTCATATCCTTCCTTCACTTCCTTGCCTGCAGCAGGATTTGTGGAAACGACTTTACCTGATTCGATATCTTCGCTTTCCACCGGAGTTCCCAGGCGGAATTTGAGTCCCGCATCTTCCAGTGCAGATTCAGCTTCTTCCTGTGTCATGTTGACCACATCCGGTACCTTGACTGTCTTTCCTCCAACTCCGCTGAACAGGTTGAGCAGCATGATACTAACAGGTATCGCGCAGATGAGTGCCGCGATCACAGCAAGTATGATAGTGCGCTTATTCTTTTTCTTTTCCTCGGGAGAAAGTCTCTTCTTTGGCTTTGCAGAAGCCTTCATGCGCATCGCTCTGGCCAGAAGACCTTCCTCTTCAGCTGCTCCCTCATCGGGAACACTCTCATAGCCCCTGTCCAGGTCCTCAAAGCTGTTTACGCTGACATCTCCTGCCGCTGCTGAAGATACGCTGTCCAGCGCTCTGATCACTTCATCTGCAGTCTGGAATCTCTGGCCGGGATCTCTGCGGGTGAGCTTCAGTACAACTGCATCCATTACAGATGACAATCCCGGATTTGAGAGTGACGGTGCAGGAACATCCTGATTCATGTGCATCATGGCAACAGAAACTGCGTTCTCGCCATCAAAAGGGACTCTGCCGGTCAGCATCTCATACATGACGATGCCCAGCGAGTACAGGTCGGATCTTGCATCCACATTATCGCCTCTGGCCTGTTCCGGTGAAAGATAGTGAACAGAACCCATCACAGTGGATGTGCCGTTCACGATAGTGCTGCTGTTCACCGCCCTCGCAATGCCGAAATCCGTGATCTTCACAGTTCCGTCCTCAGTTATGAGGATATTGTGTGGTTTAACGTCCCTGTGTATCAGATTCTTCTTGTGAGCCAGGCTCAGTGCAGAAGCGATCTTTCTGGTAATGTCCATCGCCTTCTTTTCCGGAAGAGGCGCTTCTCTGCGGATAACATCGCTGAGATCCCTTCCGTCCAGCAATTCCATCACGATATAGTAGATATTGCCTTCTTTTCCTACATCATAGACCGAAACGATGTTGGGATGTGAGAGTCCGGCTGCCGCCTGAGACTCCCTTCTGAAGCTGTCTATGAATTTCGGATCCCTTATGTATTCCGGTCTGAGTATCTTTATTGCAACAAATCTGTTTAACAGTCTGTCCTTTGCCTTATATACGACGGCCATTCCTCCGTCGCCTTTTTTTTCAAGCAGTTCGTAGCGTCCCGCAAGAACCTTGCTGCCCATAATTATTTCCTCCTGTCACGATCCATCTGAAAACAGTAATCTGAATTTCTTGTATTTCCGTCAGATCCTGACGGCAAGAGCTGTAATATTATCTCTTCCGCCCCGTGAATTCGCCAATTGAACAAGTGTAGCGCACGCATCCCGCATACTCGGTTCCGTTTCCAGCACCTGCCTGAGTTCATCACTTTCCAGTTCATTGTACAAGCCATCTGTGCACATGAGGATAATGTCGCCGCTCTCCGCTCCGAATCTGAAGAAATCGGGACGGACCTTTTCCTCTGCACCCATAGCTCTGGTTATCATATTTCTATCCGGGTGAGTCAGCGCCTGTTCAGGCGTCAGTATTCCTCTTTTCACCAGGTCATTTACATAGGTATGATCTTCTGTCAGTTGTATTATCCCGCCATTGCGTATGAGATAAGCCCGGCTGTCACCCACATTTACCACGTAGGCATTCCCGTTGGCTACACACAGAAGCAGCAGCGTCGTGGCCATCCCCAGAGTAGCCTGGTCGCAGGCCATATCGTAAAGTTGCCCGTTTACAACCATCAGTGCCTTGATAATCTTAGTCTTCACCGTATCGTCATCGTCGCCTTCCTCCACTGGATTGTCCCGCAGAACTTCCGCGATCCTGCTCACTGCAGTGCGGCTGGCCAGCTCACCGGAGGTATGCCCCCCAACACCGTCAGCGACAATAAAGATATTTTCATTTGGCATGATGAAAAAAGAATCCTGATTGTTCTCTCTCACTCTGCCTCTGTCACTTTTAAAACCAAAATCGAGCATAAATCTCTAACCACCCATCATTGTTCTAATACGGTAAGTTTCTTGTGAAATACGGGATTTCATCATTATATTTTACTTCAAATATAACCGCAGTCATTCACAATAATTATTAAAATAATATGAATTTTTCAATTCATACACGCACAGATATATTTTACCAATTCGAACAGTATTTATCACTATATAATTGTTGTTTTTCCTCCGGGACGTGAAATATTAATATTCCCTGAATAAGAAAAAAACCGCCGGAAAACCGACGGCTTGATTTCATATCGATACCGGTCATCCCCGGGCCCTAGTTAGGACGAGCCATGCAGGAATAATGAGAACCCCAGTATGCCTCGCTGAGGCTGCTCACTGTAACACCCTTGCTGGAAGAAGAGTGAATGAACTGACCGTTGCCGAGATAGATACCTACGTGAGTATATGTCTTGGATGTGCTGTAAGTGCCTGAGAAAAATACCAGGTCGCCCTTCTGTGCAGCTGACTTGGAAATTGTCGTAGTGTGTCCCTTCAGGCCGTCGCAGCTGCCATAGAAGCTGCTCCATACGCCACTCTGGATCATAACATAATTTACGAAGCCTGAGCAGTCAAAACCGGAAGGAGACTTGCCACCGCTTCTGTATCTTGTTCCGAGATAATTCTTTGCAACAGATTCGATAGCAGCACCTGAAGCGCTTGCAACTTCGATCGTGATCTCTTCTTCCTGAGCTGTCTTCTGAACACCGTAAATCTGTTCGTCAGTCGGAGCATCTACTGCAACGATGTCTCCGTTCTCCTGCAGTCTGTCGAAGAGTGTTTCATCTGTTCCCTGAATCTTAACGTTGAGAGCTTTGTTGGAAATATAAGCCATAGCACCGCGATTGAACTCTGATGCTGTTACATATTCGATTTCATCCCATGTCATGAGACGGTCTGTAACTGTGAGGCCAAAATTGACATTTGAATCATAGTCGCGGGATACATTTGTATAGCCGAGAGACTGAAGAACCATGATCACATATTCTTCTGCCGTAATTTCTTCATTTGAACCAAAAACTGTTTCGCTGTCAGCAATGTCCACGCCGTTTTCACAGAGGTATCCGACATAGTTCTTTGCCCAGTTTGGAACATCGGTGTAAGGGGTAGTGTAGGAACCTGCGAGGACTTCATCCTCTGCTCCCAGGAGGCGTACCAGCATAACAGATGCTGTCGTCTTTGTTACTGTGCTATCAAGTTCAAAACCATCATCAGCGCCCTTAAAGAGGCCGTTCATGTAGAGGTTTACCGCAGCATTCTCAAAATCTTCAGATACTCCGGATCTAGCTTCGTCTGCAAAAGCGAAACTCGTGACTGACATGGCGCAGGCCAGTACAATACTAAGAATTCGTTTAAAATGCATGATTGTTATTCTCCATTCGTTTCAGATTTTTTAAGAGTTTCAACTATTTTAAAAAATTAAAATCAAAATTAAGGATCTGCGTTTAACAACCCGGAGATCTGCCGAAATCACCGGACTGATTTGCCGAAAACACAAATCACAGTTGCCATTATACAATTGTTTCAGAATTATTGCAAATCAAAAACAGACAAAATACAATGTTTTGTCTGTTTTTTTATGTTTTTTTGATTTATTAAAATAATCTTAATCACTTCTTAAAAACGCTGCAACGCACTGAAATAAAAGCCGTCGCTATTGGAAACATCTGGTAACGTTTGTATTTTTGTGAGTACGGAAAATTCTATGTTTTTTTGTAGGAACATAGATAAAACACCATCATTTTCGATGTTTGAAATCGTACATGTACTGTAAAACAGTATTCCGCCCGGTTTCACATAACGAGCGGCCTGCTGAAGGATATCCAGCTGCAATTCTGCCAGTTCCTTAAAAAAAGCTGAATTCATTTTAAGCTTTATTTCAGGACGTCGCCGCACAACTCCAAGGCCGGAACACGGAACGTCAGCGATAACCTTGTCAGCGACCCCTTCGAATTCCGGATTGAACACAGTTGCGTCATTTTTGCGGGTCTCGATAATGTCGATTCCCAGTCTGGATGCTCCGTTTTTCATGAGTTCCAGTTTATGTTCATATATGTCACAGGAAATGATCCTGCCCCGGTTCTCCATGAGTTCCGCTGCCAGGGTGGATTTTCCCCCGGGAGCAGCGCAAAGATCCAGCACAGTATCACCGGGTTTCGGTCCCAGCGTAGAGACAGCCAGCGCCGAAGCCGGATCCTGAACGCTGAACAGACCCTCTGAAAATAATCTGTTCTCAAGTATCCTGCTGCCCCTGAGGCTTATCAGTCTTTTTTCAGCCTCAGCCGCTCCGCTGAGTACCAGCTCAGAGCCTTCATTTTTCCCTGTAAGAGTTTTTAACCCGTCTCCGTAACAGAATTTCTCCGTTTCAAAACCCTCGGCTCTCAGGAGCTCTGTCAGCTTCTCTCTGTCAGTCTTCAGTGTGTTGACCCTGAGCACCAGCGGAGCAGTCTCGTTTCCGGCCCTCAAAAGGCTCTCTGCTCTCTCTTCACCGTACATTTCGATCCACATACTCACTATATCCGGATTATATGAATACTTTACGGACAGATATTTCACAGCATCATCTTCCCGGTCCGGCAGCGAGAGAGTCTCTTTTCTCCTGGAATAATTTCTCAGGACTCCGTTCACAAAGCCCTGAAGACCTCTCTTAACCTTTCGTGCTATGTTTACGGATTCGTTTATGGCTGCATAGTCAGGCACTTTCTCCACAAAATCCATCTGATACGCGCCCATGAGAAGCAGGACTCTTATCTGAGGATCCAGTTTTTCGAAACGTCCCTTTATCAGCTGTGAAAGCCTGTGCTCCAGATACAATCTGTTTTCAATGGTCCCATATACAAGAAGGCGCACAAAGGCCTCGTCCTCAGGTTTCCTGTGGGAGATTGCGTCGTTCACTGCCAGATTTGAGTAGGCATTGTTCTTCTCAACCGCAAGCAGGGCCTCGTATGCGGTCCTTCTTTCATTATCCATGAATTACTGTTCTCCGTCCGTATCTTCAACTTTTCCCAGAATCGTTCCCAGTTCAACTGAATTTCCTCTGAGGAATTCGTCCACTGTCATGCGTCTCTTTCCGGGCATCTGTATTTCTTTAATTACTACCATGCCCCTTCCGCAGGCCACGATGATTCCGTCCTTGCCTTCGGACACCACAGTACCCGGGATGTTGCCGATAGTTCCGCCGTTTGCCACTTCCGCCGACTTCACCTTCATCTGGACCCCGTTAAGGTATGTATATGTGCCCGGCCAGGCGCCCATAGCCCTGACCTGACGATCGATATATGCCGCATCTTTGCTGAAATCTATCTCTCCGTCCCTCTTTGAGAGCATCGGCGCATAGCAGGATCTGGAATCATTCTGCTTTTCAGGAGCAATATCTCCATCCGCGATCCGCGGAATATATTCCATGAGCAGGTCAGCTCCCATTTCCGAAAGCACATCGTGAAGCTCATCTGCATTCTTGTTTCCTATGGATACTTTGGATTTTGCGATCATATCTCCCGTATCCAGGCCCTCTGCCATGAACATAAGGGTGATGCCCGTTTCCTTGTCCCCTGCCAGAATGCTGTGCTGGATCGGCGCTGCACCGCGGAAACGCGGAAGCAGTGACGCATGGATATTTACACATCCCAGCCTCGGAATATCCAGCACCTCCGGCGGCAGGATCTGTCCATATGCTGCAACTACGATCATGTCGGGAGCCAGTTCCCTCAGTTCGTCAATAAATTCGCTGTTACCCCTGATCTTCACAGGCTGGGACACCGGGATCCCGGCCTCTGCCGCAGCGGCCTTTACCGGTGTCGGCTGCTCATGCTTGCCTCTGTCTCTGGCCTTGTCCGGCTGTGTAACAACCAGTACAACATCGCAGATTTCGGATTCAGCCATCGCCTTCAGCGGCGGCACCGCAAAATCAGGTGTTCCCATATATACGACGCGAAGTCTGCCTTCCATGCTTACTCCTCCTCCAGATAAACCTCGTCATCTGCTACTTTGTCAGTGTAAAGAATTCCGTCGAGATGATCATTCTCGTGGAGAAATGCTCTTGCCAGCAGATCATCACCTTCGTATTCCACAGGATTGCCATCTCTGTCAAGGCCCCTGATCTTAACGTGATCCGGTCTTGTAACCTCTGCATATCTGCCCGGAATGCTCAGACAGCCTTCGCTTCCCGTCTGCTCACCTGAGGTCTCTACTATCTCGGGATTGATGAGAACGATGGGACCCTCGCCCACGTCCACCACAAAGATCCTTCTGAGTACGCCCACCTGAGGCGCTGCAAGTCCTACTCCGTCAGAATCATGCATCGTCTCTATCATGTCATCGATGAGCATTCTGGTCCTGTCATTGACAGTCTTGACCTCCTTGCACTGCTTTCTGAGGATCGGATCACCCACCTGAACTATCTTTCTGAGTGCCATAAATATCTCCTTTCAAGAATCGTGGTAATTTATCAATTACATCGTTTATCAAAATCATGTGAAGCTGTACGGATTCAGTTCCACCACCATCACGGAGGCGGTCTTCTTCGACTCAGTCCTCCGTTCTTTTATCCCCGCAATCAGATCCATATAAACAGCTGTCCGTTCATGCGGGCTCTTTATCAGCATGTGAAATCTGTAATCTCCGTTCAGCTTTGCCATATATGCCGGCTGCGGCGAAAAGACCTCAAAACTGCCTGCTATCCCGCTTCCGGCTATTTCTTCGTATACAGCTTCTGCTTCAGCCAGAGCAGCCCGGCTGTTCTCACAGCAGAATACAAGTCTTATTATATCAGTAAAAGGTGGATATCCTGTCAGCTTTCGCATCCTGATCTCATGCCTGTAAAAGCTGTCGTAATCCCCGGCCGCAGCATCTCTCACCGCCCGTTCCTCCGGGGAATAAGTCTGGATCACCACATTGCCGGCCTCATCGCCTCTCCCCGCTCTTCCGGAGGACTGAACGATGAGCTGGAATGTGCGTTCCGCAGAGCGGTAGTCAGGTATGTTCAGAGTCACGTCCGCCGCGATCACTCCCACCAGACCTACATTTGCAAAATCCAGGCCCTTTGCCACCAGCTGGGTTCCCACGAGAATGTGGATCTTCCCCTTTTTAAAAGCACCGAGAATCCGCTCAGCTTCGCCCTTTCTGGCAGTGGTATCCAGATCCAGCCGGGCCACATTATACCCTTCGAACATCTGCTTTGCAAATTCTTCAACCTGCTCTGTACCTGCTCCGAAATATTTTATGTATCGGCCTCCGCATTCAGGACACACCTTTGGGACCGGCACTTTTTTCCCGCAGTAATGACATTCCGCCATCCCGCTGGAACGGTGATATGTCAGGGATACTCCGCAGACATCACATTTCATCACAAATCCGCAGGATCTGCAGGATATGAATGAGGAGTAACCTCTGCGGTTCAGGAAGAATATGGCCTGCTTCCCGGAAGCCAGCGTCTTTCTGGTGCTGTCCAGCAGCCTTGCGCTGAATATGGTCTTGTTTCCCTTTTTCAGTTCTTCCCTCATATCCACCACATGAACATGAGGTAACGGCGTTTTATTGTACCTCTTCTTCATGCGCAGTTCTTTATAAAGTCCCTGTTCCGCGTTATATCTCGATATGACGGAGGGTGTTGCCGATCCCAGTATGACCACCGCTCCCGAAAGTTCCGCTCTCTTCACGGCTGTCTCGATGGCGTCATACTTCGGCGTCATATCTGACTTATACGAAGAATCATGCTCTTCATCCAAAACGATCACGCCCAGTCTTTCAAATGGAGCGAACACCCCGGAGCGGGCTCCTATCAGGATTTTCGCTCCCCCGTTCCGGATGCGCATCCACTGGTCATATCGCTGACCCTTTGTGAGCCTGCTGTGAAGCACGGCCACATTCTCACTGCCGAACCGGGCGACGAACCGGGCCACAGTCTGGGGCGTCAGAGATATCTCGGGCACCAGTACAAGCGCGCCTCTGCCCTGTTCCAGCGCCCTCGCAGCAGCTCGCATGTAGACCTCGGTCTTGCCGCTGCTGGTCACACCGTTGAGCAGAAAGACCTTCTTCTGTCCCGTATCCAGTGCGGTATCGATCTCATCCACAACCGCCCGCTGTTCCTCAGTGAGCTCAGGCGGAAGATCTTCCGTCACATCCATTTCCCCGTAGGGATCCTTGCGCAGGCCCCTCTTGGGAGGTGCTCCCGGAGGGATGACACATTTAACCGCATCTATATATCTGCAAACGTACCGCTCCTTCATCCAGCGGCAGATTTCCACCAGATCCTCCGGAAGCACGTACGCGTCCTCCACAGAGACCACTTCTTTCAAGCCCTTTATCCCCTCGGAATTGTCATCTTCAACGCTGAAAACATAAGCCGTCTTCAGCCTGTTCCCTCTGCCGAAGGGCACCTTTACCACACTGCCTGTCCTCACACTGTCATCCGGGCAGGCGTATGTAAAGAGCGTATCCACGTGATCACTGACCTGATCGATCACGACTTTGACATACTTCATCGTATAGGACCCCGCTCCAGCTCCGGATCATCTGCTCCGGCACCCGGCCTCTCAGAAAAAACACATCCGCAGAAATTCTGACGGTAAAGACCGTATTCCCTGGACATTTCCGTGGATCGCTTGAATCCGTCCTTTTTCTTGAAATTCTCGTCCAGGTATTCCGCTCCGGTCTTCTCCTGAAGCTCGTGACCTATGGCGCTGATGATCCTGCTGTTCTTATGAGGACTCACAGTCAGCGTTGTGGTAAAGAGGTCGAACCCCTCGTTTTCGGCATACTCTGCCGCCTGTTCCATTCTCGTCCTGAAGCATACAGTGCATCTTTCACCGTTCTCCGGAGCATCCTCCAGTCCCCTGACCGCTTCAAGATAGCGTTCGGGATCGTAGGGACCCTCCACCAGTTTCACCTGTGATTCCGGAGGAAGCTTTTCATTATATGCATCTATGAACTGTTTCTCCGCTGCCAGACGCTTTGCATATTCCCCTTCATTGGTAATATTCGGATTGTAGAAATAAACCGTGAGATCGTACCTGTCCACGAGCCTCTCCACGCAGGCTGTGCTGCATGGACCACAGCAGCTGTGGAGAAGAAGTTTCTGCTTCTTTTCTTCCAATGAGATTCCCTCCAATCACAAAATTACGGCCCAGCCCATACGACGGACTCATCTGTGTTATAATGAGTCCAATATGTCCTCAGACCGACCGTTTTCGTAAATTATAGTATAACACAAATGTCCCGGCATATTGATGAAAATATAGATACTGCTCAATTTCAGTGAATATTACGGAGTTTTCACATGTTTAAAGACGGTAAAAGATATAATGCGATAGGACCTTTCCTCAAAGAATATTTCGGACAGAGGATTGCTAAGGCTGCCATTAACGCAGGTTTTACATGTCCCAACAGAGACGGGCTCGTCTCAGCCGGAGGATGCACTTTCTGTTCCGCTGACGGATCCGGATATTTTGCCTGCGATGATGACGTTTCCATCAGGGCCCAGATCGATGAGCAGATTCCTGTAATGCGTGCCAAGTGGCCGGATGCCGGTTTCATAGCCTACTTCCAGAGCTTCACCAACACCTACGCTCCGGTGGAAAGATTGCGAAAGCTGTATGAGAAAGCACTGTCCCACAAAGACATCCGGGGCATCGCGATCGCCACGCGCCCGGACTGCCTCCCGGAACCGGTACTGGATCTTCTGGAGGAACTAAACCGCCGCACTTTTCTGTGGGTGGAACTGGGTCTTCAAACCGCAAATGACGCAACGGCCTCCGCGTTCAACCGGGGTTACAGCCTGGAAACTTACGACCGTGCAGTTGACGCCCTCACGAAAAGAGGCATCCGAACGGTAACTCATCTCATCTTCGGCCTTCCCGGAGAAACGCCTTCAGATATGTTAAATACTGTCAGGCACATATGCCGCAAAAACATTTTCGGCATCAAATTCCATCTCCTGACCTACATGTCGGGAACCCTCATGGGCAGTGAATTTTTACGCGACCCTTCCCGTTTCAGGCCCCTCACCCGGGACGAATATGTGGAAATACTCTGTGATGCACTGGAGGTGATCCCGCCAGATATCACGATCCACCGACTCACCGGAGATGCTCCGGAGGACAGGCTCATCGCTCCCCGCTGGGCTCTCGACAAGCTGGCCGTCCTCAATGCCATAAACAGGGAATTAAAAAAGAGAGACCGCTGTCAGGGCGATCTCTCCGAAATGTCGTCGGACTTTTAGCCGGCGGCTTTTTATATTAATAATACCATCGTCCCGATCTACAGATCCGATCCGTCGCTGTCCGGCATCGGCAGATTCGGTCCCACCCGTCCGTCGTTGTAATGCTTTCTGCAGAGTGAGACATACATTTCGTCCCCGCCTATGAGAATCTGATTCCCGGCGCCTGACTTCTTGCCGTCCTGCACCCGGGCTGTCATGATGGCCTTTCTGCCGCACCAGCATATGGTCTTTATTTCCTCGATCTTGTCAGCATAGATCAGCAGATACTTCGATCCCTCGAAAAGCTCGTTCTGAAAGTCGTTCTTGAGCCCGTAACAGATCACCGGACACTCGAAGCTGTCCACGATCTCCACCAGTTCCTCCACATGATGTCTCTTCAGGAACTGAACCTCATCCACCAGAACGCAATCTATGAGCTCCCTCATATTTTCCCCCATGAAGAGGGAGAGTATATTGGTATCCTCATCTATCGGGATGGCGCTTATGGAAAGGCCCATCCTGGATTTCACCACTCCCCTGCCAAACCGGTCGTCCAGTCCCGATGTCATAACAAGAACGTGTTTTCCGTGCTCCAGATAGTTATGCGCAACCCTGATAAGTTCCATGCTCTTGCCCGCATTCATCGTACTGTATCTGAAAAATAATTGTGCCATATCATACTTCCCTTCCGGACAGTCCGGCTCCCGTTCACCCGTGGTTTCACATCCGTCTGATCCTGTTCCGTCCGAATTAATCTGTATCAGTTCATATTATTGAAGAGAAAGCTGCCCTGTGGCCATCCTCCATAGTCGCGGGGATGTAATAGACAGCGCCTCCGGCAGTTTCTCTCCTCTCAGCCCCGTGAAGATGATATCCGGCATCAATGCAGTCAGCTGCCAGCCGACAGATTTCCGCAGTTATCCGTTCCCCGGGTCTCAGGAAAGGAATTCCCGGAGGATATACCGACACAGCGGCTGCTGCGATCATTCCCTCCGCATACCTCAGATCGGTCATAGTTCCCCTTCCCATCACTGCTTTTCGCGGACTCATAACCCGCTCCGGTCTGACCGTATACAACCTTTTCCTCAGTGCAGCACCGGTGCCTGTTTTCCGATCCGGCCCGGTGGAACCTGCATTGCCGGGATCATGTTTCCGTCTGCTGTCGCTGATCGCTTGCAATGCCGAGGTCAGCGCCGACATATCCTCCTGAACAGTGCCTGCTCCCGACAGAGCAACGGCATAGAGCTGATCCGCAAACTCCAGCCATATTCCGAAGTCCCGCCTGAGTATCTCCTCAAGCTCAGTTCCGGAAAGGCCGCATTCCGCAGGGTCGATGATGAGACGGGTCTTTTCGATCTCAGCAGTAACTCCGTCATATTGTTCATAAGTCCGGAGGCATCTGAAGCCCCTTATTTCGTCTATGCGGTCCCGGGTCTTTTCTGTAAGGTCAACGATCCTGTTCCACATTTCTCTGCCCTCAGCGGCCATTTTCGCCCTGACGAAGTCAAGTGAAGCCATGAGTGGATATGAAGGACTGGTGGATTGCATCATACCGGCAAAATACCGCACTCTTCTGCGGTCGACCAGCTGACCCTGCATGTGCAGCATGGATGTCTGAGTCATGCTTCCCAGCATCTTGTGGGTACTCTGGATCACCAGATCCGCACCGCAGGACAATGCCGGGCTGACTCCGGTATCCGCAAAGGTCGCCTGTGCGCCGTGGGCCTCGTCCACGATGACAGGCACCCCGTGCCTATGTGCCACTCTGACCAGGTTCAGAAGATCGCTGCTGGTTCCGAAATAGGAAGGGTGCGTCAGGATCACTGCCCGGGCTTCCGCTCCCATTTTCAGGATCCCTTCGAGCTCATCGGGGCTGATACCGCCGGCCACACAGTTATCGACGTCAAAGTGAGGAAAAAGGTACAGCGGCATGGCTCCGCTCATGACAAATCCCCTGGTGACAGACTCGTGACAATCCCCGGCAGCTATGATCAGTTCACCGTCTCCTGCCACAGCTGCCATTGCTGCCATGATTCCCGAAGTAGTGCCATTGACCAGAAACAACGTCTCATCTGCGCCGAAGAGATCCGCCGCCAGTTCCTCAGCTTCAAGTATGATACCCTCAGGCATATGAAGGTCATCGAGACCCTCAAGTTCTGTCACATCCCAGCGAAGGTCCCATGAATCTGTCATCACGTTCCGCCCTTTATGTCCCGGCATATGAAGAGGAACGTGCTCCCCGGATATGAAATTTTCCAATGCCTCCACCACCGGCATCCTGCTCTGATTTTCTCTCACTGTCATGATCCACCTCTTTTTCGGATAATGCGTCACCAACAGTATATTTTAATTGATGTATATTGCAAATAAAAAAGCTGCCTGCAATATGCAAACAGCTTTTATTATGGTGCCCAAACTCGGAATCGAACCAAGGACACGGGGATTTTCAGTCCCCTGCTCTACCAACTGAGCTATCTGGGCACAAAATGGAGCGGAAGACGAGATTCGAACTCGCGACCCTCGCCTTGGCAAGGCGATGCTCTACCCCTGAGCCACTTCCGCATGTTTTATAAAATGGCGACTCGGAACGGGCTCGAACCGTCGACCTCCAGCGTGACAGGCTGGCATTCTAACCAGCTGAACTACCGAGCCGCAAATGGTGGGCGCTATAGGGCTCGAACCTATGACCTCCTGCTTGTAAGGCAGATGCTCTCCCAGCTGAGCTAAGCGCCCATATTTAATTTTCCTGTGGTCGAACAGGAATCCCGATTACCCGACTCACATGAAGTACATTTGGTGGGCCATCAGGGACTTGAACCCCGGACCTGCCGGTTATGAGCCGGATGCTCTGACCAACTGAGCTAATGGCCCTTAAATGGTCGGGGTGGCAGGATTTGAACCCGCGACCCACTGGTCCCAAACCAGTTGCGCTACCAAACTGCGCTACACCCCGATTTGTCATACGCTTTATCGCGTCAACATCATATATTATACTGAATGATGCGGTTGCTGTCAAGAACTTTTTTTCTTTTCTTTTTTCCCTTCAGATGAACAAGTCATCTTTCCGAGTCAGCTATGTCAGTATAGCAGATGAACTATGCCGAGTCAATGGAATATTTCAACAAATGAGTCATTTTTTCTGTACAGCTGTAAAAACTGCCGTTTTGGACTGTCTGCCTGTCTGTATTTCGGGCCGTCATTACCCATATGCGGTGAAGAATGTGCCGGATCAAGTATCTGCAACACGTAATAAATTAACTGCCGGCATAAAAAAACTGTGGCATATTTCAGCCACAGTTTTAATCTCTGAAAGCTTAAAGCTTAGTGAGCTTTTGCTCTTGCCTGTACAGGAGCAGGATCAACTGCCTTAACAACAGCGTTGATGAAAGCTAATCTTTCATCGAATTCAGGGTTCTCAAGCATAGCGTCGAGTTCAGCAGGAACTTCTTCGCCAACCTGTGCAGCGATTTCTCTTACAGTGAAACCGAATAAACTTCTGTCACAGAGTTCAGAAGCGTTTCTGAGGTTCTGAGCCTGGCTGTAGTTCAGTCTTCCAGCCTTCTCGATGATCTTGATGATCTTTCCAGCTAATTCTTCTGGATCTGGATCAGGTACGTTGTTCCAATAGTCACGCATGATAATAATCCTTTCTTTTAATTAATAGAGATAAATTAAAATTTTGTTAGTCTGCGAACAGCATTTTACAGCTGAGGCGCAGAATCATTGTTTGGTTATACATTAGCATAAATAGTTTTGCATGTCAATAAAATCAATTGATTTTCGAAACTATATTCAGACCTATTATGGGATAAACCGACCATTTCCACGAACAAAAATGACACCGGTCATAATCGGCCGGTGTCTGAATTCAATAGTTCTATTTATTTCTGTTGATCGGGATCATCTTTACATTTTTGCAGACAATATCGGGATCGTACTTGATGATTTTTATAAACTCCTCCGGATCAAGGCTCGCGCCTCCGACAAGAGCTCCGTCGATATCCTCCTGCTCCATCAGTTCTTTGATATTGGAGGATTTTACGCTTCCGCCATACTGTATAATGACTCTGTCAGCAACGTCTTTCCCGTACTTTTCTGCGATCACGCTCCTGATGTATGCAGCCATTTCCTGTGCCTGCTCAGTTGTTGCTGTCTTGCCGGTTCCTATCGCCCAGAGTGGCTCATAGGCTACGACCGTCTTGACCATTTCTGCCCCTGTGACATTGTGAAGAGATTCCAGGAGCATTTTTTTCACCACTTCAAGGTGATTTCCGGATTCTCTTTCTTCAAGAGTTTCTCCCACGCACAGAATCGGACGAATGTCGTACATTATGGCAGCTTTCACTTTCTTAGCGCACTCTTCACTAGTCTCACCGTTGTACTTGCGGCGCTCGGAATGCCCTATGATGCAGCATTCAACCCGGATATCATGAAGCATCTTTGCAGATATCTCCCCCGTAAATGCTCCCTCATCCTCATAGTGAAGGTTCTGTGCTCCCACATCTATACCTCTCAGAAGAAATATGACCTTCAGAGCTGACAGAAAGAGATATGGCGCACAGATCGCTATATCCACCTTATCGTGATCGATACCTTCTTTTTTAACCAGTTCAGTCAGCGTATCTGCATAAGAAGTAGCCTGCTCCACAACCTTGTTCATCTTCCAGTTGCCGGCAATAAATGGTTTTCTCATAATTCATCCCTCCCGGATAAAGACTATGCGTCCAAAAGGCATGCCACGCCCGGAAGGACCTTTCCCTCGAGAAATTCCAGGGAAGCTCCGCCGCCGGTCGAAATGTGGGTTATGCCGCTTTCAAGATCGAATTTGCGCACAGCTGCTGCGCTGTCTCCGCCACCTACCACTGTAATACCGCTGCATTCGTTCATCGCCTTCGCCACAGCCTTTGTTCCTCCGGCGAAATTGTCCATCTCGAACACGCCCATAGGTCCGTTCCAGACCACTGTAGCCGAATCGATGATGGCATCGGAATACAGTTTTGCAGTTTCAGGTCCTATGTCAAGTCCCATCATATCCGCTGGTATTTCGCTGATCTTTACGACTTTCGCAGGGGAATCGTTCTTGAATTCAGCAGCGCATACCACGTCCACCGGAAGGAGGATCTCAACGCCCTTCGATCTGGCTTTTTCAAGAAGTTCGAGAGTCATCTGCAGCTTATCTTCTTCCAGAAGTGACTTTCCGACCTCATTGCCCATTGCTTTTGCGAATGTAAATGCCATTCCTCCACCGATGATGATGCGGTCAACCTTATCGAGAAGATTGTTGATGAGCGGGATCTTGTCGCTCACCTTGGATCCGCCCAGCACTGCCGTAAAAGGCCTCTTCGGTGATTCCAGCATATCTCCGAAGGCACGGATTTCCTTTTCCATCAGAAGACCGCTGACAGCAGGGATATAATCGGCTATGCCGGCGGTTGAGCAATGTGCCCTGTGAGCGGTTCCGAAAGCATCATTGACGAATATTTCAGCAAGTGAAGCCAGCTCTCTGCTGAATTCTTCATCGTTGTCAGTTTCTTCTTTCCTGAATCTCACATTTTCGATCATCATGACACTGCCCGGTTCCAGAGTGGAAGCCGCAGCCTTTGTTCCGGGGCCTGCGACATCCGGTTCGCTGACGAAATTCACAGGCTTTCCCAGAAGTTCCGAGAGTCTTTCAGCCACTACTTTGAGAGAATACGCCATATCAGGCTTGCCCTTTGGTCTTCCCAGGTGCGAAGCGAGAATAACAGCCGCATTGTTCTCGATCAGATACTGAATCGTAGGCAGTGCTCCGCGGATCCTCCTGTCATCCGTGATCTGTCCATTGTCCATAGGAACGTTAAAATCACATCTGACAAAGACTTTCTTTCCGTTAACATCAATATCCCTGACGGTCTTTTTCATCTGATAATTCCTTTCTGCACAAAAGTTCCACGCTGCGTTTGACACAGCGTGGCAACTAACTGTTCAAATAATACTTTTAAAGAAGCTGAACACTTCTCCTCTTAACTGATAAAATTAAAAACTGCCCTTGTCGATCATAATATTGATCAGGTCACACACTCTGCCGGAGTATCCCCACTCATTGTCATACCAGGCAACTACCCGGAGCATTTTGCCATCTACCACCATAGTGGACTGTCCGTCGATGACGCAGGTGTTTTCCTCTCCTTTGAAATCAACTGAGACCAGCGGCTCATCTGTATAGCCCATAAAGCCCTTCATTTCCGTAGCAGCCTTTTCACGGAGCATGTCATTAACCTGATCAACCGTAACTTCTTTCTTCAGATTAAAGACAACATCGGAGAGGGATACAGCCGAAACCGGAACCCTGATAGCCGCGCCCTGAAGTTTTCCCTTGAGATGAGGAAGAATGATTCCAACTGCCTTCGCAGCGCCTGTCGTTGTCGGGATCATAGATACACCGCCGGCCCTTGCTCTTCTGAGATCCTTGTGAGGCTTGTCCAGGAGGACCTGATCATTTGTATAAGCGTGAACCGTAGTTACAATACCGCTTTCAATCCCATAAGTTTCGTCTATCAGCTTGGCGAAGAGCGAAACGCAGTTTGTCGTGCATGATGCCATCGAAATGATAAAATGTTTATCCTTATCGTAGATTTCCTGATTTGCACCGATGACGATCATGGCATCCGCGTCGGAAACGGGAGCACCTATGATAACGCGCCTTGCGCCTGCATTCAGGTGCTTCTGTCCTCCTTCTCTGCTGGCATACTTTCCGGTGCATTCCAGCACAACATCAACTCCCAGCTCTTTCCACGGAAGCTTTTCAGGATCCGGTTCCTTGTAAATCTCGATTTCTCTGCCGTTTACAACAATAGAATGATCCGTACTGTTTACATCTGCATTAAAAATGCCGTAGCAGCTGTCGTACTTTAAAAGATGCGCCAGCGTACCGGGTTCGGTGAGATCGTTAATCGCCACGATTTCAAAAGGGACATTTCTTTCATTGCAGATCTTAAAGAAATTTCTGCCTATTCTTCCGAATCCATTAATTGCAACTTTTACCATAAGTACACCTCTCGTTTCCCGGCAGTATCCCTGAACGGGAGCATCTGCCTCTTTCATAACACGATTTACTTAACGCGCCTCCTCATCGATGAGGAAGGTATCCCCATTTCCTCGCGATACTTGGCCACTGTCCTTCTGGATATTTCCACACCTGTGATCATGATCGCTTCGGCAATGGATCTGTCGCTCAGCGGAGTGCGGCGGTCTTCGCCTGCGACCATCTGCCTTATAAGTTTTTTCAGGGAATCCGCCGTCGCCTCTGAGCCCTTTTTCCCTGCAAATCTGCCTGCTCCCGGTACAAAATACCGAAGCTCAAAAATGCCCTGCTTTGACTGAATATACTTTCCGTTCACAGCTCTGCTGACAGTGGATTCATGTACGCCGATCTTTTCAGCGATATCCTTCATTGTCAGCGGTTTCACTTCGCCACGGCCGTCGGCAAAGAAATCACTCTGCTCAGAAACAATGGCCGATGAAACCTTCATAATAGTGTTGCATCTCTGCTCTATGGCTTTCGCAAGCCACTTTGCAGAATTTATATGTGTGGTCAGAAATACGTTCACATTGGTATTTTTTTCACTCTCCCGCAGCATCTGACCGTATTCGGAACGGATGCTGACCCTCGGGACCGCATTCTCGTTGAGCTTGACCGAGAGTTTTCCTTCGTCGATCTCCACCAGAACATCCGGAACGATAAATCTTGTACTTTCCATCTGCTGGTACATGCTGCCCGGTTTTGGATCGAATGACCTGATGAGATCCGCATACTCCTGCACTTTTGCAGGTTTCAAGCCAAGGGCTCTTCCCACTTCACGTATCCGATTTGCCGCTATGTCCTCGAGATGGTTTTCGAGAATGAGTTCCATATTGGTATCGAGCCTGTCCACAGCCGCCGCCTGAAGAGCAAGACACTCGCTCAGGCTCTCAGCTCCCACGCCTGCAGGTTCAAAACTGTGGATCAGCTTCAATGCCTTTTTCAGATCTTCTTCTTCCACATTAAGCTCATCCATTATCTCCTGACTCGTCATGGTCATATAGCCCCGCTCGTCCAGAGTCTGGATGATAAATGCCGCAATGGCTTTGACGATGTAAGGCCCGGGACAGACATCCAGCTGCTGCATGAGCACTTCTTCCAGAGAAATCGATTCTATGCCGAATGAATCATAAGCATAATAATCTTCCTGAAAATCTCCGGCATTTCTGTCCCTGCTGTCATATCCATGGCTGTTCATGCTTTCGGTAAAATCATACCAGTCATAATCATCCCAGTCATCGGGCTCCACGTTGTCGTAAATATCCTCGGATTCTTCCGATTTCATTCTGTCATCGTGGATGCTCTCCCCCAGTTCCTTCAGATAGATGTCACCATTCTCCATATCGATTGCAGGATTTACTTCCATCTGTCCCAGTACGAAATCAATGAGATCGTTGGAGCTGAATTGAAGGATGTTCAGTGACTGTATCATTTCGGGAGTCAGTGTCAACTTTTGGGACTGCTCCAGATTCAATCCCTGTCCAAATGTTAATTCCATGATCATAATCCTCTTGAGTTTAGGGAATCAACTTTGCAATACCTGACTGTCATATTAATCCGGGAAAGTCATGCTGTCTCAAAGCTTCGTACAGTACAATGGCCACCGAGTTCGAAAGGTTCAGTGATCTCAAATCCGGATCATCTCCCATCGGGACTCTTATTGCTGTCCCAGGATGCTGAGCTATGAGATCCTTCGGCAGGCCTTTTGTCTCTTTTCCGAACAATATGAAGGAACCCTCGTCAAAATGAACATCCGTGTATCTGACACTTCCGTGTGTCGTCGCGAGATACAGCTTTCTGTCGCCGTACTTTTCCATAAAGGCGTTCAGATTTTCGTGGACTTCGATCTCGACATGATCCCAGTAATCCAGTCCGGCACGCTTTACATACTTGTCCTCGATCGAAAAGCCAAGGGGCTTGACCAGATGCAGTCTGCATCCCGTGAGCGCACAGGTTCTTGCGATATTGCCGGTATTGGGCGGAATCTCGGGTTCAACCAATACGATGTTAAAAATTTTCTTTTCTTTGTTTTCTGTCTTTTTTTCAATCATAAAAACTTGCCCATACAAATTAATAGCAGGGATGATAATCACCCCTGCTGTCATTATATCATTTATTTCTTTAAATCCACACAGACCTAAGCAAAATTTGTGCCAATTTCAGATCTGCCGGAATCAGGATGAGGCAGTATCACCGCCGGATCCCGAACCTATGCGTTGCGTCCGCAGCAGTTCTTATATTTTTTGCCGCTGCCGCAAGGGCATGGATCATTTCTTCCTATCTTAGGAGGCTTTACCACAGTCTTGGACTTCTTGTAAGCCTTTTCGATTTCATGACGCTTCTCCTCGTCCAGAACCTGCGTCCATTCAGGAAGATTGTAAAGGTGCTCCGCACCGGCATCCTGCATGTTGAAATAGAGTTTTTCCCAGTCGATCTCAGCTTCAAAGGATGTGTTTTCGTCCATATTCTCAACATCCAGCTCAGGTGTGATACTGGTATTGATACCGTCGATAAATCCCATCATGAGAACGTTCGTCACATCATATTTTTCTGCTAATGCAGCAATCGTGCCGCTGAGTTTAGCCTGATGATTCTTCAGAAGATCACCGTAGATCTTCTTCTCAGCATCGGAGTAATCCTCCCAGAACTTCTGAAAAGTCTGTTCTGTCTGACCTTCGTAATAATCAACCCATTCCTGATAAAGTGACATAATAAATCTCCTTTTATTTACTGCTGCAATTCCGGGACGATCGGCCTCTCCCGATGCAGAATGTTGTTAAACTAATTCAACAGATGTCATTAATTATATCATGTAACGTGCAGGTTTCAAGCCTGCATATCTTCAAAAGTGAAGCCAGGCTATCGCGTTCCGTCACCGGATCCCGCCGTGATCCATTTCATCCTCTTCATGATCAGAGCCGCCAGAACTCCCAGGATCGCTCCCGTGACAAAACCGGCCGTCATCAGCACAGGCAGATATATGAATATCTTTCCCGTCTCGGTTACAAGCGCCGCAACGGTGAGCTGCCCTATATTGTGTGTAACTCCCCCCGCCAGGCTGACTCCGATGGGGCTGAAGAGCTTCGTCCTGTACAGCAGGTACATCACCGCAAAGCTCAAGATTCCTCCTGCCAGGCTGTACAACATCGCGGACACATTTCCGAAGAGAAGTGCCGACAGGAATATACGCGCCAGATCAATGGCAAATCCGTATCCTCCCCCCAGTCTGTAAATCGCCATCAGAACCACCAGATTGGCCAGTCCCAGCTTGATCCCGGGGATGCCCAGATTCAGAGGCATGAGCATTTCCACATACGAAAATATCAATGCCAGAGATGTCATCATAGCGCTCAGCGTTGTCCTGTACGCCTGTCCACTCCTTATTCCGTCAGTCATCTCCGTCACCCCCGTCACTGGTGTATACCTGACCACTCACCGCATCCGGCACATCTTTTTCATCCCGGTTTTCCTCATTACTTACGGTGACCACGAGCCTGTGGGGAAGGCAGACGATCATCTGCTCAGAACTGTCTATCCCGCCCAGGGACGCATACTGATCCTTGCAGTATCCATCGGGACAATCCGCCTCCACCATCCTTATTTTCCCGTTCTCTATAACGAGCCTGTTGTGGCCGAAGACACTGTGAATGTCGATTTCCCTTTCTTCACTCAGATCGTAAGTTCCATATATCTTTCCGTCTATGCGGATCACCGCGGTATTCCCGGATTCACCGGCCCCATATGCAAAAACGCAGGCCGCCCCGCACATCAGTACGAGAAAAAATGCAAGTACGATATCTGCTTTTCTCAGAATGCCCTTCATCCCTGTTCTATCTCCACATTGCAAATGCTCCGGTAACTGCAGTAAGTGCAGGCATCGGATCTGCTGCCTTTCATAGGTTTTACCGGCACCTCACCGGACATGACACTCCTGCCTGCCCTCTCGAGATTTCCATCCGTCTGCCGGATGAGCTCATCAAATTCTTCCACTGTGAGCATCCTCCTGGATTTGAGGCCATCCTTACCGGTTCTGAGGTCCACCACATAGGATTTGTTTTGGAAGCTGCCGTCAATTCCATTAATAACAGTTTCATCCTCCACAAATATGCCGTCCATGCGGCCCTTGTTCAGCAGATCCTCCATGACAGTTCCGTCCACGTCCTCCTCATCAACAGAAGTAACGTCCACGCTGTTCTCACCGACTCTGAAGTAAAATACGCCCGCCGGCTCTGATCCTTCGATTCCCCCCATGGCACCTTTCAGGTAGATCATCAGCTGAAGTCTCCATCCGGCACGCACTTCGTCTATGTCGAACTTCTCTTTTCCGGATTTATAATCGATGATCTTTACCAGCTGCCTGTTCTGTTCGTCTCCGGCATCGATCAGGTCAACTCTGTCGATCTTGCCCTCGATGAGTACAGTACCTTCACTTCCCAGATCTATCCGGACCGCCGGAAACAGCGCGCCGCTTCTTTCCGAAAACTCCCTTTCAAAGTAGATTGCTCTGACGTTTCCGCAGCGAACCTGAGTCACCATCAGCCAGGCCATATCCCTGCATGCCTTCCCTATTCTGGAAGTAATGTATTTCTCCCTCTGGGAAAAATCAAACACGCCCTCACGATACTGCGAGATAAATTCATCTATGCATTCGTCCACCATAGCCGAGCATTCTTTCTCCGTCACTGTCATCCATGGCGAATTCTCAGCTGTGATCGCCGTGCCATCCACCGTGAGCCGTCTGGCCACATTGCACAGACAGTCGTGGTAAATGTCTCCCACTGATCTGGGATCAACGCCGAATGTTCTCTTTTCATCAGGACGCAGGCCTCTGGAAATGAAGAATGAAAAAGGGCATCTGCAGTATTTCTCAATGGCCGAAGTGCTCAGCGTCAGTTCCCTGTCCCGGTTGCTGTCATTCCCGCTGATGCCCTCCAGATCCATAGAGAGCTGTTCCTGACGGATTTCCAACGTTTTCACGGCTTCTTTTTCCTGATCCTTCTTCCCGGAAGATCTTCCGAAAAGATCAACCACCCTTGCGCTGTTCATCTTCTCATTTCCAACTGAAAATGAAAGACCTTTTATCACGTTATCAAAGGATCTTTTCCCGTCCAGAGCCAGAGCCACAGCGATCCACTGAGGATCCGGGTCATTTCCTTCCATGAGACTTCGAAGCACGGGAGTTATGTGAACAGAAGCGGATTCCACCGTCTGTGCCAGCCTGTCAGGATCTCCTTCTCTCAGATAATCATTCTCAATTTCGATTTCAGGATGCTTTCTGAGAATATCTGTAACCAGCTCAGAAGGTCTCATGGGACTGCCCTCTGAATCCACCGATGTGTAGGACACGTAGACCGCATTATCTGCCATCCACAGATTTTTCATGATCGCCAGATTCTGTTCAGAATCCCTGAGCCGGGAATCTATTCCGAACTGTTCACCGGTCCTTGAAGCCAGAAGGCGCTTTTCTTCATCCGACAGAATGCCATCATCCCTGCTGCGGGAAGGAAGCTCACCTTCATTGGCTCCTGCCGCAAATACAACTTTAACCCTGCCGGTTCTGGAACGCGGCATGGAGCCCATTATAACCTGATCATTGTTCGTAGGAAGTATCCCTATCTGCACCGAATCAAAACCTTCCCTGAGGATCATTCCGAAGTCCTCGTCCGTCATCACCTCATCGCCGAGAACTTCCACGATCTGATCCAGTATGTCCACGATACTCTTCCAGATTTGAATCGTACGCTCTGAATATTCCACCATGTTGCGGCTTTCCAGATCGCCTGCGGCCTCTTCAAGTTTTTCGGGAATGTGGGCAGTCTCCGACAGAAAACGCCACAATGATTCCGTTTTTTCTCTCACGGTAGCCGTACCACGGAACAGCTGCTCAGCGCCGGTGATAAATTCGTCCGTCCGCCTTCTGATATCGTTTATCCTCGCCAGAGCCTCCTGACCCTCATCCCTCAGGCCATACTGAAAATCGCTCTTCCATCTGCCGCCCCGTATGTTGTATTTCATACAGTAATTCTCAAGAAGTTCGCACTCCTCCGCGTCCACCGGACCATAGCCCGTCTTCAGCATGGTGAACACATCCTGTGTTCTGCGTCTTCCGCTCACCACATCTGTCATGCTGTTGAGAAAGACGATGGCAGGATCCTGGGAAATCCCCCTGGTCAGATCCACAAACAGAGGTATCCCGTAGGTTCCGAAAATCCTCTTTATGATCGCACCTCTATGTTCTGTGTCATTGCATATCAGATATATATCGCTGTACCTGAGACCATCCTCCCGCACCAGTTCCGAAATCCTTATGGCAATGCTCTCAGCTTCCTGATACATGTCGCCTGCAGCCATCACGTGGATTTCAGGTTCCCTTTCCGGGATATATTTCCCCGGTATTTCCATTTCCTCACAGAGAATCGCATTATCCAGCGCGGCCTGCCTCAGCATTCTCCTCAGACGGACAGAGGCATCATAAGCCGGATCGCCTGAACCGTCATCCGCAATTACAAGATTCACTGTTTCCGCGGCTCTCGAAAGCTCTGTTATAAATTCTACTGTAACTGCCGAAGGATATGATACATTGTCCAGCCAGAACACCTTCCCCCTCACTTGAGACGAGCGGGAGAGCTGTGATATCACAACTTTCATCAAGTCGTCGCTGTCGTTGAATTTTCCATCCATCACCCGGATAAAGCTCTCATAAATTCCGCAGATTTCGTCCAGTTTCTCCCTGAGCACCGTATGATCATCACTGCCCAGCGCGTCAATGGCATTTTCCAGCTTTTCCGGGTTCATTCCTGATTGTTTGAATTCAGAAATCTGTTCACACATGAGCCTCACAAAGGAGCGCCTTCCGGCAGCAGAGCCGAACATTCCCGGGCCCATGCCCTTTACAGACCGTTTTTCTTCTCCGGCCATTGCGATCTCCTGTTCAGCAGCTCTGGCCACCAGTCTGGACATCAGCATGAAACAGCCGTATGAGTTAACCGGTATTCCCGGCGCGCCTCCGCATTCTTCAAGTATCCTGTGAACCAGATTTGTCCTGCTCATGATGGACAGCTCGAAGAGTGAATCCGTGTTCATGTACCGGAATGCGTTCCGCTCAGCCTGGAGCGTAAACTGGTCCGGCACCAGCAGTACAGTATCCTGTGGCATGGCATTTCTTATGCTGTCAAATATAAATCTGTCCCTGTCAATCCGGGCGGGTCCGTAAAAAATCCTGATCATGGTGTTCTCCGCTAAAAAAAGACGGCCGGGCGTAAAACGCTCAAGACCGTCTGTGAATTAGTATCCGAGTTCTCTCAGTGCCTGAACCAGCTGGTCCGTACAGGAAGTCTGCTTGAAGCCGCAGGTGTTCCCCTCAAGTTTATCAATGTAATCCGCGGCAGTCATACCCTCCGCAAGGACGGCCACCGCCTTAAGATTGCCATTGCATCCGCCGGTATACACAATATTGTGAAGTCTGTCCTCTTCATCCAGTTCAAAGTGGATATTCACCGGACATACTCCCACTGGTTTATAATCGTATGTCTTCATAATGTATTTCTCTTTTAAAGTTCAACTCTGCCTTCCATCGCCTTGGACAATGTGACTTCATCAGCGTATTCCAGATCTCCTCCAACCGGAATGCCGTGGGCAATTCTGGATACTCTGATCCCCGCGGGCTTGATCAGCCGTGCTATATACATCGCCGTGGCTTCGCCCTCTATGGTTGAATTCGTAGCAAGAATAACCTCTTCCACTTCGGGATCCTGAAGCCTGAGAATCAGCTGTTTAAGATTGATATCCTCAGGACCTATTCCGTCCATTGGCGAGATAGCTCCGTTCAGAACATGATACATGCCCTTGTATTCTTTCATCCGCTCCATGGCAACCAGGTCCCTGACCTGTTCAACCACACAGATTCTGGATCTGTCACGCTTCTGATCTTCACATATACTGCACGGATCCCTGTCAGTGAGATTTCCGCATATACTGCAGTAATGCAGTTCCTTCTTGGCCTTGACGATCGCTTCAGAAAGAGCACCGGCATCCTTTTCAGACATGGACATTATATGAAAAGCCAGCCGCTGTGCTGTCTTTCCTCCAATACCCGGAAGCTTGGAAAGCTCTCTGATAAGATTCGCCAGAGGCTTCGCATACTGACTCATGAGTTCAGCCTAGAAAAGTCCGGGAATGTTTATTCCCCCGGTAACTTTTCCCATTTCTTCCTTGCTCACCTCGTCTACCTGACGAAGGCCTTCATTTACTGCAGCCATGATGAGATCCTGAAGCATCTCAATATCATCCGGATCCACAACTTCCGGCTTGAGGTTGATGGAAAGAATTTCCTTTTTGCCGCTGATCTTCACCGAAACAGCTCCGCCGCCTGCAGATGTTTCAAACTCTCTGGCTTCGATTTCCTCCTGAGTCTTTTCCATCATCTGCTGCATAGCCTGTACCTGTCTGAGCTGCGCCTGCATATTTCCTTTGCCGCCGCCTGCTCCCGGTTTTCTGCCTGCTTTCATTCCCTTTCCCATTTTTCCTTCTCCTTCTATCTGATTAACTGTTATTTTCTGAATATTGTGATCAGACTTTGCCGTCTGTTCCGATTACTGACCCTTGCCACCGTCTCACTTGATTTCAACATCGATTCCCAACACATCATGGATCCGGTCAGCCGTCCTGTCCGCGGTGCTCCTTGCTGCGGTCTTTCCCGCACCGGCAGCTCCGTGAGCCTCGGTAAGCCGCAGTCTTTTACCGGTTACCGAAAAGAATTCTTCTTCGATCAATTCCCTGTTGTCGTTGATCCGGTCAAGAGTGATCTTGTCATCCACTGCCACGTAGAACGCCGCATCGTCAATTTCTGACAGACTTGTGTGATTTTCAAGTCTGAGAAGAGACGGCTTTTTGCTCATAACCCGGCTTACCACATTGCGCCAGACAAGGCTGGTATCACTTTCATCAGCATTTCCCTCTGCCTGCTGTACGTCCTGTCTCCGATTCTCCGGAGTGTCCATCTGCGGACGTCTGTCCACGGGAGGACGTCCGGACATGTTTCCCATGTCCTGCTGTAAAGGCCGGTTATCCGGAGGCAGCTGCTGAAAACGATTCTCCTGCATATAACCGCCGGATGGCTGGCGTATCTGATCTCTCCCGTCAGGTATCTGCGCATTCTGAGGCTTTCGTACCGGAGCGGCCCCGCTGACAAACTGAACTTCCTCAGTCTGACCTGCCGTGCCGGTCATGGAGCCGGAGGACATCCTCACTGCACACATCTCCAGCAGCACTCTGGGCTGGGTCGACCAGCGGGCATCAGATATGGTGGCACTGAGTTCCCTAATAGATCTGTCGATCAGACCTGTTGATACCCTGCGGCTCTGATCTATGAGCCGCTGAGCGTTGCCGGTGGACATATTCAAAAGCCTTGCGGGATCTTCAACGTATTTGGAAATCAGCAGATTTCTGAAATGACTCAGCCAGTCTCTCATGATCTGCCTGACATCTCTCCCCGCCTCAATGGCCTGATTTAAATCCATGAGCACGCCTGCAACGTCTCCGCACATGATCCGTTCAGTGAGTTCTGTGAGCATTTCGATTCCCACAGCTCCCAGTATCTCGGCAGCGTCGTCTCTGGTGAGCACATTTCCACCCGCCACGCACTGCTCCAGTATCGTAAGACTGTCCCTGACAGATCCGTCCGCATTAGTCGCAATGAGCGCCAGTGCGTCATCATCGGCATTGATTCCTCTTGCCTGACAGATATTCTTCATATTTCCGATGATATCCGCCTCTGAAACTCTGCGGAAATCGAGCCGGATACATCTCGAGAGAATGGTCGCCGGAATCTGCTGAACTTCTGTAGTTGCAAGTATGAAAACCACATGCTCCGGAGGTTCTTCCAGAGTCTTCAGCAGTGCATTGAATGCCTGTTTTGAAAGCATGTGCACTTCGTCGATTATATAAACTTTGTATCTGCCTACAAATGGGGCATAGCTGACCCGGTCTTTCAGATCCCTGATGCTGTCTACGCCTGTATTTGAAGCGGCATCGATCTCCACCACATCCACAAAATTACCATTCTTTATATCTGTGCAGTTCTGACACCTGCAACAAGGTCTTTCCCCTTCTCCGGTGCAGTTCAGAGCCTTTGCCAGGATCCTGGCAGTGGTGGTCTTCCCGGTACCCCGGGTTCCGCAAAAGAGATATGCATGACCCGTCTGACCGTTAGCCAACTGGTTTTTCAATATCTTTACAATGTGATCCTGACCTATTATCTGACTGAAGTCATCCGGCCTGAAATCACGATAAATCGCCGTGTACATAATTCCATCGCCCCATTCCCGGTATCGTAATAATATCGATGGTTAAAAAAGTTGTCCTCTGAGGGCCCCACCTGAACGCCAAGACTGATCTGCGGCACATAAGAGGTCCCGCTTATCGCTGCTTCCTTCCGGACCTGACGAGGTTCACAGGTTCTTATTGCGCAGGACCCTGGACAAACAGATGAAGCCGTCAGAGGACAACTGCCTAATCATTATATTACGGAAGAGGTTGCCGAGTCAACCGAATCTTTCCGGTGACAGCAAAGGTCTGTTTTACATACCCAGCATCGCCATCAGTTCATTTTCACTGATGATCCTGATGCCCAGTTCCTGTGCCTTTACGAGCTTGCTGCCGGCATTTTCTCCCGCCAGCAGATAATCCGTCTTTTTCGACACACTGCCGCTCACCCGGCCTCCGTTATTCTCGATGAGTTCAGCGGCTTCCTTTCTGCCCATGCCCGGAAGCGTTCCGGTAATGACAAAGATCTTACCCTCCAGAAGTCCCGACTCGCTTTCAGATTCACTCTCCGATACAGCCTTTCCCATGTTCAGCCCATACGCCCGGAGTCTGGATATCAGCGCGCGATTGCCCTCGTCATGAAAATATGCGGCAATACTGTCAGCAGTGATCGACCCGATATCCCTGACCTCAGTCAGTTCCTCCGCCGCAGCCTGCTCAACCGCATCGATGCTGCCGAATTTTTTCAGAATGGCACGAGCCGCGGAACGTCCGACATTCGGAATACCAAGACCGGTCAACAGTCTGAAAGGTTCATTTGACTTGGAGCTCTCGATGGAGGCCAGAAGTTTGTCCGTGTTCTTCTCCTTGCCGATAATCCCCTTTTCTATCAACTCATCACGGTATTCCTCCAGCCTGTATATATCACCTATATCCCTGATATAACCCTGTCTGAGCAGCTCTGCCACATAAGTTTCCCCGAAGCCCTTTATATCCATTGCTGTCCTGCCGACAAAATTCAATATGTGCCTTTCCATCTGCGCAGGACATGAACTTCCGGTGCAGCGCATATCAGCAGTATCTTCATCCCTGACAACCGGGGCACCGCAGACAGGGCAGACTGAAGGGATCCTGAATCTCACAGTACCCTCCGGCCGCTTTTCCTTTATTGCATACTTCACCTTGGGAATGATCTCACCGGATTTATATACCACGATTGTATCTCCGATACCCACATCGAGCTCATCTATGTGATCCTGATTGTGAAGAGTCGCTCTGGATACAGTTGTCCCACAGAGTCGGATCGGATCAAAGACCGCAGTAGGTGTCACTCTTCCCGTTCTTCCCACGGAAAGTTCAACGTCCCTCAAAACAGTCTCCTTCTCCTCGGGAGGATACTTGTATGCCACAAGATATCCGCCGTTTTTCGCGGTATCCTGACATTGCTTCCGGTTCTCCAGGCTGTTAAGTTTCACCACAGCGCCGTCAATATCGTAGGCCAGTTCGCCCCGCATTGCGCCGATCTTATCGATAGCCTCCAGCACCTCTTCCTCGGAAACGCAGACATAATACTGTTCTATTGTCTTCACTCCACGTTTGCGGAGGAATTCGTACACGTCTGTATGTCTTTCAAACTGAGCGCCCCTGACATCCTGCAGGTTGAATACGAACATGGACAAGCCTCTCTCCGCTGTCACAGACGTATCGAGTTGCCTGAGCGTTCCTGCGGCACAGTTTCTCGGATTTGCAAAGAGTTTTTTCCCAAGGAGCTCCTGTTTTTCATTCACGGCATCAAAAGCCGCATTCTCCATGTACACCTCGCCTCTGACTTCCAGATAATCCGGAGCATCAGAGATTTTCTCAACCACATCAGGTATGACCCTCGCATTGGCAGTAACATCCTCCCCGAAATCACGTCCGTCTCCCCGGGTGATGGCTGTGGTAAGATTTCCGTTTTCATAGCGCAGAGACATCGACAGTCCGTCGATCTTCGTTTCCACCACAAATTCGGTGGCTTCTCCGAATCTTTCCTTCATATCCCGGACAAAATGACAGACCTCTTCCTTTGTAAAAACATCTTGTATGGAAAGCATCGGAACTCTGTGGGGAATCAGCACCCCGGCCTCACGCTTCGCATGCCCTCCCACCTGCTTTGTAGGAGACTTCGCATCAGCCAGATCCGGATATTCCTTTTCGAGAGCTCTCAGTTCCAGTGAAAGTTCATCATATTCCCTGTCAGTAATCTCGGGAGCATCCTCGTCATAATATTTGATATTGTGATATTTAAGAAGCTCTTCCAGCTCCCTCATCCGCTTATCCGCAGCTTCTCTTTCCATCATCAGTCCCTCTTTTCAAGCGGTGCCATGCTCAGAGCCAGCTTCTTGATCCCGACGCTGTCAAAGGCGATAGTCGCTATATTATTGCCGGATACGCTGACTACGAGACCGTCTCCGAACTTCGCATGGTGAACCTTGTCACCCTTTGCAAAATCGGTGCTGCCGGCACTCTGCGCCATCTTCTGTTTCGCACTCTTCGCCTTGATTTCTTTAACTCTGTCAAACGGCTTATTGTCAATGCTGTAGCGGGCAGCTCTTCTTCCGGAAGCTGAAGCTGACATACCCTCAGGCTCCTGATAGCTCCTCTTTCCGATCTCATCCGACTGAGGATCGAACAGACCCTTGTCGATCTCTTTCAGGAACTGTGACTCCCTGGTGTAGTCCGTCCGGCCGTAGAGCATTCTCGTCTCTGCGCTTGTCATGTAGAGCTTTTCCTTGGCTCTAGTTATTCCCACGTAGCAGAGTCTCCGTTCCTCCTCAAGTCCCTCGGCAGAGTCCATCGCCCTGCTTCCAGGGAACAGTCCGTCCTCCATTCCCGGCATGAACACAACCGGAAACTCCAGGCCCTTTGCGCTGTGCAAAGTCATGAGGACCACCGCATCCTCATCGGGATCGTGAGAGTCCACATCTGCCACCAGTGCCACCTGTTCCAGAAATTCCGGCAGAGTGATCTCCGGGT
Source organism: Clostridia bacterium (assembly GCA_024684465.1). GTDB lineage: Bacteria > Bacillota > Clostridia > Peptostreptococcales > Anaerovoracaceae > JAIKWW01. The sequence continues at coordinate 59 of JAIKWW010000114.1, read as the reverse complement.
TCTCGTCTTCGCTGTCCAGAATAGCGGATTTAAATTCCAGCAGGTTTTCCAGCCTTCCC